>NZ_JAPVXW010000001.1:0-333136 GCF_041431535.1 Veillonella sp. 27098_8_77 | reverse complement strand
CTACTAAGTCTTTTTTTATCTCCTTTTGAATATGATATAATAATTAGATTAGAGGAGGTGAACTAATGCGCGTAGCAAGTATTATTATTAATCGACCTGCAAAACAACTACATAAGCCTTTAAGTTATTTATTGCCCGATAAGTTTGGTGACGTAGAGGCAGGAACGCGTGTATTAGTTCCCTTAGGTGGTAGCCGTGAAGAAGGCATACTAATTGGTTATGAAGATCTTTTGGAAAAACCTTCATTTACATTGCGTTCTATTATAGATATTCTCGATAGTGATCCATGGTTCACACGCGAAATGATGGATACAGCAGAACAAATTAGCCATTACTTCTTATGCTCCTTTGGCGATGCGTTACGGCTATTTACTGTTCATAAAACGTTAAAATCATATGATGCTCCAAAGGAAGAATGGCTTATTGTTACATCTGAATTTGATATAGACCAATTGAGCCCTAAAAAACGTAAACAACGAGAATTAGCTGCTTTTTTAATTGATGTAGGCGGCGCTCCTAAGTCCTTGTTGAGAGCCAAGGGATATTCTTATATGGTCATTAAACAAGTGGCTGGAGAAAAGGGCATTCATATAGAGAAACGTTTTAAAGATACGAAAACGTCATTCAAAGAATTGCTCAGTGGTGAAGAAACCATACCATTGACAGATGCACAACAAGCTGTATATGAACCAATTAAACAAACGATGGATCAAGACAAATATGAAACGTTTTTATTACACGGCGTAACGGGTAGTGGTAAAACGCAGATTTATTTGAAAGCTGCTGCACGTTGTATAGGACGTGGTAAAACAGCTATTATTCTTGTTCCTGAAATCATCTTGACAGATCAGATTGTTCGTCGATTTGTGTCTACCTTTGGTGATGAAGTTGTTGTCTTTCACAGTAAACTAACCATTAGTGAGCGAAATAACAACTGGGAACGTATACGAAGAAAGGACAGCCATATCATTATTGGTGCTCGGTCTGCAGTGTTTGCTCCGGCAGAGGATATTGGCCTTATAGTGCTAGATGAAGAACATGATACATCTTACAAGCAAGAGGATATGATTCGATATAATGCAAAAAATGTAGCGTTATGGCGCGGACAGGCCCATAATTGCGTCGTTATTTTAGGATCTGCCACGCCTGCTATAACATCGTATTACAAGGCTTTACAAGGACAATATAAGCTATTAGAGTTGCCCACTCGTATTTTTGACCAAGCCATGCCTCATGTCCATATTGTGGATATGAAAGAGGAAATGATCCACGGCAATTATTCCGTATTTTCTGATGCTATGACAAATCTGATTGAGCGTACATTAGCCGATGGAAATCAGATGATTATTCTTTTAAATCGCCGAGGCTATAGTACATTTGTAATGTGCCGTGATTGTGGGGAAACAATTATGTGCCCACATTGCGAGGTGGCTATGGTGTATCACCAGGCGGGTGCGGAATTACGGTGTCACTATTGTGAACATCATGAACCAATACCTACTATATGTCCAAAATGTGGCAGTAAAAAAATTAAATTCTTTGGATCAGGTACGCAAAAGGTGGAAGAAGAGTTACGACGCCATTTTAAACGTGCAAGGATTGCGCGCTTAGACCAAGATGTTACTAAGCATAAAGATGTGGGCGAAGAAATTCTTCAAGATTTCGGAAATCATAAATATGATATTTTATTGGGCACCCAAATGGTATCCAAAGGTCATGATTTTAAGGATGTTACAGCAGTGGGTATATTGACTGCTGATTCCGTCTTGAATATCCCTGTTTATTCTGCATCTGAACGAGCATTCGACTTATTAACTCAAACTTCAGGCCGAGCAGGACGTGGTGATAAGGTAGGCAGCGTTGTTATACAAACATATAATCCTTTAAATTATGCTATAATAAAAAGTAAGGCTCATGATTATTTGGGCTTTTACAATGAAGAAATAGAAAATCGTAAGGCCTTAGGATACCCGCCATTTCGTGAAATGATTTACATGGTAGTGCGCCATATAAAGGAAGAAATGGCTGAGTCCATAGCACAAAAAATTGTAGATGATTTAGAGTCTAGATTTGAGTCGCAATCGATTGATTTAAATGGACCTTATGAAGCAGGCATAAAAAAAATCCGCGATATGTATCGTTTATCGATTATGATTCGTGGAGAAAATTTAGATGCCGTAAAAGATTACATATATCATTCTTGGATTTTTACACAAGAAGGGCTACTCATTGATGTAGACCCTATTTAATAAGAGGAAAAATGGCAGTATTAGAAGTTGTAAAAGCAGGTCACCCTGTTTTAAAGGAAATAGCAGAACCTGTAGAACATGTAAATAAAAAATTGCGTGCATTAATAGAAGATATGGCTGATACAATGTACAAAACTGAAGGCGTTGGATTAGCAGCGCCACAGGTTAATGTATCTAAGCGTATTATCGTAGTTGATGATCATGCAGGCAGTGGATTAATAGCACTCATAAACCCTGAAATCATTCATGGTGAAGGATCTCAAATTGGCTTAGAAGGGTGTTTAAGTGTACCTGGTTATTTTGGCGATGTAGAACGGTACGAAAAAGTAACCGTAAAAGGTATAGATCCTCATAATAAAAAGGTTACCATTAAGGCCGAAGGCTTCTTGGCTAGAATTTTTCAACATGAAATTGATCATTTAGAAGGTCATCTATTTATTGAAAAGGCGACTAATTTACGTCGTATTGCAGATCATCCGGAGGAAAAGGAAATTGTCTAACAATAAACCGTTACGTATTGTATTCATGGGAACACCAGATTTTTCCGTCCCTACATTACGTGCACTAGTTGAGGCTGGCCATTCTGTAGTTGGTGTATACTGTCAACCAGATAAGCAAAAAGGACGCGGTAAGCAGATTCAAATGCCACCAGTTAAAGAGGCTGCTTTGTCATTGAACTTACCTGTATATCAGCCTATTACATTGCGAGACGACGCCGTTCAAAAAGAGTTGACTGATCTAGTTCCCGATGTAATAGTTGTAATTGCGTATGGCAAGATATTACCGCCTTGGCTTATTCGACTTCCAAAATATGGGTGTATCAATATTCATGCATCTATCTTGCCTAAGTATAGGGGGGCAGCTCCTATCCATTATGCAATTTTAAACGGTGATATTAAGACCGGCGTTACGATTATGCATATGGATGATGGTTTAGATACGGGTGATATCATTGATATTGCAGAAATTGACATTCAACCAAATGAAACTACGGGTGCTTTATTCGAGCGTATTGCGGAATTGGGGGCCCGAACAATTTCCCCAGTCCTAGATAAGTGGGTGAAAGGTGAAATTAAGGCTACACCTCAAGATGATAATTTGGCAAGTCATACATCTAAAATCACTAAGGAAATGGGATTAATCGATTGGAATCAACCGGCTCATAAGATTGTTAATTTAATTCGTGGATTAAATCCAGCACCCGGATGTTATACCTTTTTACAAGGAAAACGTTTAAAGATTTGGTCTGCTCAAACCATTAATGTTGAATCTATAAATGAAGGTAAGGCTACAGTTATTTGTAATCATCACCAGGTTGCTGTAGATTTTGCACCTGCAGGTACAATTGTACATACATCTAAAGGATTGATTGTATCAACTGGTGAACATAGATTTATTCTTCTTACAGAGGTACAACCAGAAAATAAAAAACGCATTAGTGCACAAGACTTTATTAATGGTCACCAAATTAAAGGTGGTATTGCATTTGACAAAGTGTAATGTATCTTACAAAACATATCCACTATATTTAAATCTCTCAGCACTGTCTTGTTTAGCGATTTCTATTATCATTGGTTTTACAATGTATATAGTATGGCCCGGATTAGAGAGAATATCATATACACTAGCGGTTACAAGTGAAGTTATAGGTGGAGTGATCATTTTTATCATCTGGTTCTTATGGCTTATTTTATGTATTGCTTCAGCAGGTGTTAAACATATCCACCCTATTATATTACGTTTAGCTAATCGCTTTATATATTTGTTATTTCCTATATCTTTAGGGTTGGGAAAAATTTTTACAGGTGTTACAAAGGATGAATTACGACAATCTATGATTGATTTAATCAATCATTTAGTAGTAATGAAATTATATAAGGTGAGCCCTGAACGAATACTCTTATTAACACCTCATTGTTTGCAAGAAAATACATGTGTTCATAAGGTGACACATGACGTATATAATTGTAAGCAATGTGGGCGATGTGAAGTGGGTGGCTTACTGGGTATTGCAAAAGAGTATGGCTGTCAATTCATCGTTGTCACTGGTGGAACGTTAGCCCGTATGAAGGTTAAAGAAGCAAAACCTAAGGCTATTATTGCTATAGCTTGTGAACGTGATCTTTCTAGTGGAATGGCTGATGTATTTCCCATTCCTGTTATTGGGGTATTAAACGAACGCCCTAATGGACCCTGTTGTAATACTACGGTTGATATCAACAAGGTTCGTAATGCTGTTGAATTATTGATTGATAAGGATAAGTATGAACGAAACTCCTAAAAACGGACAAAAACAAAATATACGACTGTTGGCTGTAAAGGCATTATCTGATATCAATCGAAATGGTGCGTACGCCAACATAACATTACAAGTCTATATATCAAAGTATAATCTTTCAGATCTAGACAGACGGTTCTTTACGGAACTTGTATATGGTGTAGTACGTCGAAGGAATTATTTAGATGCTATTATCGTGCATTTTGCTAAAAGGCCTGTAAAAAAACTATCCTCCATGGTTGTTGAGATTTTACGACTCGGTATATATCAAATTATCTATATGGATAAGGTACCGGACAGTGCTGCCGTTAATGAGTCAGTTAAATTAGCCAAAAAACTAACACATGGCTTATCAGGTTTTGTGAATGCTATATTGAGATCTGTCATTCGAGAACAAGATACTATTGGTATAGAGGATTTAGCAAAGAATGATGTAGAAATAATATCCTTTATATACAATATTCCCTTATGGCTAATCAATTTATGGATTGGTGAACGTGGTCGTGAACAAACGGAAGATTTATGTGCTTGGTTTAACCAACAGCCTATATTAACAGCGCGCATTAATACAATTCTTATTGATATTCCGCAATGTTTGTCATTGTTAAAAGAGCAAGGCTGGGATGTTTCACAGGATAGCACCTATGATGACATTATTTATATAAATAGTCATCGTGGAAGTTTAGAAAAATCAGATGCTGTTATAAATGGATATATTACATTTATGGATAAGGCGTCCATGATGGTAGCACGCCTTGTAGATCCAAAACCGGGTGATTGTATTTTAGATTGCTGTGCAGCACCTGGTGGTAAGTCGATGTATATGGCTTCATTGATGGATAATACCGGTTCGATTATGAGTTGCGATATTCATGCACATAAGATTGAACTAATGGAGTCTAATGCTAGTCGTCTTGGAGTTTCTATTGTACAAACTAAAGTACAGGATGCTACACAATTACCTAATAACTGGGATTCTTATTTTGATCGCGTATTGGTGGATGCTCCTTGTTCTGGTTTGGGCATACTACAAAAGAAACTTGATATGCGATGGCGTAAGCAAGAATCTATTCTTTCAGAATTACCACCATTGCAGTTAGATATCTTAGAACGTGCTGCAAGGACAGTAAAGGTAAATGGGTATTTAATATACTCAACATGTACATTAAACTATAAGGAAAATGAAGAGGTAGTTGAAACATTTTTACAAAAGCATAGTGAATTTACAATTGTTTCTGTGCCTCAAGATTTTCCACTTACATCAAATAATGGTATGATTACAACAAATCCACCTAAAGATGACATGGATGGTTTCTTTATGGTGAAAATGCAGCGACTATCTTAACTAATTAGTCATTAGTGAATGGGAGTATTTATGATTGAATTACTAGGTAAATCTCTAGTTGAATTACAAACGTTATTTGAAGACTATAAATTCCAAAAATTTCGTGCAAAACAATTAATAGATTATATTTATCATCGTCATATTTTTGTATTTCAAGATATGACACAATTCCCTAAAATGTTAAGAGATTGGTTGGATACTAATTGTAAATTGTCAATTCCTAAGGTTATCACCCAATCTATATCTCCTGATGGAAAAACACAGAAATTACTATTAGAGCTTACTGATGGCAGCCGTATTGAAACTGTTTTAATGGAGCAACATTATGGTAATTCCATATGCGTTTCTTCTCAAGTGGGATGCGCCATGGGCTGTGTCTTCTGTGCTTCTACACAGGGGGGATTATTTCGTGATTTAACCGTGTCTGAAATCGTAGGACAAGTTGTTCTTTTTAGTTCCCTAAAAAAGGAAGATATCCATTCATTAGTAGTTATGGGGGCTGGTGAACCTTTACAAAATTATGATAATGTACTACAAGCATTAAAAATAATTCATGATTCAACTACATTTGATATAAGTTATAGAAAGATGACTATATCTACATGTGGATGGGTTCCTAATATTTATAAATTAGCAGATGAGGATTTGCCGATTACATTGGCATTATCCTTACATGCTACATCAGATGAAACACGTCGTAAGATTATGCCTGTCGGATCTCGATATAAATTGGAAGAGGTTCTAGAGGCTGTAAAATATTATTATGACAAGACACAACGACGTATTACGTTTGAGTATATTTTAATAGATTCAATAAATGTATCATTAGAGGAAGCACATGAATTAGGTCGAATTGGTAAGGAATTCCCTAATTGTCATATTAACCTGATTCCTGTAAATGGTAATGAACATATTAATTTGTATAAACCTTCTAGTAAACATATGAACGTATTTAAGGATATTATCGCCTCTTATGGTGTTTCTGTTACAATCCGTAAAGAGATGGGCGATGCTATTCAAGCCGCATGTGGGCAATTAAAAGCGGCCCATGGACGGAAAGAGGAGATTCATGAATAATATCGTAGGTTTAAGTAAAATTGGATTAGTCAGAAAGCAGAATGAAGATCGATTTTTTATTAGCGATAACATTTGTGCTGTCACCGACGGTATGGGTGGCTATAGAGGTGGAGAAATTGCCAGCACCTATGCGGTTGATGAAATAAAAGAATATTTACAATCAATTTCTACTATTGACGAATCATCCCTTGTAGATGCCATACTACACGCTAATACGCGTATAGTAAATCGCGTAGCACGAGAGGAACGACTTAGTGGGATGGGAACGACTGCTGTAGTAGTCGCTAAGGTAGATGATAATCTGCTGTGGGCCAGTGTAGGTGACAGTAGACTCTATATTTATAGAAATGATGAATTGACTCAAATTACCACTGATCACTCTATGGTACAACAGCTATTGGATGCTGGAGAAATTACAAAGGATGAGATGTTAGTCCATCCACAACGTAATTTACTGACTAGAGCAGTTGGTGTTGAAGAAGATTTACATGTCGATAGTGGTACACTTTCAGTAAAAACCGGTGATCGTATTTTACTATGTACAGATGGATTGTCCGGGTATGTTAGTGATGAAACAATCCGACAAGTATTACATGATACAAATGATAATACGGAGGTTTTAAATATATTGATTGCTGACGTCTATGATGCCGGTGCCGGTGATAATGTTACCATTATTGTAGGAACTATCTAATCTAGATATGGAGAGTTATAAATATTATGAAGATTAAAGATACATTGCTGGATAATCGCTATCGTATCCTGACTAAAATTGGCGTCGGCGGAATGGCCGATGTATATAAAGGTGAAGATACATTATTAGGGCGCCCAGTAGCTATAAAAATTTTACATTCAAACTTTGCTAGTGATGACGAATTTGTAAGTCGCTTTAAACGAGAAGCTCAAGCCGCAGGTAAATTAAATCATCCTAATATTGTTAATATGTATGATGTAGGCTACGATCAAGGGATGCATTATATCATTATGGAATACGTTGATGGGGAAACGCTTAAGGAATATATTACACGTCATCATCGACTATCAATTGATGAAGCGGTTAAAATTACTATTGCCATCGGTGAAGGGTTAGAACATGCCCATGCAATGGGAATTGTTCATTGTGATATAAAACCACATAATGTCATCATTACAAATACTGGTCGCGTAAAGGTTACTGATTTTGGTATTGCCCGCGCCATGAATACCACGAATACCGTTATGTATACAAACTCAATCATGGGGTCAGCGCACTATCTTTCACCTGAGCAAGCAAGTGGTAAATCAGTGGATGGGAGTACAGATATCTATTCATTAGGTGTAGTTTTATATGAAATGTTAACTGGTAAGGTTCCTTTTGAAGGGGAAACGCCAATTGCAGTAGCATTAAAACATGTTCGTGAAAAGGTAATTCCTCCAACGCGATACAATCCGTCTATTCCACCATTGTTAGAGGCTGTTGTGTTGAAAGCATTAGCTAAAAATCCGGCCGATCGCTTTGATTCTATTTCGGAAATGATGGGGGATTTAAGGTTATCCCAAGGCTTTACAATGGGAAAAACTCAACGACATGAACCTTATGATTTTGCCACACAAATGATTCCAGCTGTAGATCCGGATACATTAGAAGATTTTAATGATATTGATGACTCTACGCCTAATGAGGTTAAAAAGAAATCTATGCTTAGTAAGATTGCATCCATACCACAGAAATATATAGTTCTTGGTGCTGCCGTTATTTTTTTGATTGCATTTTTAGGGGCGTTCTTGAGCTATGGTAATTTCTGGAGTAATACAACTGTAGACGTGCCCAATGTAGTAGGAAAACAAGTGTCTGTAGCGAAAAATATTTTGGAAGATAAACATTTGCGCGTTTCCACCAGTGAAGTAACCAATACAGATGTACCAGCAGGACAAGTCATCTCTCAAAGTCCAGGGGCTGGTGAAAAGGTAAAAGAACAACGTACTATTCATCTTGTCGTATCTAAAGGTGTTGGTGATATTACGGTTCCAGATTTATCCGGTTTAACCGTAGAACAAGCACGTCAACGTTTAAAAGATTTAGGTCTTGTGGTTGGTAAAATCACACAAGGTTCTGTGGAAGGAAAGCCTGATAATGTTATAGTTGCTCAAAGTCCTTCTGGTGATTCAAAAGTTTCAAAGGGCACAACTATAGATTTAGTTCTTAATAAGGCGCAAGCCAAAAAAGTAAAAATGCCTGATGTGGTTGGCATGACATTGAAGGATGCACGCCAAGTTTTAAGCTCTAATAACATTGGGGTTAATCAAATATCTGGTTCGGTTGATGATAAATCGATTGTAACAGAACAAAGTATTAAGGCTGGTGAAGAGGTTTCTGAAGGCAGTAGCTTAAATTTAGCCACTGAATTAAAGGATGCATCCAATAAGAAGGATGATTCAAAACAAAGCTCTTCAAATCGTACTAAAGGAACTGTGGATATAACGGTACCATCTGGTTCAAAAAATCAGGAGGTAAAAATCGTAGTTAAAGATGATGAAGGTTCATCTGTCATTTATGATGATACCAATAAGCCTGGTGACCGGATCGTGAAAAATGTTTCCGGTGTTGGTAATGTGCGAATACAAGTATATCTAAATGGCGCATTAGTTCAGGATACTGCATTATAGAGGTGCTATGAACACAGGTATTGTAATTAAAAATATGAATGGTTACTTTTATATCCAAGATGAATTGGGAACCATTCATGAATGCAAGGTTAGAGGGCGTATCAAAAAGTCTCGATATAGCTTATTAGTTGGTGATCGAGTTGAGTTTTCCAATGATGGCTTTGTTGAGGCCATTTTACCACGTAAAAATTCTATGATACGACCTGCCGTTGCTAATATAGATCAGGTTATTCTCGTGGTAGCTGCTCATAATCCGGATATCAATGAATTATTGCTTGACAAGATGCTGGTAATGATTGAACATGCCGATATTCCTGTTCTCCTATGTATAAATAAATACGATGTAGGGGATTCTGCGACAGATGAACTAATTAATAAATATAAATCGATTGATTATCATGTTATTACTACATCTGCTACACATAATATCGGTATTGATGAATTGCGTAGTCAATTACAGCATAAGGTAACGGCCTTTGCAGGGCCTTCTGGTGTTGGTAAAAGTAGCTTATTAAATGCGGTTGATGAGAAATTTGCATTCCAAACAGGTGAAATAAGCGACAAGATTAAACGTGGTAAGCATACAACACGGCATGCCTCATTATTTAGCCTAAATACGGATTCCTTTATTATGGATACACCTGGTTTTAGTTCTATTGAGTTTACCGATATTACATTAGAACGATTACCTACGTTATTCCCAGAATTTTCTGATTATGTGGACGCTTGTAAATTTAGCCCTTGTTATCATGAGCATGAACCTATTTGTGGAATTAAAAAGGCGTTAGCGGATCATAAGATTTATGAAAGCCGCTATGATGCATATCAGATTATTAGAAAAGATATACAGAACCAAAGAAAGAGGTTTTAAAATGATAAAAATAGCACCGTCGATGTTATCTGCAGACTTTTCTATATTGCGTGATGAAGTTAAAACTATTGAACAAGCTGGGGCAGATTATTTACATATTGATGTTATGGATGGGCATTTTGTTCCTAATTTAACATTTGGCGCACCTATAGTGAAAGCTATTCGCCCACATACATCATTGCCGTTCGATGTACATTTAATGGTTACAAATCCTGCGGATTATGTCGAGGAATATGCGAAAATAGGGGTTGAATATTTTACATTTCATCAAGAAACTGTTCCTCATATACATCGTTTAATACAACATATTAAGTCGGTAGGTATGAAAGCTGGTGTTGCACTTAACCCAGGTACTCCTGTTTCAATGTTAGAAGATGTGGCAGGAGATCTAGATATGATTTTAATTATGTCCGTAAATCCTGGATTTGGAGGCCAATCTTTTATTCCTCGGGCTGTTGAGAAAATTAAACAAGCTAAACTGTTATTAGATTCCGTAGAAAATACGAATGCTGTTATAGAAGTAGACGGTGGTATCAATGATATTACGTGTATTCCAGTCAAGGATGCAGGTGCAACTGTATTAGTTGCAGGTTCAGCAGTATTCGGTGCTCCCAATAGAGCTAAGATGATAGAAGCTATACGAAATAACTAATATACTTGTTATAAGAATGTAATATTTTATAATTAAACATGTAGATCTTCGTAAAGAGTCAGTAATTCTTTTGGAATTACTGACTCTTTACTTGCTTTTACGATAATTTTTTGTTAAAATTATCTGGTATGAAAAATAAGCACGTCGGTGGACTTCGGTACTGTGCCTAATTTTGGGTGACCCGAAGGATGAAGCGGCGGAGGTTAATTAACAGGAGGTGCCACAATGGCAGTAGTATCAATGAAACAATTATTAGAGGCTGGTGTACACTTTGGTCATCAGACTAGAAGATGGAACCCTAAAATGGCGAAATTCATCTTCACTGAACGCAATGGTATTTATATCATTGACTTGTCTAAAACAGTTAAAAAAGTAGAAGAAGCTTACAATTTCTTACGTGAAGTTGCTTCCCAAGGCGAAGTAATCTTGTTCGTAGGTACTAAAAAACAAGCTCAAGAAGCTATTAAAGAAGAAGCTATCCGTGCTAACATGTTCTTCGTTAACGAACGTTGGTTGGGCGGCATGTTGACTAATTTCAAAACAATTGAAACTCGTATTAAACGTTTAAAACAATTGGAAGCTATGGCAGAAGATGGTACTTTCGAAGTATTACCTAAAAAAGAAGTTATCGGCCTTCGTCATGAAATGGAAAAATTGGAAAAATATCTTGGCGGTATCAAAGATATGCCTAAAATGCCAGGTGCTCTTTTCGTAGTTGATCCTAAAAAAGAAAAAATCGCTATTGCAGAAGCTAAAAAATTGGGTATTCCAGTTGTTGCAACAGTTGACACTAACTGTGATCCAGACGAAGTTGAATTTCCAATCCCAGCAAATGATGACGCTATCCGTGCTGTAAAATTATTAGCTGGTAAAATGGCTGACGCTGTTCTTGAAGGTCGTCAAGGCGAATCCTTTGATGAAGCATTAGATAACATGGTTTCTGATTCTGCAGAAATGGTTCGCGACGGTCAAGCTTAATCATAATTGATTAGCATTTGAAAGATAAATCTATAACATATATAATTAGGGTAAGGACTATATCCTTACCTTAATTAGTACTAGGAGGAAGAAAATAATGGCAATTACTGCTGCTTTGGTAAAAGAATTGCGCGACATGACTGGCGCTGGTATGATGGATGCTAAAAAAGCATTGGTTGAAACTGACGGTAATATCGATAAAGCGGTTGACCTTCTTCGTGAAAAAGGTTTGGCTGCTGCTGCTAAAAAAGCAGGTCGTATTGCAGCTGAAGGTGTAGTACAATCCTACATTCATGCTGGTGGTCGTATCGGTGTTTTGGTTGAAGTAAACTGCGAAACTGACTTTGTTGCTAAAACTGATGATTTCCAAAACTTAGCACGTGATATTGCTATGCAAATCGCTGCTGTTAACCCTACATACTTGAATCGTGAAGAAGTTCCTGCTGAAGTAATCGAACATGAAAAACAAGTATTGTTGGAACAAGCTAAGGTAGAAGCTGAAGAAGACGTTAAAGCTGGTCGTAAACCAAAACCTGAAGCTGTTTTGGAAAAAATGGTTAATGGCCGTATTGAAAAATTCTATAAAGAAAATTGCCTATTAGAACAAGCGTTCATTAAAGATGGTGACAAATCTGTTATTGATATCATTAATGAAAATATTGCAAAAATCGGTGAAAACATCAACGTACGTCGTTTTGTTCGCTACGGTTTAGGCGAAGGCATTGAAAAACGCCAAGATGACTTCGTAGCAGAAGTAATGGCATCTGTTGGTAAATAATTAAGAAATAATAAGAGAACACCGTACCGTGTTCTCTTATTTTGCAATAGAGGAGTATACAAATGGCAAAAAGACACTTTAAACGTATTGTTTTGAAGTTAAGTGGTGAGGCTTTAGCAGGAGAACAAGGCTTTGGTATCAATCCAGATGTAGTTGAAAAGTTCGCACAAGAAATTGCGGCTTTAGCTAAGTCCACTGATTTAGAAATCGCTATTGTTGTTGGTGGCGGTAACCTATGGAGAGGTTTGGCTGGTAGTAATAAAGGCATGGATCGTGCTACAGCTGACTATATGGGCATGTTAGCAACAGTGATGAACTCCTTAGCATTGCAAGATGCATTAGAACAAGCTGGTGTTGATACTCGTGTACAAACAGCTATTGAAATGCAAGAGGTAGCAGAACCTTATATTCGTCGTCGTGCAATTCGACATTTAGAGAAAAAACGCATCGTTATCTTTGGCGCGGGTCTAGGTAAACCGTATTTTTCTACAGATACAACAGCTGCATTGCGTGCTGCAGAAATTGAAGCAGATGCAATTTTGATGGCTAAAAAGTTTGCTGATGGTGTATATGATTCTGATCCAAAAACAAATCCAAATGCCGTTAAATTTGATGAATTGACATATAATGACATTATTACAAAAGAATTAAAGGTAATGGATTCTACATCCACTACATTATGTAAAGATAATAATATCCCTATTATCGTATTTAGCATGGATATTCCTGGTAATATTACTAAAGCTGCTAAGGGTGAAGAAGTAGGGACCATCGTTCACGGGGTATAATCAATATGGAATTAAAAGACTTACTGCAACAACAAGAAGAGCGTATGAATAAGTCCATTGAGTCTTTGAAGCATGAATTTGCTTCTATTCGTACCGGTCGAGCTAGTACTGCCTTACTTGATAAGGTAATGGTTGATTATTATGGATCTCCTTCACCAATTAATCAAGTAGCAAATATCTCTGTACCAGAACCACGTATGATTTTAATCGCACCATGGGATAAGTCCATGATTGGTGCCATAGAAAAGGCCATTTTACAATCTGACTTAGGATTGAATCCTGGGAATGACGGTACTGCTATTCGCTTAACAATCCCCCAATTGACTGAAGAACGTCGTAAAGAGATTGTAAAAGTAGTTCATAAGAAAGCTGAAGATGCAAAGGTAGCGATTCGCAATATTCGCCGCGATGCTAATGATGCATTAAAAAAAGAAGAAAAAGCAAAAACAATTACTGAAGATGATGCTAAAGATGGTTTAGATCAAATTCAAAAATTAACGGATAAAAAGATTAAACAAATCGATGATTTGAAAGCCGTTAAAGAAAAGGACGTATTAGAAGTATAATGACCGATTCTAGTAGTCTTATCGGAATGCCTTGGCAGCTTGCAAAGTCTCAATTGCAGGCTGCCCATATTCCTTTTAAGGTAATAATTGGCGATAACTTTAATCGCTTTTTTGATATAGCCTCTGAAGGCTATTATGTCGCAAGAATTACTGCATGTGATGATATGCTCCATATCATTTTATATAGGCCAATGGTGGCTAGTGATTTTGGACATACTCTGGGGGTAATGTATGCTGAGGAAACTATTTAAACGCGATACATCATCTACCATTACTATAGATGAACATAATGTACCTCGTCATGTTGCTATTATCATGGATGGCAATGGGCGTTGGGCAAAGCGTCGTGGCATGCCTCGGTCAATGGGACATCGAGCAGGTGCTGATGTATTAAAAGAAATTGTTATTGCTGCTGATGAAATTGGTGTTAGTGCATTAACAGTATATGGATTTTCTACAGAAAATTGGAAACGACCTGAACAAGAGGTCTCTCTTTTAATGGCTCTGATAAAAGAATATTTACAAAAAAATGTACGATATATGCATGAACACAATGTGCGTATACGTTTTATTGGCCATATTCAGGGACTTTCAGAGGAATTGCAACAAATTATTCAAGATTCCGAATCATTAACTAAGAATAATACAGGCCTAACCTTACAATTAGCAATCAATTATGGTGGGCGTGATGAAATAGTAAGAACTGTAAAAGGCATAGCACAATCTGTGTTAGAAGGAAATCTTACAGTTCAGGATATTACTGAACAATATATTAGCGATCATCTGTATACGCGTGAGTTTAGTGATGTCGATTTGTTGATACGTCCAAGTAAAGATTACCGTATCAGTAATTTTTTATTATGGCAATTAGCTTATGCTGAATTCTGGTTCACAGATTTACATTGGCCAGATTTTACAAAAGAAACATTATTAGAAGCTATAGCAGCTTATCAAAAACGAGAACGTCGTTTCGGTGGCTTGCAAGAGGAATAATCGATGCTTAAAACACGTGTTATTACAGCCGTTATTGGGTTTATTATCGCATTAGGTGCCATTACATTAGGTGGCTTTACTTATGATGTACTTATTACATTGTTAGCACTTATTGGGTGGCGAGAATTTGCACTGTTAAGTAAGGCTAAACATGTTCGTGTTCCCCTATTATGGGGGTATCTATCTATTATTGTAATCATGATATCCTTATGGTTTGGAAATTATACATTGAGTTTAGCTTGTTTTACATTTGCCATCATAGCTAACTATTTAATGTGTACATTTGGTGAAAATACGTATTCTATGGGTAGCGTTTCCTATAGCGTATTTGGACTCTTATATATCATCATGGGACTTGGATCTTTACTCCTAATTCGTCATGATTGGTTATATAGTTCCTTAACTATGCCTGTTGAAGGTGAAAGCTGGGGCGTAGTTATGCTTTGGCTATTATTATTTTCTACATGGGCCAGTGATACATTTGCGTATTTTGCAGGTCGTGCATTTGGTAAACGTAAGATAGTACCTTCTATTAGTCCCAATAAAACATTAGAAGGTTTTATTGGAGGTTTTATCGGCTGCATTATAACTGGAATTGTATATGCGATTATCAGTAGTATACCTATTTATATTGGCGTCTATGTGGGAATTATATGTGGTATATTAGCACCTTTAGGCGATTTATTTGAATCTAAGCTAAAACGATTATGTAATGTAAAAGACTCGGGTACATTATTACCCGGTCACGGCGGTGTGTTAGATCGCTTTGATAGCTTGATGTTTACGGCACCTGTTACATTATTACTAATATTGTGTTTTGCATAATTGGCATAAGCAGAAAAGAAGGCTTTTATGAAATATGTGAGTATATTGGGCAGTACTGGCTCTATTGGAACACAGACACTAGATGTTATCAAACAACACCCAGATCAATTTGAAGCTGTCGCTTTGGTTGCACATCGGAATATTGATCTACTAGAACAGCAAATTAATGAATTTCATCCTCTTATAGCTGGTGTTGTTGATGAGGATGCATATGCTCTTATTAAAGAACGTTACCATGGTTCGACTAAACTAATTGGTGGTAAAGAAGCTTTAATAGCTGCTGCTACCATTCAAGAAGCGACCATGGTTGTTACTGCTATTGTTGGAGCCGTTGGCATTGAACCAACTGTAGAAGCTATTAAATCACATAAGACGATTGGTTTAGCTAATAAGGAAACCTTGGTAGCAGGTGGGCCTTTGATTACAGCGCTTGCCAAGGAATATAATGTGGATATATTACCTATTGATAGTGAACATAGTGCCATTTTTCAATGCTTAGAAGGACAAACTAAATCAAATGTAGACTCATTGATTCTAACAGCTTCTGGGGGTCCGCTTCGAACCTGGTCAAGCGAACGTATTGCGTCTGCTACAGCTGAGGATTGTTTAAAACATCCTACATGGAATATGGGCAGTAAAATTACTATTGATTCTGCATCTTTATTCAATAAAGGTTTAGAGGTAATTGAGGCTCATTGGTTATTTGATTTTGATTTCAATCATATCGATGTGGTAGTACATCCTCAAAGTATTATCCACTCTATGATTCGATTAAATGATGGTGCCATACTTGCTCAAATGGGCAATCCTGATATGCGCGAACCAATTCAATATGCCTTAACATATCCTAAGCGGATGCACCTTGATATGAAACATTTGGACTTTAAAGAATTACTCACTCTTGAGTTTATGCCTCCTAGAGTGGATGATTTTCCTGCTTTAAATTTAGCATATGAAGTTGGTAAAATTGGTGGTTTTAAACCAGCAGTATTTAACGCTGCTAATGAAACTGCTGTATATGCATTTTTAGACGGGAAAATCGTATTTAGCGATATCTATAAAATCGTTACTGCTGTCTTGGCATCTATGGAAACAGATGATGCATTTACTCTTGATAATTTACTAGCTATCGATCAATGGGCTCGCATAAAAGCTTCAGAATTTATAAATAGGAGATAGTATGATTACGGCTTTAGCCACAATATTTGTATTTGGGTTAATCGTGTTTATTCATGAATTAGGTCATTTTATTACAGCTAAATTATCTGGCATGCGTGTTGATGAATTTGCTATTGGTTTCGGTCCAGTTTTACTAAAAAAACAGTATGGTGAAACTTTATACTCCGTTCGTTGTATTCCTCTAGGTGGTTTCAATCGCATCGCTGGAATGACACCTGATGAACCACTAGATGAAGGTTCATTTTATAATAAGCCAGCTTATAAAAAATTAATTGTTATATCTGCTGGTGCCATGTTTAACTTTTTGTTGGCCATCGTTATATTCTTTGGTCTTAATGCTACAGTAGGTACCATGGTATCTACAGATAAACCAATTATTGGTAGTACTATCGCTGGTGGGGCTGCTGATATAGGACAATTAAAGAAAGGGGATATTATCGTGTCTATAGATAATAAACCTATTTCTAGATGGTCTGAAATTTCCGATACTTTAAAAGGGACTGCTAATCATGGTGTTTCCATTGTTGTTAATCGCGATGGTGACATGGTAGAGACGACAGTAGTTCCAAAAATGGAAAAGGATACTCCTAAGCTTGGTATCTATCAGGCTTATGAAACGATTCCTCATAGCATAGGTGACTCATTTGTACTAGCTATTCATAAGACAGGATATATTATTGTTGCCATGGTTGATGGTTTACGTGAAATGGTTGTAGGAACAGAACAAGCTGAAGTATCAGGCCCTGTTGGTATATCGCATATGGCGGGTTCCATAGCGCAACAAGGGTTTGCGCCATTGTTAGGGTTTGCCGCATTGCTTAGCATTAACCTTGGTGTAATCAATCTGTTACCACTACCTGTTCTTGATGGTGGTCATCTTATTATTATCTTAGTAGAGGCTATTACAAGACGAAAATTACCTGCAAAAGCTCTTATGTATATACAAATGGTAGGTATCGCCTTATTAGTTACAATATTCGTATATGCCACTGCCAAAGATATACTACAATTACTATAAATAAGTCATAGTTAGGAGTTATATATGATTACTAGAAAACCAACAAATGGTATCTATGTAGGCAATGTAAAAATTGGCGACTATGCACCTGTTAGTATTCAATCTATGATTACTACGGATCCTGTACATACGGAAAAAGCGATTGCTGAAATTAATAGATTGGCAGATGCTGGATGTGAATTAGTACGCGTTGCAGTACCGACAATGCAATCCGCTAAAGCGTTAAAAGCAGTACGTGCAGGCATTACAATTCCTCTTATCGCAGATATTCATTTTGATTATAAATTGGCATTAGAAGCCATTGAGAATAATGTAGACGGCCTCCGTATCAATCCGGGGAATATTGGTGGAGAGGATAAGGTGTTGGCCGTTATTGAAAAGGCTCAACCCAAACAAATACCTATTCGTATTGGTGTTAATGCTGGTTCTTTACCACAATATATTCTAGATGCTTATGGTGGTCATCCAACAGCTGATGGTATGGTTGAGACCGCACTAGAACACGTACGTATTTTAGAGAAATTAGACTATAAACAGATGAAGATTTCTATTAAAGCGACTGAAGTACCACTTATGGTAGAAGCTTATAGAAAGCTTTCAGATAAAATACCATATCCATTGCACTTAGGTGTAACTGAGGCCGGTACCATCAAACAAGGTACGATTAAATCGGCTATGGGTATTGGAGCATTATTATTAGATGGTATCGGTGATACATTGCGCGTATCCTTAACCGGTGACCCTATTCATGAAATTGAGGTAGGTAAAAGTATTCTAAGCAATTTAGGTCTTAGAAACTTTGGAGCTACCATGATTTCATGCCCAACATGCGGTCGTTGCCAAGTTAATTTATTTGATATGGCAAGCATTGTAGAAGAACGTCTAGCATCCATTTCTGCACCTATCAAGGTTGCCGTAATGGGATGTGTCGTTAATGGACCTGGTGAAGCAAGGGAAGCCGATTTTGGTATTGCCGGTGGCAAAGGTCAAGGTATCGTATTCAAAAAAGGGGAAGTTTTAAAAACCGTACCTGAATCTGAACTAGTAGATACTTTATTTAGAGAAATTGATCAATATTTAGAAACAATTGATAAGGAGTAATTGTATGTTAGCCAGTAAATTATATGCCCCAACATTGCGGGAAGTTCCATCTGATGCAGATGTGGTAAGTCAACAGCTTATGTTGCGCGCAGGTTTTATGCGTAAGGTAGCTAATGGTTTATATAGTTTTTTACCTTTGGGCTGGCGAAGCATCAAAAAAATTGAAGCTATCATTCGCGAAGAAATGGATCGCTCTGGTGCACAAGAGATTATGATGCCTATTTTGCAACCAGCAGAGATTTGGAAAGAATCTGGTCGTTGGAATGCGTATGGTGCTGAAATGATGCGTATTAATGACCGTCATGATGTGGAGTACTGCTTAGGACCAACTCATGAAGAAATGATTACAACATTGGTAAAAAATGAAATTAATTCATATCGTCAATTACCAGTTAATCTTTATCAAATCCAAAGTAAATTCCGCGATGAACGTCGTCCACGATATGGTTTAATGCGTAGCCGCGAATTTATCATGAAGGATGGTTACTCCTTTGACATTGATGATGCAGCTGCAGATGTATCTTACAAAAATATGTATGATGCATATAGTCGTATTTTTACTCGTTGCGGTCTTACTTTTAGACCTGTAGAAGCAGATAGCGGTGCTATTGGTGGTAGTAATACCCATGAATTTATGGCTATTGCTGAAGCCGGTGAAGCAGATATTATTCACTGTTCCGCTTGTGACTATGCAGCGAATATTGAAATTGGTAAACCTGGCATCATGAAGCAAGCAGAAGAAGCTTTAAAAGAATTAGAAGTAGTGGATACACCTCATGCATCTACTATTGAAGCTGTTGCAGAAATGCTCAATTTACCTTTAGAAAAAACTATTAAAGCCGTAGTATATGCCATTGAAGATAAAGTAATTCTAGCTATGGTTCGCGGCGATCACGATGTGAATGAAGTAGCTGTTCAACACGCTGTTAATGGTTCCGTAGAGCCTGAAATGGCAACACCTGAACAATTGGCAAATGTTGGATTGACTGCTGGGTTTATCAGTCCGGTAGGTCTTACACAAACAGACGATTTTGCTATTGTTGTAGACGAATCCGTTATGGAAACCTACAATGTTTGTGGTGGCGCCAATAAAGTTGATGCTCATTACATCAATATCAATCCTAAACGCGATTTTAATACAGATGATATCATCGTAGCACCTATTCGTTTGATTACTAAAGACGATGTGTGCCCTGAATGCCATAGTCCTTTAGAATACAGTAAAGGTATCGAAGTAGGCCAAGTATTTAAGTTAGGTACTAAATATTCTGAAAGTTTACAAGCTACATACCTTGATCAAAATGGTCGTCCTAATGCAATGGTTATGGGCTGTTATGGTATCGGTGTTAGCCGTACATTAGCTGCAGCTATTGAACAATATCATGATGAAAATGGTATTATTTGGCCGCGTGCTATAGCTCCATTTGAAGTAGTTATTGTTCCTATTAACGCAAAAGATAAAGCTCTAATGTCCACAAGTATATCTATTTACAATACATTATTAAACAATAAAGTAGATGTTTTATTAGATGACCGTAAAGATCGGGCTGGCGTTAAGTTTAAAGATGCTGATCTTATTGGCTATCCGTTGCGTATTACAGTAAGTAAAAATACGTTGGAAAGTAATGAGGTTGAAATTCGCGTTCGTAAAACAGGTGAAGCTATTAATTGTCCAATTGATGAAGTATCTAACAAGGTACAAGAATTATTGAGCCAATTATAATTAAATTGCGATTCTAGTGAAAGCTCATTGGAATCGCAATTTTTATATTTATATATATGTGAATGTATTCAATTTCATATTGAAAACTTTTAGTTAATACCTTGTAAAAACTTGAATAAACAAGCGGAATAAGTCATAATAAAATGATAGGGTAATGTAATAATTTGGAGGTAATTATGCGTGTAGATTTTCATATGCATTCTACATTCTCTGACGGTGTAGAAACACCAGAACAGCTATTACAACATGCTAGTGAAGCTGATTTGAAAATGATTGCATTAACTGATCACGATGAAATTGCTGGTATAGATGTAATGTTACAAAATAATAGTTCTATTCAAATTATTACAGGTTGTGAGTTCAGTGGTCACTATAAAGGTAAGGATATTCATATCTTAGGTTATGGATTTAATCATCATGATGAAGGATTGAGGAAATTCATTGAATTTTTCAAAGAAAAACGTGAATCAAGAATAAAAGAAATTATTAGTCGATGTATTACTCATGGCTATGATATTTCTTTTTCTGAATTGGAAAAATTATATCCAAATACTAAGTCCTATGGTAGACCACATGTTGCTAGATTATTAATAGATCATGGCTATGCCAAAGATGTACAAGATGTATTTGATGGTATATTAAATTCAAAAAGCCCTTGTTATATACCTAAAGTAAAATTAGAAGTACCCGAAATATTAGATATTATTCATAATGCGAATGGCCTAGCTGTATTAGCGCATCCAAAATTAGTCCGTAATGATGAGTATGTTACGGAACTATTAAACTATAGTTTTGATGGTATAGAAGTATATCATTCTAAACATGATTATGATGATGAAGTAAAATATTTAACCATGGCAAAAGAGCGAAATTTATTTGTTACAGGTGGATCTGATTATCATGGAATACCTAATCGATACCCTTATCATTTAGGTGAATATGTTGTAGATAGTAATCTAGTAAATCAATTTATTGAACGCATACGTTGTATAACAGCGTAATTATAGATGTGAGGTGTACTATGGAAGTTATTGCTTTTGTAGGTGGTAGTGGGACCGGTAAAAGTCATCGGGCTCTCGTACTAGCTCATGAAAATAGTGTGGAATGCATTATTGATGATGGTATTTTAATTCATGATAATAAAATTGTAGCTGGATTTTCTGCAAAAAAAGAATCCAGCCGTTTAAAGGCCGTTCGTCGTGCTATATTCCAAGATCCTGTTCAAGTTAAAGAGGTTCGTAGTCAATTAGATGCTATTAATCCGAATCGATTGATGATTATCGGTACATCCGATAATATGGTCAAAAAAATTACAAAGGCATTGGGGTTACAAGAACCAGATCGATATATTCGCATTGAAGATGTAGCAACACCAAAAGAAATTGAAAAAGCGCAGTATGCTCGTTTAAAGGAAGGCAAGCATATTATTCCTGTGCCAACCATGGAATTAAAACCTCACTTTAAAGGATATCTTATCGATCCAATTAAGACGATTTGGAGACGACGTACATTGCGTAAACAAGATCCTGATAAAATTGGTCAAATTGGATCTGAAGGCTTTGAACGTTCCGTTGTTAGACCAGCCTTTAGTTATTATGGCCGTCTAACCTTTGATGATGATGTTATCATTAAATTAATTAGAAATAGCCTAAAAAAGGTTCCTGGTGTTGATGCCTCATCAGATATCGCTTTCAAAAAGAGCTCTAAAGGGCAGAATGGTTTAATGTTAGATATGTCAGTTGTTATAGAACAAGGACATCCAGTTAAACCACTGATGCAACAGGTACAAAAATCTGTACGCAACGAATTAGAATATATTACGGGCATGTCTGTAGAGCGGATGTCTATAAAAGTAAAAAATATTGTAGAAACAAAACGTAAGATTATAAAACATATGTAGGAGATAGAATGAAGTCATATTATATATATACCTATGGTTGTCAAATGAATACCGCTGATTCTGAGCGTCTTTCACATCAACTTGAAACAGTAGGTTATATACCGACCGATGATGTAGAATCGGCAGATTTAATATTATTGAATACCTGTGCGGTGCGTGAAACGGCAGAAACGAAAGTATTTGGTCGTATTGGTGAATTAAAACGTTTAAAACAACAAAATAAAAATTTGATTATTGCTATTACAGGTTGTATGGCACAAAAAAATCAAGCTGAAATGTTTAAACGTGCCCCTCACATAGATATTGTATTAGGCACTCATAATATTCAACATATTAATGAAATGATTGCTGAGGTTCAGCGTACTCATAAACATCAAATTAATGTTGATATGGATAATACCGTGCTTCCTGAATTACAAGCTAAACCTAATGGCACATTTTTTGCGTGGGTTCCTATTATGAATGGGTGTAATAAGTTTTGTACCTATTGCATCGTTCCTCATGTGCGTGGACGTGAGATTAGTCGCCCTGTAGATGCTATTGTAAAAGAAGTAACAGAGTTGGGTGCAAAAGGGTTTAAGGAGATTACGTTATTAGGACAAAATGTAAATTCCTATGGCTTAGATTTTAAAGATGGTACTGATTTTGGCACATTAGTAGACGCCCTTGATCATATCCCAGGAATCGAACGTATTCGTTATATGACGAGTCATCCTCAAGATATGACCAAATCCATGATTGATGCATTAGGACGTTCTAGTAATATCGTGACACACTTACATTTACCAATTCAATCTGGTTCAGATAGAATTTTGAAGAAAATGAATAGACATTATACGGTGGAACATTATAAAGAGCTATTGTCCTATTGTAGAGAAAAAATTAAAGATGTTGTTGTCACTACAGATATCATTGTAGGCTTCCCAGGGGAAACTGATGAGGATTTTGAACAAACTCTTCAATTATTAAAAGATGTTCGTTATGATATGGCGTATACATTCATTTACTCTAAACGTTCTGGTACACCTGCTGCTACTATGGATGAGCAAGTTCCTGATGAAGTAAAGCGTGTTCGTCTCCAACAATTGATGGATATTCAAAATGAAATTTCCTTAGAGCTTAATAAAACTATGGAAGGCCAAGTATTTGATATTATTGTAGAAGGTCCAAGTGCTAAAGATGAAACCATGTGGTTTGGTCGTACGTCGGGAAATAAAATGGTATTATTTCCAAAAGATGATGAATTAACTATTGGTGATACTGTACCAGCCTATATTGATAAAGCACAAACGTGGGTCTGCTACGGCACCATTCAAAAGGGGTAAGAATGGCAAAAAAATTAACACCAATGATGGAACAATATATAGACATCAAATCTAAGCATAGTGATGAACTATTATTTTTCCGCCTCGGTGATTTTTATGAATTATTTAATGAAGATGCATTAATTGCATCTAGAGAATTGAATATTACTCTAACGGGTAGACCGACAGGCAATGAGGAACGAACACCTATGTGTGGCGTTCCTTTTCATGCTGCTGAAAGTTATATTGAAACCTTAGTTAAAAAGGGGTATAAGGTTGCTATATGCGAGCAGTTAGAGGATCCTAAAGCTGTTAAAGGGATTGTTAAGCGCGATGTTATACAAGTGATTACACCTGGTACCGTGATGACTGAAAACGGTAATGATGCACGAAGAAATAATTTTTTAGCGTTATTTTATTTAGTCAAGGAAGCATGGATTCTTGTGTATTCCGACGTTTCTACAGGAGAGGTTATTTGGGACCGTGTATCACAAGATAATATAAGTCAAATATATGATTCCTTAAGCATGTATAGGCCTGCAGAAATCATTGTTCCTGATGGAACTATTTTGCCACAATCAATTGTCGATTTCATTCATAATCAATTCAATAATGTGGTATTATCTCCATTTTCCTCTTTTGAAAGTATTGAACAGGTATGTAAATTAGCAAATAATCACTTTCAAGATATGGGCCTTATGGAGGAAGATGTATTAGCTGCTCTAGGCTTTATGCTCTTATATTTACAAGATGTAATTAAAACAGAAATAGCTCATATTAATTATGTTCATCAAATGGATGTAGGAAATCGTTTGATTTTAGATACATCCTCATTGCGTCATCTTGAGATTACTCACAATTTACGAGATGGTGGTGTAAAGGGTACCTTATTAGATGTGCTCGACAGAACATTAACACCTATGGGAGCTCGTTTATTAAAACAATGGTTGGAAAGTCCTCTAACAGATATACCTACGATTCAACGACGTCAAGCTGCTGTTGCAGAACTTATATCTCGTAATGGTGAAAGATGCGAAATTCAAAGTTATTTAGATTGTATTTATGATTTTGAGCGTATCGTTGGTCGTATTGAAACGGGTTCTGTATCACCTCGAGACTTTACATCTCTTCGCGAATCCTTGCAAGTATTGCCACAGCTTAAGAGCCTTCTTACGGAATTTTCTGGACTTTCCTTAACATCTATTAACAGCCGCATCGATAATCATGCTGATATATATGATTTATTAAATCGTGCTATTGCAGAACAACCTGCATTAACATTAAAAGATGGTCGTGTAATTCGTGATGGCTATAACGAAGAATTAGATGAACTACGATCCTTAGCAACAAACAGTGAGGTTTGGCTTCAAAAGTTAGAGGATAAGGCTAGAGAAGAAACAGGTCTTAAACTTAAAACAAAATATAATAAGGTTTTTGGTTATTTCTTTGAAGTAAGTAAATCACAAATTGATAAGGTGCCAGCTTATTTTATTCGAAAACAAACTACAGTTAATGCTGAACGGTATATTACGCCTGATTTGAAAGAGTTTGAAATTAAAATTCTAAGCGCCAAGGAAAAAATCGTTTCTCTAGAACAACAACTCTATCAAGATTTACGTAATCAAATTAAGGGTGTTATCAAACGTGTTCAAGAAACAGCGAGAGCCTTAGCAGAACTCGATGTGCTAGCATCATTAGCTACAGTAGCCTATGAGTCGAACTATATTTGCCCGAATATCGTTATGAATGGACAAATTAATATTCGTGATGGCCGTCATCCGGTAATAGAAAAATTCTTGAAACGAGAAGTATTTGTTCCCAATGATGTGGTACTTAATCATGATGATGAAGAATTTATGCTCATAACAGGCCCTAATATGGCTGGTAAATCTACCTATATGAGACAAGTCGCGATACTTATGATTATGGCTCAAATAGGATCATTCATTCCTGCAAGGGAGGCTACTATTTCTCCAGTAGATCGCGTATTCACACGTGTTGGTGCGAGTGATGATATTTCTACTGGTCAAAGTACATTTATGGTAGAAATGAAAGAGGTTGCGTATATTCTAGAAAATGCTACCTCTAAGAGTTTGATTATCCTCGATGAAATAGGTCGTGGTACGAGTACATTCGATGGCTTAAGCATTGCACAGGCTGTAGTCGAACATATTTGCAAGCATATTCATGCAAAAACATTGTTCGCTACACACTACCATGAATTGATTCCTTTGGAAGATGTATATCCTAGGTTGAAGAATTATACGGTAGCTGTAAAGGAAAAAGGTAAGGATATAGCCTTTTTACGCCGCATTATTAGAGGTGGTGCCGATAGGAGCTATGGTATTCACGTAGCAAAATTGGCGGGTTTGCCGGCTCAAGTATTGAAACGAGCGGAAGTGATTCTTGAATCCTTAGAGGAACAAAATACCGATACCGATGATTTAAATAATCGCGTAATAACATCAGACACTGTTGTAAAATATACAAAACCATCTATCGAACAAGATGATTTTGGGAATTTATTCACCCATTCTGTAGTAGATTCTTTGCTAGCTATAGATGTGAATACGATGACACCGATAGAGGCATTGAATACAATTCATCAGTTACAAGCAGAGGCGCGTAATGGAGGCGGTAAATAATGGCAACCATACATGTTTTGGATGAAACTACAATCAATAAAATAGCAGCTGGTGAGGTTGTGGAACGTCCTGCATCAGTTGTAAAAGAACTGATTGAAAACTCTATTGATGCTGGTGCTACATCGATTGAAGTGGAAATTGGTGAAGGTGGAAGTGCATATATGCGCATTACTGATAATGGCAAGGGGATGACAGAAGAGGATGCCCGCCTTGCAGTTTTGCGTCATGCAACCTCTAAGATTAAAAATGTAGAGGATTTATTCGATATTGCATCCTTAGGTTTCAGGGGAGAGGCTTTGGCGAGTATCGCCTCTGTTTCTCATTTTGTTTTGACTACTAGAACTATAGACCAAGATCTTGGTACACGTATCCTCATCGATGGAGGAACCTTTACTGATTGTATTCCTTATGGTGCAGCACCTGGTACGACAATTGAAGTGAAGGAATTATTTTTTAATACACCAGCTCGTCGTAAATTTCTTAAAACCGAACGAACTGAATCATCTAAAATTCAAGACATTGTTGGTAAATTGGCATTAAGTAATCCGCATATTGCTTTTAAATTAACTATTGATGATCGTGTAGCCATCATTACACCAGGATCTGGCTCAATAGAAGATACAGTGGCTGCATTATACGGTTATAAGACCAAGAATGATATATTTCCTATCGCTTATGAAAGTGAACATATCTATATCGAAGGTGTTGTATCAAAACCAACCTTATTGAAGAGTACGCGTATATGGCAGACGATTATCGTCAATAACCGTGTTATATCGGATAAGACAATCTTAAAAGCTATAGATAATGCGTATCATGCATTATTGCCAAAATCCGGTTATCCACTGGTTTTATTACATATTACAGTACCTGCTAGTATGGTGGATATCAATGTTCACCCTCGTAAGAGCGAAGTTAAATTTGAAGATGATAAAATAATATTTAAGGCTGTTTATCATGCAATTTTAAATGCTTTAAATAACCCTCTTCATGAACGATATGAACGTGAATCATCGTCGTACGTACAACCAGTAGAAACTGAAGCCAAAGGTAGTGGATACGATTCATATCAATCACCTCAAGTAGTTAGTGATCACAGTGATACAGCAGAGCATATTGCAACAGCCATTGATTATGATAAGGTCTTTGGTGGGCGTCGCACAAAAGGGTATGAGGTGCTTCGCCAAGATACACGTGATTTTGTAGATGCCTTAAAAGAAAAAGGGTTCACACCACCAGCTCCAAAAGCGACATATGAACAGGAAACATTTGAGGAATCCTCATTTACATCAGTTCCTACAGCTTATACTAGCTATACGACGGAAGATAAAGAGAAATTCCATCAAATACAAGAACAGCATATAGAAGATGAATCTAGAGATATACAAAAATCAGGCTTTTTACCAATGGGGCAGGTTGCATCCTGTTATATATTAGCCAAAAAAGGTGATGATTTATATATTATAGATCAGCATGCAGCACATGAACGTGTCCGTTATGATCGTTTGTGTAAATCTTCGGAAGCTATACCAATGCAAAGCCTGCTTGTACCGACTTATAGCAATGCCACAGAGGATGAAATGAATCTTGTTGAGAATGAACAAGACGCTTTGTTGGATTTAGGCTTTGAAGTAGAGCTTGGCGGTCCTAATCAAATCAAATTAGTTGGTGCACCTGTAGATCTAGTAGAAAGTAAAGCTCAGGAAATTTTATCTTATGTATTTACTTTTTTGCATGACCATGAACAGCCTACCAAAGCTCAATTGCGTCATGAAATGCTAGCTTATGCATCTTGTAGGGGGGCCATTAAATCTGGACACAATCTTAATATGTACCAAATGACAACCCTTATTGAAGATTTATTCCATACAGATAAACCTTATGTGTGCCCTCATGGTCGCCCAACAATTATTAAATTTACACCTGATGAATTGGGTAAGTTATTCTTAAGGTCTTAATATGATTATTACTACTTCACAAAAAGCGTCTTCAGCAATAAAAGAAGAAACAAAAGAATTAGCTAAATCATTAGATTTAGTATATCTAAATCGTCAAAAGAGGCCTATTTCTGAACTATTATTAGAGGATACGCCTATTGCGGTTGTTTCTAAGAATCAATTGACAATTCATTTTAACGAAGAACAGGATCATAGATTTCATTTATCCATGGCTCAATTGCGTATTTTACGCTTACAACGTGGAGATGATGACCATCTTGTAAACGCTATAGAATTGTTAACAGCTGAATCATCTAATTCTATATCTATAGTTGATTGTACGCTGGGCCTTGGCAGTGATAGTATTATCATGTCCTATGCATTCCCTAGTGCACATATTATAGGATTAGAAGCGTCATATCCTATATGGCTATCTACATGGTTTGGATTGAAACATTATACTCATGAGGATATGACTGTAACAAATGCACTACGTCGTATTGATGCTCGTCATGATAATTTTGAAAGCTTTTTACAGGGGCTACCTAACGATAGTGTAGATATATTATATTTTGACCCTATGTTTGAAGTTCCTATTGAAGAAAGTCCACAATTTAAACCGTTGCGTGGGCATACTTCGGAAGGTAGAATCACAGATTCTGTTATTCAGGAAGCTAAGCGCGTTTGTCGATTAGGTTTTATTATCAAAGAACGACCGTTTAGCTCTGTATTTAAAGATTTTCCACCATCCACATGGGTGGGCGGCAAGTATAGTCGTATAGGATATGGTGTTTACAGTAATGAGGGGTTACAATGAAAAAGTTAATAACAATTGTAGGTCCTACAGCTGTAGGTAAGACTGACTTAACATTAGCATTGGCTAAAGGCTATCATGGCGAAGTGATTTCTGGTGATGCGTATCAGGTGTATAAACATTTGAATATTGGTACTGCAAAGGCGACAACAGAAGAATTAGCTGCTGTACCTCATCATCTTATAAATATTTTAGAACCTGACGATGATTACAGTGTTTCTATCTTTCAACAACAAGCCAAATCATTAATAGATCAATTAAATAACAATCATGTTGTACCAATCTTATCTGGTGGAACTGGTTTATATGTTCAGTCTTTGTTAGAAAACTATAATTTTAATGATATAAAACCTAATACAAAATTAAGAAGCGAATTAGATGAGTTATATGCTGAATATGGCGTAGATGGATTACGTGAGTATGCTCAGAATTTGGCAGAAAAAGGTGGCATAGAAATTAAATATACCGATAAACATCGGTTGTACCGCGCTATTGAATTGATGACAGCTGGTGATTATGAATCGTTAATAAAGCAAACAAAAGATGGTTTATCCTATAAAGGTCCAGTTATTGGATTAAAACGTGAGCGCAGTGATTTGTATGACCGCATCAATCGCCGTGTGGAGATTATGTTTGAACAGGGATTAGTAGATGAAGTTAAGACCTTATTAGACTCTGGCGTAAATCCACAATGCCAAGCCTTTAAAGGCATTGGCTATAAAGAGGTTATCCAGTATTTAGAAGGATTAATCAGCTATGACGCATGTGTTGATTTAATTCAAAAGAATACGCGCCACTTTGCAAAACGGCAGATTACGTGGTACAAACGTATGCCGTATATAGAGTGGATTACTATTGATAAACAAACTACAAGTAATGAAATTTTTTGTAAAGCTCGCACTATAATAGAAGCGACACTATAACAGTAAAGGAAAAGGTATGACATTAGAAGAAATACGTAGTAAAGCCCTTGAAATGGCGGAGACACAATTTAAAAAGTTTGAACCTATTGCATTAGCAAATACAAAAAAAGTATTAGAAGCATTTAAAGAGTGTCAAGTATCTGATTATCATTTTATAGGCACAACTGGTTACGGTTACAATGATGTGGGACGTGAAAAATTAGATGAAGTATTTGCCTATGTATTTAAAGGCGAAAAGGCTCTTGTGCGACCTCATTTTGTATCGGGTACTCACGCATTAGCTACTACACTGATGGCTATTATGGGAAATGGCTCTAAAGGAACTGAATTTATCTATGCTGTTGGAGCTCCTTATGATACCATGCAATCTGTTATAGGCTATACTCGTCCTGTTAAGGGATCATTGATTGAAAAAGGCTTTACCTATACAGAAGTGCCTCTAAAAAATAATACCTACGATTTGGAGGCTATTGGAAAGGCTGTTAATTCCAATACGCGTGCTGTTGTTATACAACGTTCTCGTGGGTATAGCACACGTGAACCATTATCGATTGCGGATATTAAGGCTATCGTTGATGTTGTGAAAGCTAAGAATCCAGAAACCATTTGCTTTGTAGATAATTGCTACGGTGAATTTACAGAGCTTCAAGAACCATTAGAGGCTGGTGCTGATATCATGGCAGGTTCTCTCATCAAAAATGCAGGAGGCGGTTTGGCACCAACCGGTGGCTATATCGTAGGTCGTGAGGACCTTGTAGAAGACGCAGCATATCAATTGACGGCTCCAGGACTTGGTGATCATATGGGTTCCTATGCTCCTGGCTACCGTCTATTCTTCCAAGGCTTATTTATGGCTCCTCATGTAGTTTTACAAGCTCTTAAAGGGGCTGTGTATACAGCTGCGGTAGGTGAATTACTAGGATATGAAGTATTTCCTAAGGTAGATGCAGACCGTTATGATTTAATTCAAGCCATCAATTTAAAAAATGGTGAGGAAATGGAGCATTTCTGTGTAGGCATGCAAGCTTACTCTCCTGTAGATGCTCATGTGCATCCAATTCCTGGGGATATGCCTGGTTATGAAGATAAAATTATCATGGCTGGCGGTACATTTGTACAAGGGTCATCTATTGAACTCAGTGCTGATGGTCCTGTGCGCCCTCCATATACAATCTTCATGCAAGGTGGTCTTGTATTCGAACATTCTATGCTCGGCATTTTAGGTGCGGCAGAGGAATTATTAAAACATAGATAATAATTAGAATCTCTTTCTTTGATGGAAAGAGATTCTTTTGTTTCAAATCTTTTCAATATACATCATTCTAGGCTATAATATAAGTTGCTATAATTTCATAGCAATACTACTCGGACTTTTACACCGAATTAGTGTTTTTACACGTCAGGCTTTCACCCTGATTAGTTTTATGATCAAGAGATCATTAAAAGGAGAAAGTATGGAAAAAGTTATCGCTGTAGCTATGAGTGGTGGAGTAGATAGTTCTTTGACTGCTGCAATGCTGCTAAAACAAGGCTATAAAGTATTTGGTATTACCCTATGGCTATGGGTGAGTGGGACACCGTATGATGAGGTGCCTCTTGCTGTAACAGATGCTAAGAAAATGTGTGATTTTCTTGGTATCGAGCATCATGTTATCGATGCTCGTGATGTATTCTACGATAATGTAGTAGACTATTTCGTGAAAGAATATGCTTATGGGCGCACACCAAATCCTTGTGTATTCTGTAATAAAAATATTAAATTTGATTTAATGCTTAATCGGGCATTAGAACTAGGTGCTACACATATGGTAACCGGTCACTATGCACAGGTTAATTATAATGAAGACACTGGTTTATATGAATTGCATAAAGGTGTTGACCCAACTAAAGATCAAAGCTATGTTATGTATAATATGAATCAACGTATTTTGAGTCATCTTATGTTCCCATTGGGTGGCCAATGTAAAACAGAAACACGTAAATTAGCTGCTGAATATGATTTGCCAGTAGCTAAGAAACCAGACAGTGTAGATATTTGTTTCTTACCGCATGGTAATTACCAAAAACTCGTAGTAGAAGAAATGAAAACTAAACCAAAATCTGGTAATATTGTTACTGAAGATGGTGAAATATTAGGAAAGCATACGGGTTTATTCAATTACACGATTGGTCAACGTAAAGGACTAGGCATTGCCTATAAACACCCTTTATATGTTATTGGCTTTAATGGTGAACGCAATGAAGTTATTGTAGGACCTAATGAACGACTTTTTACAAATCGTATGATTTGTAAGTTTTATAATTTCTTAGATGATACAATCCATAAAGAGTTAAAGGCGGAAGGTAAAATTCGTTACGCAGCCAAGCCATCGCCTTGTACGGCACGTATCTTAGACGACGATACGATGGAGGTCATCTTTGATGAACCACAACGGGCTATTACACCCGGTCAGTCCGTAGCCTTTTATAATGGCACTCAATTATTAGGAGGTGCTGTTATCGATTGCGTATGTTAGAAAGGAGAATACAAGTTCCTTGAACTTGTTCACATAGTATGTCAACGAAAAAGATTAGAAACTTCTGTATTATAGCTCATATCGACCATGGTAAATCTACTATCGCTGATAGATTAATTGAATATACTGGTACTCTACAAAAACGAGAAATGGAAGCACAAGTATTGGATTCCATGGATTTAGAACGTGAACGTGGTATTACTATTAAAGCGCAATCCGTTCGTATTTTGTATAAGGCTCAAGATGGTAAAGAATACATTTTGAACCTTATTGATACACCGGGCCATGTGGATTTCAGCTATGAAGTATCTCGCTCTCTAGCAGCTTGTGAAGGAGCATTGCTTGTAGTAGATGCTGCACAAGGTGTAGAAGCACAAACGTTGGCAAACGTATATCTCGCTTTAGAACATGACCTTGAGATTATACCTGTAATTAATAAAATCGATTTGCCATCTGCAGATCCTGAACGAGTTAAGCAAGAAATTGAAGACATTATAGGTTTAGATGCCTCTGAAGCTGTCTTATGCTCTGCTAAATCTGGTGTCGGTATTCTTAATATTTTAGAAGCTATTGTCAATAAGGTTCCACCTCCACCAGATAAATCTGATGAACCAACACGAGCATTGATCTTTGATAGCCGCTTTGATGCGTATAAGGGGGCCATTGCTTATGTTCGTGTGAAAGAAGGGGCTATTAAGGCAAAAGATACAATCCGCATGATGCATGATAAAAAAGATTTTGATGTTACAGAGCTTGGTATCTTTACACCAAATCTTGTGCCTGTTCAAGAATTACCATGTGGTTCTGTAGGTTGTATTGCTGCTAGTATTAAAAATGTAAAGGATTGTCACGTTGGTGATACCGTAACATTGGCTGATAACCCTGCACCTGAACCATTACCTGGCTATCGCAAAGCCGTATCCATGGTATATTGTGGCTTATACCCAACAGATTCTAAGGATTATGAAAATCTTCGTGATGCATTAGAAAAGTTACAGCTTAATGATGCTGCCTTAGAATATGAAGCAGAAACATCCTTGGCTCTAGGTTTTGGTTTCCGTTGTGGTTTCCTAGGCTTACTACATATGGATGTTATTCAAGAGCGCTTAGAGCGTGAATATAATCTAACACTTATCACTACGGCTCCATCTGTTAACTACAAGGTGTATAAGACTAATGGGGAAATGCTCGAAGTGGATAACCCTGCCAAATTACCACCTCCAACGGAAATCGATTATATTGAAGAACCATATGTTAAGGCTACCACCATTGTACCTAAGGATTTTGTTGGTACTATTATGGAATTGTCTCAAGATAAACGTGGCGAATATCAATCTATGGAATACTTGGATGAAACGCGTGTATCCGTTGTATATCACTTACCATTGAGTGAAATCATTTATGATTACTTTGATAAATTAAAATCTGCTACAAAGGGGTATGCATCTCTTGATTATGAATTGATTGGATATAAACAATCTCCAATGGTTAAGATGGATATCTTATTAAATGGAGAACCTGTAGATGCATTATCTATCATTGTTCATAAGGATCGTGCTGCTACACGTGGCCGTGCATTAGCTGAGAAATTAAAAGAATTAATTCCTCGTCAAATGTTTGAAATTCCTATTCAAGCAGCAGTAGGTACGAAAATTGTAGCCCGTGAAACTGTAAAAGCTTGGCGTAAAGACGTTTTAGCAAAATGTTATGGTGGCGATATTTCTCGTAAACGTAAATTGCTAGAAAAACAAAAAGCCGGTAAGAAACGCATGAAAGCTGTTGGTTCTGTAGAGATTCCACAAGAAGCATTTATGGCAATTTTAAAGGTAGAAGATTAATATGGAAACAAATCGTAACGATTTGTTTGTACAGCGGGATATGGGGATATACATCCATATCCCGTTTTGCAAACAAAAATGCATATATTGTGACTTTCCAGCGTATCAAAATTTAGAGGACTATTACGATACATATCTGTATGCCTTGGTTCAAGAAATGACTATGTTCGGTGATGCATATCCTACATCTCGCACTAAACTTGTAGATACTGTTTATTTCGGAGGCGGTACACCAACGGAATTATCCTTATTACAGTTAGAACAAATTTTGAATACTATTAAAACTAACTATAATGTATCTCCTGATTGTCAGTTTACCATCGAATCAAATCCTGGAGAGGTAGATCAGGCTTATTTAAAGGGGTTGCATAAATTAGGATTTTCTCGTATCAGTTTCGGTGTTCAAACCTTTAATGATAAATCTCTTGTAAGTTTACATAGAAGTCACAATCGTGAGGCTGCTATAAATGCAGTTCAAAAGGCCTTTGAGGTGGGATTTCAAGATATTAATATCGATTTAATATATGGATTACCGAATCAAACAACTGATGAAATTAATAAAAATTTAGACATTGTTAGTTCCTTGCCAATTAATCATATTTCTACCTATGGTTTACAAGTAGAACAAGGAACACGATTATATCATTTGGTTGATAAAGGACTCATTTCTTTACCTGATGAATCAACAGAGGATACGATGTATGACATGATGATGCAAGGAATTCAAGATTTGGGATTTGAGCGTTATGAAATATCCAATTTTGCAAGAGATAAGTCCTATAGTAAACATAATCTGAAATATTGGCAATATTGTGATTATTTAGGTTTTGGTGCTGGTGCTCATTCATTTTTTGATGGTGTAAGAAGAGCTAATAATCGCAATGTCATGCCGTATGCTAGAAAAATAGACTGTTTTGAATTTCCTGTTGTAGAAGAGGAAGTTATCGATACCAAAAGAGCTAGAGAAGATTATTGTTTTTTAAGCTTACGAACCAAGTGGGGAATCAATACAGTCGATTTTGCTAACAGATTTAATATAAAATTAGAAGATATATATGGCTCTATTTTAAATCATTTAATTGAAAAGAATTTAATTATACAAGATGGCGATTTATATCATCTTACGCTAGAAGGTGCTAAGCATGGCAATTATGTGTTTAGTCAATTCATAGAAGAGTAATATTTCTCATAGTTTCTCAATAAGTAACATGTTAGGATGAATAGGATGATGATGAATATGCATGCTTATTTAGGAGGAAAGATGAAGACATCTGTTATAATACATGGATTGCATAATGAATTTTCTTTGGATCAAATGAAAGCATGTATAGCACTAGCTGAAAAATATGGCGGTTCCTTTAGACATGTGGTGACTGGTATACAAATTACAGGTATTGACAAAGATGATAAAGATGCTTTAATTGCTGAATTGCCTGAAGGTGTCACTACGGTTATTCATAGAGGCGTCAATTCGCTAATTGCCTGTGTAGGTAAAGGAAAATGTAAAAATGGTCAGATGGAGACTGCTGAATTAGCAGATTATATAGAACGCAAACATTATGGTCGTAAAACAAGTCACAAATGTAAAATAGGAATTAGTGGTTGTGGTCGTAACTGTCCTGATTCTATGGTTAAAGATATCGCCTTTATTGGTACATCTCAAGGATTTATGCTTGCCGTAGGTGGTAATACAGGCATGCGTCCTGAAGCAGGAAAGATATTGATGCGTAAATTATCTGTTGAGCAAGCAAAGAAGGCCGCTGATATATTAATCGATTGGTATGCAGAAAATGGAGAACCAAAAGAGCGTATGGGAAAATTGTTAGAACGTCTTGGAAATCCATTAGAAAATAAAACTTTATAATTTAACAATAGCTCTTAGTTATAAATTGACTAGGAGCTATTTTATATTTGTATACATCTTATAAACATAGATGGGACTTGTCTTTTTGACTAATCCTATAATTTTATTGTCTTGTCTTTTTGACCTATTATTCTATAAAATCATATTGTCTTTTTGACTAAACTGATTTTATTTGGTGTTTTAAGGATAATTTTACTTGACATTTTATTTTGGTATGGTAATATTATACATGCGATTAGCACTCAAACATTTTGAGTGCTAACAAGTGAGGTGTCATTATGGATGAAAGAAAACAACGCATCTTACGAGTGATTATAGAGGATTATGTTAAATCTGCTGAGCCTGTTGGTTCTAGGACGATTGCTAAAAATTATGATTTAGGAATTAGCCCTGCAACAGTGCGTAATGAAATGTCCGATCTTGAGGACTTAGGTTATTTAGAAAAACCTCATACATCAGCTGGACGTATACCGTCATCAAAAGGCTATCGCTTATACGTTGATTCTATGGTGCATCAAAGTCCGGTCTTAAATGAGGATGTGAAACAAATCAATAACATATGGAATGATTCACAGCTATCAAGCAATGAAATGTTATTGCATATGGCCAGACTGGTTTCTCAAGTGAGTCATAGCATGAGCTTGTTATTAGCTCCTGGACATGAGCAAGCACAATTAAAATATATACATATTTTACCTCTTGATGCTCACCAAGCTGTTATGGTTGTGATAACCGCAACTGGTGCACTAGATAATGAATTGATGTATTTTACATCTTCTGTGAAAGCTGATGAACTACAACGATTGGCTATTCAATTTAGCAATGCCGTTCAAAACAAGCTTTTGCGAGATATTACAGCAGTTCATATTAGTGCCATTATCGCACATATAGACGGTCCAAAATCCGTATTATTACAAATCGGAGAAACCTTATTAAGGGCCATCACCAAACGTCGCTTATTTTATTCAGTTGGTGCTACGGAGTTGTTACGTCAACCGGAATTTAAAACGGTAGAAAAAGTACAACCTGTACTTTCACTGTTAGAAGAGCAGCAAGAATTAGGTCATATATTACAAGATAATTCAAAGATGCCAATTAAGATTAAGATTGGATCAGAAAATCAGATGGAATCATTAAGTGATATGAGCCTTATTCAGACAGACTTTTCTAAAGATAATAATCAACTTGGTACATTGGCAATACTAGGCCCTACAAGAATGGAATATGGACGCATTATAAATTTGCTTTCTTATATGAAGCATTTAATGGAAACGATGGCAAGGAATCAATCATAGAAAGGATAAGGCATGTCTGAAGAACAAATTAAACAAGATGTGGTAGACGAAGAAGTTTCTGAGCCTACAGAAGCAACGAAGGATCAATCCGAAGTAAAAAATGCTGAAGAGTCTGTAGTTGATGCAAGTGAGGTGTTAGAAGAATTAAAAGCCGATTTTGATAATCGTTATAAACGCTTACAAGCGGATTTTGAAAATTTTAAACGCCGTACTAATCAAGAAAAAGAACAGTTGGCAGGTTTTGTTAAGGGTGATGTCCTAAAAGATTTGCTACCTGTATTAGATAATTTTGAGCGAGCTGTACAAGCTCCTGCAGAAGGGGATACAAAGGTATTCCTTGATGGATTTGTTATGATTCATCAAAACTTGATGGCTATGTTGTCTAAGCATGGTTTGGCTGTTATTGATGCAGTTGGAAAACCATTTGATCCAAATTTCCATCAAGCAATTATGCGCGTACCATCAGATGAATATGAATCTGATACGGTATGTGAAGTACTGCAAACTGGCTATACTGTGGATGGTCGTTGTATTCGACCAGCAATGGTAAAGGTTGTTGAATAGATTATAAGTATTAGGAGGTCATATATTATGGCAAAGGTAATTGGTATTGATTTAGGGACTACAAACTCTTGTGTTGCTGTTATGGAAGGCGGCGAACCTACGGTTATTACAAACCAAGAAGGTGCACGTACAACTCCTTCCGTAGTTGGTTTTGCGAAAAATGGCGAACGTTTAGTTGGTCAATTGGCTAAACGTCAAGCTGTATCCAATCCAGAAAACACAATTATTTCTATTAAACGTCATATGGGTTCTGACTACAAAGTAACTGTAGAAGGTAAATCTTATACACCTCAAGAAATTTCTGCAATGATTCTTCAAAAGATTAAAGCTGACGCAGAAGCTTACTTGGGCGAACCTGTAAAACAAGCTGTTATTACTGTTCCAGCATACTTTACAGATGCTCAACGTCAAGCTACTAAAGACGCAGGTTCTATTGCAGGTCTTGAAGTACTTCGTATCATTAACGAACCTACAGCTGCGGCTCTTGCATATGGTGTAGATAAAGACGAAGACGGTAAAGTTCTTGTATTTGACCTTGGTGGTGGTACATTCGACGTTTCCATCCTTGAACTTGGTGATGGCGTATTCGAAGTATTGGCAACATCTGGTAATAACCACCTTGGCGGCGATGATTTCGACCAACGTATCATGAACTACCTTATTGAAGAATTCAAAAAAGAAACTGGTATCGATTTATCCAATGATAAATTAGCTGATCAACGTTTAAAAGAAGCTGCTGAAAAAGCAAAAATTGAATTGTCTGGCGTAGCTAGCACAAACATCAACTTGCCATTCATCACAGCTGATGCTACTGGTCCTAAACATTTGGATGTAACATTGACTCGTGCTAAATTTGAAGAGTTAACTGCTGATTTGGTACAAGCTACTATTGAACCTACTCGTAAAGCTATGAACGATGCTGGCTTATCTGCATCTGATATCGATAAAGTATTGTTAGTTGGTGGTTCTAGCCGTATTCCAGCTGTACAAGAAGCTATTAAAAAAGTATTGGGTAAAGAACCAACTAAAAACGTTAACCCAGATGAATGCGTAGCTATCGGTGCTGCTATTCAAGGTGGTGTATTAGTAGGTGAAGTTAAAGACGTATTGTTACTTGACGTAACTCCATTGTCTCTTGGTATCGAAACAATGGGCGGTGTATTCACCCGTATTATCGATCGTAACACTACAATTCCTACATCTAAATCTCAAGTATTCTCCACTGCAGCGGATAACCAACCATCTGTAGATATCCATGTGTTGCAAGGTGAACGTGAATTCGCAGCAGATAATAAAACTTTGGGTCGTTTCAACTTGGATGGCATCCCAGCAGCTCCTCGTGGGGTTCCTCAAATTGAAGTAACATTTGACATCGATGCTAACGGTATCGTACATGTAAAAGCTAAAGATTTGGGTACTCAAAAAGAACAAAAAATTACAATTACTTCTTCTAGCGGTTTGAAAGAAGACGAAATAGAACGCATGGTTAAAGAAGCAGAAGCTCATGCTGCAGAAGATAAAGCTAAAAAAGAAGAATTAGACATTAAAAATAATGCAGATTCTTTAGTATACCAAGCTGAAAAAGCTTTGAAAGACCTTGAAGGTAAAGGCGATGCTGCATTATTGAAAGAAGTTGAAGAAGCTAAAGATAAATTGAAAAAATCTATCGAAGCTGGCAATATTGAAGATATAAAAAAAGATAGTGAAGCTTTGGAACAACCTTTGCACAAATTAGCTGAACAAATGTATGCTGCTGCTCAACAAGCACAACAAGCTGCTGGTGATGCTAAACAAGGTGAACAAACAAAAGCTGACGATAATATAGTTGATGCTGATTACACTGTAGTTGATGACGATAAGAAATAAGAAGGGTTGGTAACTAATGGCACGAGATTATTATGACATCTTAGGGGTAAGCAAAAATGCAACCCAAGATGAAATTAAAAAAGCCTTCCGTAAAAAGGCTCGCCAATACCATCCAGATGTAAATAAAGATAATCCAAAGGAAGCAGAAGCAAAATTCAAAGAAGCTAACGAAGCTTACGAAGTATTGTCTGATGAAACTAAAAAAGCTCAATATGACCAATTCGGCCACGACGCCTTCAAACAAGGAGGCGGCGCTGGGGCCGGTGGTTTCCAAGGTGGCTTTGGCGGTTTCGGTGGTCAGGCTGGTGGCTTCAGTGATATCTTCGGTGATTTCTTTGGCGGCATGTTTGGTGGTGGACACCAACAACATGGTCCTCAAAAAGGCAATGATCTTCGTGAAGATATAGATATATCCTTTGAGGATGCTGCCTTTGGTAAATCCATGGCAATCAACATTCAACGTCATGAAGAATGTAATCATTGTCACGGGACCGGCGGTGAACCTGGATCTAAGGTTGATACATGCCCTAATTGTCATGGCTCTGGTCAAGAGGTTGTTATTCAAAATACACCATTTGGTCGTATGCAATCTGCTCGTACTTGTTCTCGTTGCCATGGCTCTGGTAAGGTCATTGAAAAACCTTGTTCCAAATGTCGTGGATCTGGTGAAATCTTAGTAAAACGAAAAATCGATATTAAGATTCCAGCTGGTGTAGATAACGGATCTCGTCTACGCGTTTCTAATGAAGGGGAACCGGGTATATTAGGTGGTCCAAAAGGTGACTTATACGTTTACATTTACGTACGCCCTCATAAAGAATTTGAACGTAATGGCAATGATGTTATCAGTCGTGTTACTATCAGCTTTGCACAAGCTGCATTAGGTGCGACTATACAAGTGAATACCTTAGATGGTAAAGTAGAATTAAAGATCCCAGAAGGCACTCAAACGGGAACTGCATTCAGACTCAAGGGCAAAGGTATTCCATATCTACGCAATCCTAAACAACGTGGCGATCAACATGTAATCGTTACTGTACAAACGCCTAAAAAATTAACTGATACACAACGTGAATTATTGCTTCGATTTGCAAAAGAAAGTAATGAAGATGTAAATAACTTACAAGTTAGTAAAAGTTTATTTGAAAAAATCAAGGATTGTTTAACTAAATGAACAGCTCTGATGCGTGAATGGTTTGTTCCTGCGCATCAATAGCTAAGGAGCACAATATGCAATGGATAGAAATATCTATTGTCTGTGAAAGAGTAGCCACCGATGAGGTGACTACTCTTTTTGGCGATTATGCAGACAATGGAATTATAGAAGAAGATGTAGATAATCAACCGAATTTAGTACAATTAACGCTTTATGCTGATGCAGCATTAGATCCTAACACGATTGAGTCTGATATAAAGCGGCGTCTTAACGAAATCAATATCGAAATCACATCAATAGATGCACATATGTTAGATGAGTCTACATGGTTCAATTCTTGGCAACAGTATATAGAACCCACAGAAATACTACCTAATTTAATAATCAAACCTGCATGGCAAGAATATGATAATGAATATAATAAGGCCATTATCGAAATCGATTCGGATATATCATTTGGTACTGGTTCACATGAAACTACGAGAACTTGTGCAGAACTTTTACATGACTATAGTAAATCTATGGATTTAGATTCTGTTACATGTTTAGATATAGGGACGGGAACAGGCATTCTGTTGTTAGTAGCTGCTCATATGGGTATAAAACATCTTGTAGGCATCGATATAGAAGAATATGCAGCTAAACAGGCAAGAATTAATTGTGATAATAATCATGTCGTAGCGGATATCATTTGTGGTAATTTGGATACTGATTTTAAGGGTACGGCTCAATTGATTTTAGCGAATTTAACAGTAGATCCTTTAAAAATTTTATTGCCACAAATTGGTAAAAAGCTCGATGATAAAGGTATTCTCATCATTAGTGGTATTATTGATGATAGGTATGATGAGATTATGCCTTATATTAATAAAGATTGGCATATTATTGAGGAGCGCATTGCTGGACCTTGGCATACATTTGCGCTAGAAAAACGATGAAAAAGATATTTATTCCTACACCATTAGATGAATCCATTGTATTACCTAAAGATGTGACTCATCATATATTACATGTATTTCGCCATAATATAGAGAAACCAATTACTGTTACAGGTAGCGATAACCGTTGTGGTATCTATCAGATCGATGATGAGATAAATGGCCTAGCACAAGCTAGTCTTATAGAATATATTGATGCGTCTACATCAATGTATAGAACCATATTAGTACAATCTTATTTAAAAGGTGAAAAATTAGAATGGGTTTTACAAAAAGCTACAGAGCTTAATGTCGATACCGTATATCTTGTGCCCACATTGAATTGCGTTGCTAAGTACGATGCAAAAAAATTACAGTCAAAATATAGTCGTTGGGAAAAGATTATGTTGGAAGCTTCTCAACAATGTGGGCGCACACAGTTACCTACGCTCGTTGTAGGCGAGCCACTTTCGAATGTATTAGACATCGAATCTGAATCTTTAAAGTTGGTTGCCTATGAAAATGAAGCGGGCTATACCATTAAAGATGCTTTAAAGGCTATTAATAGTGATTCTACTAATAGGGATATCTTAATTTGTATTGGCCCTGAAGGGGGCTTTCAAGAGAAAGAAATCAATGATATCATAGAATGTGGTGGTCAATCAGTTACGTTAGGTCACACCATATTACGTGCTGAAACGGCGGCTATTGCTACATTATCTATGATTCACTATGAATTAGAATTATAAAACATTAGATACAGATCTTGTATGGTATATATAAAGAATTGGGAGGTGCAATGAAAACCGTTGCCTTTACAACCTTAGGCTGTCGTGTAAATCAATATGATACCGACGCGATGAAAGGGTTATTTTTACAACATAATTATGAAGCTGTAGATTTTGATGAAAAAGCGGATATCTACGTGATTAATACATGTTCTGTTACCAATATGGGTGAAAAAAAGTCTCGCCAATTGATACGTAAAGCTAAACGTCAAAATCAAGATGCGTACGTTATAGTTACCGGTTGTTATGCTCAATTGGATCCGGATACGATCGCAGCCATTGATGGTGTTAATCTCGTAATTGGCACCAATAATCGTTCAAAAATCGTCGAACTTGTAGAACAGCTTGAGACAACAGAACGTCAAATCAATGCTGTTCGAGACATTATGAAAGAATCTAATTTTGAGGAAATGCCATTATTTGGCAATGAATCCGATAAATCGAGAGCTTTTATGAAAATACAAGAAGGATGTAACAACTACTGTGCCTTTTGTATTATTCCTTATACCCGCGGTAAGTTAAAGTCCCGTAAAGTTGAGGATATCGTCAATGAAGCTAAACGTCTCGTTGACCATGGATTCCACGAAATCGTTTTAACAGGTATTCATCTCGGTAACTACGGTGTAGAATTACCTAATCGACCCACATTAGCTGATGTGGTAAAAGCTCTTTTAGAAATTCCAAACTTACATCGCATACGTTTTGGTTCTATTGAGTCTGTTGAAGTATCGGATGAACTCATAGAATTAATGGCTACTGATAAACGTGTATGCCCACATTTACATTTACCTCTACAAGCTGGTTCTGATCATGTTTTACAATTGATGAAACGTCATTATACATTACAAGAGTATAAGGACTTAATCAAAACTCTTAGAATGCGCATACCTGATTTATCTATTACAACAGATATCATTGCAGGTTTTCCTCAAGAAACAGACGATGATTTCGACGAGACGATGAATACGGTAAAAGAAATTGGTTTTACTCATATTCATGCATTCCCATATTCAATTCGTAAAGGTACACCGGCTGCAACAATGCCAAATCAAGTTCCAGAAGCTGTAAAAAAAACACGTGTAGCATTGTTAAATGATATAAGCGAAAAAGGTTTACATGCGTATGCAACATCTCGTATAGGTAAACCTGGTGAAATCCTCATTGAAAAAGAGGAAAATGGATATTATACAGGCTTAACAAATGAATATATTCATGGTAGAGTTAAATCAGATGGTCAACACTCTATAGGTGATCTTATAGGCGGTACTGTGGTGGCTGTTGAAAAAGATTTTGTAATCATTGAATAAGATAGAGGAGGTCCCCATGAGCGACTGTATTTTTTGTAAAATTATTAACGGCGAAATTCCATCCAAAAAAGTATTAGAAAACGATAAATTCTATGCTTTTTATGATATTGAACCTGTAAAAAAAGTTCATGTACTCATCGTTCCTAAAAATCATGTAGCTAATATTGCTCATATTACTGAGAAGAATGAAGATTATGTTGAAGGTCTATTACCATTTGTTCGTGATGTGGCAAAAGAGCTTGGTATTTCCAAGGATGGTTATCGCTTGATTTTTAATACTGGCGAAAAAGCTGGTCAAAGTGTATTCCATATGCATGCTCACCTATTAGGTGGCGAAGAAATGGGGTGGCCTGAAGCTTAATAGCTTATAATAGGAAAATTATTGATTTTAACGTTGTAAGACATCAAAAAATATTGATTTGTAATAAAATTCCTATAAAATATAGCGGTATATATTGACAGAACCTAGTGTTCTACATATAATATGTATATGTGCGTAAATAAAATTATCAGCACTTCCCTGAGATTAATTTTGGAGGGAGGGATATAGATGTCTGAAATTAAAGTCGGTAAAAACGAAACGCTTGAAAGTGCTCTTCGTCGATTCAAACGCTCCTGCCAAAAAGCAGGTGTTTTGTCTGAAGTAAGAAAACGCGAACACTACGAAAAACCAAGCGTAAAAAGAAAGAAAAAATCTGAAGCAGCAAGAAAACGCAAATTCAGAGCATAAGATGATTACCCTAATTCTGCCTTTTCATGGCTTCATGAAATCCAGAATTAGGGTTTCTTTATATATATTAGTTCTTAAGATACTAATATTTATTTAATGTTTGAGTCGTATAGGAGGTTCCCATGAGTTTAAAAGATCAATTAAAAGAAGATATGAAAGCTGCTATGAAGGCTCGAGAAGAAGGCAAAATAGCTTTATCTGTTATTCGTATGGTCAATAGTGCCATTAAAAATACAGAAATAAATGATAAAATTGAACTTGATGATAATGGTGTATTAGGCATTTTAGCTAAAGAAATGAAAACACGCCAAGATTCTCTTACAGAATTTGAAAAGGCAGGTCGTGAAGATCTAATTAGTCATGTTAAGGAAGAAATAGCTGTTCTTCAAAAATATATGCCAGCGCAAATGACAGAAGATGAAATTCGCGATGTTGTAAAAAAAGCCATTGCTGAGTGCGGAGATAATGTAAATATGGGTAACGTTATGAAACATGTTATGCCACATACTAAAGGCCGTGCAGATGGTAAATTAGTAAATACCATCGTTAAGGAACTATTAGGCTAATATTCATATAAAATTCTATAGAAATTTATTGACAAGAATTTTCTCACTATGGTAATATGTATTCAAGAAAATAATTAGTCAATGAAGACTCCACTGGATAGGTATGCAGTTTGTATATCTATATTGTTGGAGTCTATTTTTATAGTTTAGGAGGAACAATTATGGCTACAAAAGAATTATTGTATTACATTCCTGCAGGTCAATATGGTAAAGAAGGTGTTTTATCTCTATTAGAACAACATCCAGAAATTAAATTCGTATCTTTAGTAGGTATCGACTTAGCTGGTAATGATACAGATGAAAAAATCCCAATGGCTGCATTCTTTGATGATTATGAAGCATTCTTTGAAGGCCGTGCCGTTCAAACTGACGGTTCCTCTGTAGTATTGACTAACATCGCTACATTGAACAACGCTCGTGTTGATATGTGGGGTGACCCAAGTGTAAATTGGTTTGTTGATTACAACTACGAAAACATTGATGAAGCAACAGGTTTGCCAACTGGTACACTTCGTATTCCAGCATTCTTGATGCATAATTACCGCTATGTAGATTCTCGTTCTATCTTGAAACGCAGCTGTGACTATGTTCGTGCAGAATTGTTATCATTGATCAAAGAAAAAGGTGTACCTGGTATGCCTCATGTGAAAGCTGATGATGTGGTAGATATCGTTTTCACATCTGCTACTGAATTAGAATTCTGGGTAAAAACACCTTCCAAAACAGTTACTAAAAAAGAATTGTCCGTTTCTCAACGTTTGCAAGAACAATACTGGCAACGTACACACGGCACTGTTCGGACTGCATTGGAACAAGCCGTAGAACGTCTTGATCAATACGGTATGGAAGCTGAAATGGGCCATAAAGAAGTTGGTGGTGTAAAAGCTAAACTTGATGAAGATGGTCATGAATCCGTTGTATTGGAACAATTGGAAATCGACTGGAAATTCTCTGGTAACCCATTACAAACAGCAGATAACGAATTACAAGCTCGTATTATCGTTCGTGAAGTATTCCGTGAAAATGGTCTTGATGTAACATTCAATGCAAAACCAATTATCGGTGTTGCTGGTTCTGGTGAACATACGCACTTTGGGGTAATGGCAAAATTAAAATCTGGCAAACTTGTTAACTTGTTCAGCCCAGAAGATATGAAAAAAGAATCTGCTAGCTCCTTGGGTATTGGTGCCATCATGGGTCTATTGAAACACTATGAAGCTATTAACCCATTCATCAGTTCTACAACAGATTCCTTGAATCGTTTGAAACCTGGTTTCGAAGCTCCAGTTTGTATCGTAACTTCCTTAGGTAACGATCCTTCTGAACCAAGCCGTAACCGTACAATCCTTTGCGGTTTGATTCGCGATATCGACAATCCAATGGCTACACGTTACGAATTGCGTTCTCCAAACCCTTATACAAATACATACACTGCATTAGCATTGATTTTCATCTCTGCATTTGATGGTATGAAATATGCCATTACAAGTGGTAAAACTCAAGCTCAATTGGAAGCAGAACTTTCCAAAGAAGCTGGTCAAGATGCAGATTACTTACCTAAAGAACGTGCATTCCGTTCTGAAAAAGATGTATTCGAAGACTACACTCAAGAAGAACGTAATCAAATGTTCGGCGTAGCTCCTGCAACAGTATGGGAAAACATTAAAGGTTATAAAAATAATCCTGAACTTGTAAATACATTAGCACAAGGTGATGCATTTGCTCATGACTTAATGGATTCCTTCATTGCATCTATCTTGAAACGTTGGAAACTCGTATTGGCTCACCGTATCATTCCTGATAATATGGATACAGTACGTAAAATGGTATCTATTCACACAGATAGCCGCAATAGCATTGATGACAAACGTTTTGCAGAAGTTAATGACTTACGTTTCTATCTTGCAAAAGATAGCGATGATCGCAAATCCTTGTTCACACGTATTGTAGAAGCTTTACAATCTGAAGATTATGATACTGCATCTGCATTACAAATCGAAATGAATGACAAAATGGAAGAATTAGAAGCTAAATACGCTAATTACAGCAAAAATATTTTCTAATCTTTTGGATATTAAGAAAGGTCCTACCGAATACCGGTAGGACCTTTTTGCGTACTATAGAATCATAAATAATTATATTATTCATCGTGACCAATATATCTTTTTACCAATACTAAACTACATACGAGCACAAAAATAGAGATAGCCCATATGAGGATGTCAAAGGCTGTATCATGGGCAATAATTACTGATCGAACAATGGCCGTAATACCAATATAGAGGAAAAAGTCTAGAGGAAAGTGAAAATTATTTTTAAAGTATTTTACAATCAACGCAATAAACTCAAAATAGAGGAAGAAGGTAATTAATTCTTCAATAAGATTGTAATATGTACTTTCACCATTAATATTTGCCCATGTAATAACACCTAAATTAATAAGTGAATTGACTAAAGCGATACACAAGGCTATACCAACGCCGAGAAGGGCGATATTTTTTATCGTTAATAATAGTTTTGAAAATTTAATCCACATACATAACTCCCATGAAAAGAAAAAGGCCGTACATTGTACGGCCTTAATAGTAGGCGATATTAGATATCAGCTTTGATTGCTTCTAATGCTGCATCGAAATTAACAGCTTGAGTTACTTCTGGTACATATTCAACATATGTTACTTTGTTATCTTTGTTGATAACTACAACACCACGAGATAATAGACGTAATTCTTCGATTAAGAAACCATAGTTTGTACCGAAAGAAGCATCTTTGTGGTCAGACAATGTTTCTACTTTATCTACGCCTGCAGCACCGCACCAACGTTTTTGAGCAAATGGAAGGTCCATAGAAATTGTCAATACTACAACATCATTAGATAAACCTGTTGCATCTTGGTTGAACCAACGAGTTTGTGCATCACATACGCCAGTATCAAGAGAAGGTACTACGGAAATTACCTTTACTTTACCTTCATAATCTTTCAAAGTTTTAGGTTGTAAATCATTAGATAATACAGTGAAATCAGGTGCTTGTTGACCTACTTTAATTTCTGGGCCCACCAATGTAATAGGGTTACCTGCAAATGTTACAACACCAGTACGTTTTTCCATGTTTCATTCCTCCTAAGAGTTTATATACTAAATAGATTAAACAATGTTTCTATGGTTAGTATACCATTTCTATCCATTTTAGTAAACTAATTTTTTCGATATAGTTTGCTATTATTTTGGATATAGTTCAGTTTAATGTTTTTGGTAGAAGAATTATGTAGTAAATGGTACGATAGAAAGAAAACAGGAGGTAGTCGATGAACCCATATGCAATTTTCAAGGAATTTTTTCGTCGTGAAGGTATATATTATCTCATCGGATTAACTATGCTAATCGCAATCGATGTAGCTTTTTTAATCGTACCACAATTAATTGGTAGTGCCATCGATACATTGAGTCATAATAAAGAGGGATTAACCCATTATATATTGTATTTTATTGGTTTATTAATCATTATTACTGTATTGAAAGTTATATCACGTAGAACATTATTAGGATCTATCCGACGTATGGAGTATTTATTCCGCCAAAAATTATGTGCTCGTGCTTTAGAAATCCCTACTACATATTATGATGTTAATGGACCTGGTAAGGTAATGGCTTTGATGACAAATGATGTTACATCATTGCGCGTTGCCCTAGGTTTAGGTGTTATGATCGTCGTTGATATTATTTTATATTCTATATTGGGCTCTATCATATTAATTCAAAAAATAGATTTTATTTTAGCCTTAAAGATTATGACACCGGTTATTTTTATTTTAGGTTCAATTTTTACACTAGGTCGACGCTTACGAAAGAAACAACGTCAGGCGCAAACCACATATAGTGATATGACTGAGTTTGGCCAAGAATTATTCCAAGGTATGGACGTCATTAGGGCGTTTAATAAAGAATCCATTATAGGAGGATTGTTTAATCGTATTAACAAGAAAAATTATTCTGATAATATGAGTGTAGCTATTCTTGATGCTATCTTATCACCTCTAACCATGATTGCACCTTTCATTTGTATCAGTATTAGTATGTATATATGTGGTACGTTAGCTGTAGAAGGTCTTATGACTGTCGGTGAGTTCGTTACAATCAATGCTTTTATTATGCTTATCATCGGACCTTTAATCTCTCTTGGCTCTCTTGTTGCTATCGTTCAAAAGGGCCTTGCATCTCTTGACCGTATTGTCGCATTTATGAGTTTGCCCGTAGAGTGTAATGATACAGATGGTAAACAACTATCACTAGGCGATATAGATATTCGATATTTAACATTCACCCATGATGACTCAAAAGCACCTGCATTACGGCAAGTCAATATTACCTTTAATAAAGGTGAATTCATCGGTATTGTAGGGAAACCAGGTTCTGGTAAGAGCACATTATTTAAGTTGTTACTAGGGTTGCAAAAAGCACCGGCAAAAACGATATATATTAATAATCAAGATATTACGTCACTTCCAATTGGAACTGTGCGAAACTCCATGTCTTATGTGCCTACACAATCATATTTATTAAGTTCTACAATTGCGGATAATATCAGCTTTGGTTATGAAAATCCAAATCATCTTACAGTCTCTGAGGCAGCACATAAAGCTCAACTATACAGGGACTTAGGTGAAGATTTAGAAAATCCATTAAGTGTATTGGCTGAAGAAGGCCGTGATTTATCAGGTGGTCAAAAACAACGTATCAATATTGCACGAGGATTTTATAAGAATGCACCATACTTATTGTTAGACAATTGCTTTTCTGCATTAGATACTATAACAGTGGATGAAATACTACACACATTACGATCCATAACAGATAAAACAATTTTGTGCATCTCACAACGACTAGAGGTTATAAAACAGGCAGATCGCATTATTGTATTTGACGATGGGATGATTCGTGAGGTAGGAACACACGATGAATTAATGGATCTAAAAGGTTTATATTATCAAATGTATACTGCTCAAAATAAGGAGGCCAAGTAATGAAATTAAAATATAATGATTGGCGTCTGTTTGCATACTTAACGCGATATATTAAGCCTTATTTATGGCTCCTTATTTTAGCTAGTATAGCTCTTATTAGCAATCTATTATGCTCACTCATACGTCCCTATCTTTCGAAACAAGCTATTGATTTAGGCTTTGCTATGAAAGATTTGAATACTATTCAGCATTATGCTGGATTATATGCATTAACTATAGTTGGCAGCATTGTCTTTATCCTCTTGCAAAACTATTTATTATCTACATTTGGGCAGAAGATTATTTTTCATATACGCAGTACGGTATTTGAAAAAATTCTTCATAAATCCGCTGAAGATTTTCAGTCTTTGCCTATAGGTAATTGGGTAACCCGTATTACTAATGATGTAGAATCATTGCGTACATTATATACAGATGTATTGCTAAAACTTATAAGTAGTGCATTGATGATTTTAGGTATATTAGCTTTTATGTATGCCATTAATGTGCCCTTAGCAATTGTTATGACCTTGTTAATTCCTATCATGGGATGTATTATCTGGGTGTATCAAAAATTCTCCAGAAAAGCTTTTAGACAAGTTCGTTCTTCTGTAGCAGCATCTAATTCGAGCATCAAAGAATTGTTGAATTACATATTAATTGTAAAAACTTATTTAGGTGAAAGAAGTATTGAACAACGGTACGATTCTGTTAATCGTGAGTTTTTAAAAGCCGGTATATTTGAGGTTACAACCTTTTCTATTTTTAGACCTCTCGTAAATGGTTTGTTCTTTGTGGCACTCATTGTTATTTTTACAATGACAAATCTATTAGAATCCGTAGCAGATGCAGGTACGGTATTTGCATTTATACAATATATGGATCGATTCTTTCAACCTATGAAAGAAATTGCTGATAAATATAATTCCTTGCAAAGTGCATTGGCCGGTGCAGAACGATTGATTCCTATTTTGGATGAACCAAAGCGCGAGTTGATAACAACTGTTCCCAATGAATTTAAAACGATTGATACCATCGAATTAAGAGATGTGTATTACTCCTATGATAACAGTGATGTATATGCTTTGAATAACATTTCTTTTACAGTAAAAAAAGGGGAGTATCTTGGTATTGTAGGACTATCTGGTAGTGGAAAATCAACATTACTTTCATTATTGATGGGAATATTGCGACCTACAAAAGGCAACATTTATATTAATGGTCATGATATTAGCCAATATGATTCTTCAATGATTAGAAATATTATGGGCTATGTATTTCAAAATGCATACTTATTTAAAGGGACGATTCAAGATAATCTTAATTTATATGATTCCTCTATCTCTATGGATACTATTATAGACGCTACCAAAAAGGTCAAATTACACGATATGATTGAATCTTTGCCAGATGGATATCAAACATCAGTAGGATATTTGGGATCGCTATTATCAGATGGACAAAAGCAATTATTAGCCTTTGCAAGAACGTTGATTTTAAATAGACCTATTTTATTGCTTGATGAAGCTACGGCAAATATCGATAGTCATACGGAATCACAAATTCAAGAAAGTATTGAAACTATACGTGGTGAAAAAACAATTATAAATGTAGCACATCGTTTATCAACTGTACAAAAAGCAAATAGAATTCTAGTTCTTTCTTATGGTAAGATTGTGGAAGATGGAACATTTGATGAGCTTATGCAACATAAGGGGGATTTTTACGAGTTATGGAATCACCAAAAATAGATTACATTCAATCGAAAGACAATAAGACTATAAAACATATTATCAGTTTACAACAGCGAAAATATCGGCAAAAATTTAGTGAATATACGGTGGAAGGAATTCGTGCTGTAACGGATATAGGAAAAAAAGGATTTTTGCGCTCTATTTTAATTAGAGAATCAAAGCGAAGTGAATTGGAACCATTAGTGCAAACAGGTTTTACTGTTTCTTCCGTCTATGTAGTACAAGATCCAATATTTGATAAAATTGAGCACTCTGTAAATGGACAGGGTATACTAGGTATAGCGAAAAAATATGTTAATGATTTGCATTCATTTATAGTAGAGGATGGATTATATGTCGCACTAGATGGTGTACAGGATCCGGGAAACTTAGGTACCATAATTCGTACAGCTGTGGCTGCTGGTGCAAAAGGTATATTCTTGTTAAAAGGAACCGTAGATCCTTTTAACGAAAAATGCGTACGCAGTACGATGAGTGCGCTTTGCAATATTCCAATTTTTGAAGATGTAACATTATCTGAGTTTTATGATTTTATAAAGGATAATACGATAAAAACCTATGTTACCTCACTAGACAATGCAAAGCCATATCATACCATATCATATTCTAAACGAACCATGATTATACTTGGTAATGAAGGAAATGGAGTGTCTAGAGACATTATTGAAATGTGTGACCAGGCTATTACAATTCCCATGTATGGTGATATAGAATCTTTAAATGTATCAATTGCGGCCGCCCTATGTATGTATAAGGTAAGAGAACAAATTTAATATATCTTATAACGATACCCTGTCATCGATCATTTTGGATGACAGGGTATATAATTTTCTATAGTACTATAAAATATGATTATCTATGATAGAAGGGTATATAAATTATGTGAAAACGATATAAAAAGTCCGTTTCCAGTACACAAGTATTGCTATTTTGTATTGATTTAATATACCTGTATTTGGTAAAATAACATATATCTTTTCTGGGTGAACATTGTTTTCCCGTTTTTACGAATAAAGAGGCACGCATATGTCAAAATTAATTATAAATGCTGACGATTTTGGCCTTCATTCAGCTATAAATGAAGGTATTATCGTAGGGCATACTAAAGGTGCTATTACAAGCACATCTATATTGGCAAGTGGTGCTGCTTTTAAAGAAGCAGTAGATATGGCAAAGGAATATCCAAAGTTGGGTATAGGTATTCACATAGCTTTGGTGGGAGGAATAGCCCCTGTAAGTGATCCTAGTGAAATTCCTAGTCTTGTAACAAAAGAAGGTGTTTTTGTTGATAATTATATAGAGTTTATGAAGCGCATATATAGTGGCTCTATTAATTATGATGAAGTGAGAACAGAGATTACAAATCAAGTTTCCAAAATTATGGAATCTGGTGTAAACGTAACTCATATTGATGGACACCAACATATGCATGTCCTACCAAGCATTCTCCCTATAGTTTTAGAACAGGCTATGCGATATAAAATTAAAGCTATACGTGTACCAAATGAAAAAATAACATTTTTGAATGGTGTGCATAATCCTGTTCGTATTATGGGGAAATGTGGTTTGAGCACCGTGGCTGCTCAAGCATTGCCTATCATTCGCGATAAAGGAATTTATTTTACACAATACTTCTGGGGTATGATTAATGGTGGCGCTTTAGGTGAAACAGAGTTATTATCAATTTTAAAACAAGTTAGCTCTCTATCTGGTGCCCATGAAATTATGACTCATCCTGGCATTAATAATAAAGTGCTAAATGAGCAGTTTAAATGGAACTATCATTGGCAAGATGAATTGACTGCTATGACATCTGATACCGTTCTTAGATACATTGATCAACATGCAATAGAGCTCATTAATTATGGGGATATAATATGAGCAAGATGATGAGACGCGGCATATGTATGTTTATTTTACTATTTGCCGTATCATTAGGAATCATTTACTATACCATTGACCTAGAAGCTTTAAAAACAATTTCTACCTTTAATGGAGAATCTATATTACTAGCATTACTTGCTCTTGGATTAGGCATGTATTTTGATGGATTGCGACTACAACGACTCGTTAAAATAGGTGGTTATAAACTTTCAATAAAAGCCGTACTACGTGTTATTTTTAGTAATTATTTCATGGCTATGCTTACACCAGGAGCTAGTGGTGGTGCTGTAGCACAAGTATTAGTATTGAAAAGCTATAATGTTCCTATCAGTAGGGGTACTCCCATTGTATTAATACGAACTGTATTCTCAATCATGTTTTTGGTCCTTATGTTACCGATAGTATTTTTATATGATGCTATAGAAATACCGTACATCACAAGAGATATGCTACTACTATTTTCTTTTTTAGCGGTATTGGCTACTTTGCTAGGTACATATATTCTTCAAACAGTTTATATGAGAAAATTCGTTTTTAATTTAGCACAGCGTTTTAAGGCTCATAAAACAAAGGATTGGTTGGCAAAACTAGAGACCTTAAATCAAGGTCTTGGTCTTTTGTACAAAAAGCCCACACAATCGTTTATTGTGTTTGTTGAATCGGGCTTGAGTCTATTGTGTTTATATTGTATAGCACCAGCATTGATGTTTGCATTTACCACTGATGTATCAGTCGTTACTATATTAGATCGCATGATACTGTTAAATTTGATACTCTATTTTGCACCTACACCAGGGGGAACAGGTATAGCGGAAGGATTATTTATTATACTTTTTGCACCATTTGTACCAAGTGGTACTGTTGGTATTATAGCTGTTGCGTGGCGTGTAATGGCAGAGTATCTTCCATTTTTTATTGGTATGTACGCGGTATTAACATTATATGGACGTCAATTTGTTGCTCAAGAAACATCGAATTAGGGTAAGGAGAATTAGTATGTCAAAACCAAAAAAAGATAAATTTTATTTAGTTCAAGAAGATATTCTACCAGAAGCAATCAAGAAAACGATCAAGGTAAAGGAAATTCTTAAACTAGGTGAAGTAAAAACAATAAATGAAGCTGTTGAAAAAATGGATTTAAGTCGTTCTGCATATTATAAATATAAAGATTATGTATTTCCATTTTTTGAAATTGCACAAGGAAAAATTGTTAGTATTACCGTATCTATGTCAAATGAATCTGGCATGTTATCAAGTGTATTAAAAGCTATTGCCGATAAAAATGGCAGTATTTTGACTATCAATCAAGATATCCCATTACAAGGCATTGCGAATAGTAGTATTTCCTTTGAAACTAAAAATTTACAAGGCTCTTTAGAGGAATTATTACATGATATTCGAAATATGAAAGGTATTATAAAAGTAGAAATTTTAGGTCAAGCTTAATTATTTTGATGCATAGACCAATCTAGAAGAGAGTAGAACCATTATGAAGACCATAAAAATAGCCTTATTAGGATTTGGTACTGTTTCGCAAGGAACATTTAATTTATTACAAGACAATGTGGAATTAATAAAAAATCGAAGTGGTGTTAACATCGAGATTGCCAAGATTTTTGTTCGTAAGCCAGATAAATATAGCAATATTACATTGCCTAGTACAGCGCAGTATGTAACAAATATAGATGATGTTATGAATGACGAATCAATTGATATCGTCGTAGAATTAATGGGTGGCACCACCTTTGCAAAGGAATGCGTAGAAGCAGCATTAAAGCATGGCAAAAGCGTTGTTACAGCCAACAAGGATTTGTTAGCTGAAGCTGGACCATATTTATTTGATTTAGCCTATAAAAATAATGTAGATTTACGTTTTGAAGCGTCTGTTCTAGGTGGCATTCCAATCATCAGAACATTATATGAATCTCTAGGTGGTAACCGAATTACCGAACTAGTTGGTATTATGAATGGTACAACAAACTTTATCCTATCCAAGATGACTGATGAAGGTTTGAGCTACAGCGATGTATTAAAAGAAGCACAAGATTTAGGGTATGCGGAAGCGGATCCAACTGCCGATGTAGAAGGGTTAGACGCGGCTCGAAAGCTTGCTATTTTAGCTTCTATTAGTTTTAATCGTCGTATATTCTTCGAAGATGTAACCGTAGAAGGTATTACGAAAATAGATACAGAGGATATTTCCTTCGGTAAAGAGTTTGGTTATAATATTAAACTTATTGGTATTGCTAAAGAATCTTCAAAGGGCCTATCCCTTAATGTATATCCAGCTTTTGTACCATTAACACATCCATTAGCATCTGTACGCGGTTCGTATAATGCTATTTATATTAAAGGCAATGGCATTGATGATGCTATGTTCTATGGTCGTGGTGCAGGAAGTCTACCTACAGGTAGTTCCGTTGTGAGCGATATTATGGAAGTAGCAAAGAATGTTGCCTTTGAATCTACAGGACGCTTGAAACCATTTTATTTTGATCAAAAAAATATATACTCCCCAGGGAAAATCCAATCTAGCTACTATATGCGCTTAGCAGTTGATAATAAAACAGGTGTTCTTGCTAAAATTGCTACAAAATTGGCAGAGCAAAAAATCTCGGTTCTCTCTATTGTTCAACGCAATAAAGACCCTGAAACTGCAGTACTAGCCATTGTGACATCTAAATGTCCACACTCGTATATTTTGAACTTAATCGATTCCTTTAATAGCTTACGTTCTGTGAAGGAAGTAAGCAGTGTTATCAGAATTATGGAAGCCTAACATTATGACTACTATTCGTGTACAAGTGCCCGCTACAAGTGCTAATTGCGGGCCTGGTTTTGATTGCCTTGGTCTAGCTTTAAATTTATATAATATTTTTGAATTTACACCTAATGAAAGTGCTACATCATTTAGTTATACATTTCATGGTTATGGGGCAGATATCTTAGAAAAAGAAGATCCTAAAAAAAATCTTATTGGCATTGCTATAGAGCAAGTGTTTGCTAAGGCACAAGAGCCAATTCAATACGGACATATAACATCGGAAACATTGATTCCACCATCTCGTGGCCTCGGCAGTAGTAGCACTGCCATTGTAGGTGGTTTATTACTAGCCAATAATCTTGTAAAAAAGCCACTTTCAAAAGAAGATTTATTAATTATTGCAAATCGCATGGAAGGCCATCCTGATAATGTAGCACCCGCCATCTATGGTAATCTATGCTGCGCTACAGGTTTGAAAGATAAGGTATTGAATACAGTAATTCCTGTACCGGAATCATTACATTTTGCCGTAGTGGTGCCAGAGGTATTAGTCTCTACAGAATATGCTCGTTCTGTATTACCAAATCATGTGCCTTTCAAAGAAGCCGTTCAAAATGTGAGCCATGCATCACTATTTGTAACAAGTTTGATTACAAATAAACTATCTAATTTAGAAGTAGCCTTAGAAGATAATTTACATGTTCCTTATAGAAAAACATTGATTCCACATTGTGATAAGGTATTTGCTGCTGCAAAAGCGGCAGGTGCTTATGGTGCAACGATTAGTGGGTCAGGGTCTACACTGATTGCATATACGGATAAAGCTCATGTACAAACAGTAGCTGATGCTATGGGACAAATCTTTGATTTTCATGGTATTGCGAACAAGGTATATGTATTAGAGGCCGACACTGTGGGAGCCACAACTATTCAAAATATGGTATAATATATCTTAGTTAAGGCATAGTCCAAAAACTTATGTTGGAGGATTCTATGAATAATTTTAAAACAACAATGTTACTAGCTACTTTAATAGTGATACTAGTATTATTAGGTGATGCTTTTGGCGGTGCACGGGGCATGATGTTAATGTTCATCATATCTGCAGGCATGTCGATTGCATCATATTGGTATAGTGATAAAATCGTACTAGCGCAATATAATGCACAACAGGTCACAGCTCAATCAGATCCTAAACTTTATGGTATGGTTGAACAATTGGCGAAAAATGGTAATTTACCAATGCCAAGGGTATATATCATTCCTACGGATGTACCAAATGCTTTTGCTACTGGTCGAAATCCAGAACATGCTGCTGTAGCAGTAACTGCTGGTATTCAACGTCTATTAACTGATGATGAATTAGCAGGTGTGTTAGGACATGAGTTAACACATGTTAAAAATCGTGATACCTTAATTAGTACCATTGCTGCTATTATTGCTGGTGCCATATCTACAATCGCTCATTTTGGTATGTTTTTTGGTGGCCGTTCAGATGATAGAGAGGATAGTGTCAATCCACTTGCCTTATTGGGGATGGTTATTTTAGCTCCTTTAGCAGCTGCTTTGATTCAAATGAGTATTTCTCGTACGCGTGAATACTTAGCTGATGAAGGTGGCGCAATGTTGAGTAAAAATCCGATGGGACTTGCTTCAGCATTGGCTAAAATAGAAGAATATTCCAAGTATGGCACTTTGCCTAATGCAAGTAATGCAACAGCTCACATGTTTATCATTAATCCTATGATGGGTATTGGTGCTAGTTTATCCAATTTGTTTAGCACTCATCCAAGTACACAAGATCGAATTGCTAAGCTCAAAAAACTATCTTTAAATCCACATTATAGATTCTAATATAGAGGAGGTTTAACTATGGAAGAAACTTTAGTTCTCATTAAACCAGATGGTGTAAAACGTCATATATGTGGTGAAATTCTTACACGCTATGAAAGAAAAGGTCTACAAATTAAAGCTATGAAATTACTTCAAGCTCCCAACGAATTAGCAGAAGAGCATTATGCTGAACATAAAGATAAACCATTCTTTGGGGAACTTGTTGATTTCATTACATCTGGGCCTGTATTGGCTTTTGTACTAGCAGGTAAGAATGCTGTTACTTCAGTACGTAACATTAACGGAGCAACTAATCCTATAGATGCCACCCCAGGTAGTATTCGTGGTGACTATGCCTTAACTATGGATTCTAATGTTGTACATGCATCTGATTCAGTAGAATCAGCAGCACGTGAAATTCAATTATGGTTTCCAGAATATAAATAACATATAATAGGAGGTACAACCATGAGTAGTAGCGTTTATACAAAAACAGGCGACCAAGGTACAACTGGACTTTATACGGGAGAACGGGTTAAGAAATCGTCTCTTCGTGTCGAAGCATATGGTACGATTGATGAGCTTCAAGCATTCTTAGGCTTAGCTCGTGCATATGCCAAAAATGTTAGGGTCCAAGCTGAATTGCTTGATATAGAACGTTCTTTATGGACTTTGATGGCAGATATTGCAAGTTTAAATCAAGCGCCTCAAATTACAGATCAACAAGTAAAACATTTGGAAAAGGTAATCGATCGTTTTGATGCTAAATTAGAACCTTTGGCAGAATTTATTTTACCTGGTGAAAATAAATCTTCTGCATATCTACATGTATCTAGAACTGTTGCTCGTCGTGCTGAACGTGATTTATGGCGCGTATTAGATGAAGGTGAAAGCGTACATGAGTCTAATTTACGCTATTTAAATCGACTTTCTGATTTATGCTTTATCTTGAGTCGTGTAGAAGAAGAAATCGGAGAAGAATAAATAAAAAAAAGCTATGTTTTCATTACATAGCTTTTTTCTTTATTAAGATTGTGTAATTTCTTGATTTAATACATCATGTGGACTTGGATAGAAAAAGAAGATATGGGGAATTTGATATCTAAATTTCTCACGCAATAAATCTGCCAATGTAGTCTCAAAATTTATAATCTTAGATGCATCAAACGAAAAATCTTCAACTAATACGAACATCTGAGGCTCTACAGATGGTGCATTAGGAGGTAGTTCTGATGGATCGATTGGTACATTGACTACTACACGACAGGTAGCGATATATCCGTCTTGACCGTCTTCGATGGCTACCCGATATGTATTTTCCCATAAGGTAGACATTATTTTTAATTTCATATTCATAATTTCCATAGTGTATCTCCTTTTGTTATACTAATAATGATACAGAAATTATATATACTTGTATAGGTGATTTATGAAATCTACAATTATTCTATGCTCCGGCGGGGCTCGTAGCGGAAAAAGTGAATTTGCAGAACAACTAGCTTTGTCAAAACAAGGTCGTAAGGCATATATAGCTACGGGGCAGGCATTTGATGAGGAAATGAAAGACCGCATCAAAAAACATCAATTACGTCGTGGATCAGAGTGGATTAATTTTGAAATTCCACGTGACTTACATGATAATTGGAAACAAATCAACAAGGTAAGCGACATCGTACTAATTGACTGTCTCACCATGTTTACATCTAATCATTTTTTTTCGTGTGGTGAAATAGATAGTCAAGAAGATGCGAACCATGCGGAATCAGTCATATTAACAGAACTGCGTTTATTATTACAAGATATAAAGAATAGTGATAATAAAACAGTCATTTTTGTAACTAATGAAATCGGATTAGGTATTGTACCAGAAAATAAATTAACAAGATTTTTCCGTGATATTATGGGGCGTGTAAATCGTGAAGTAGCTATCGCTGCTGATAAAATGTACTTTACAGTCAGTGGTATAACTATAGAATTAAAATCTCAGGAGGTTCATATAAATGGCTAAGAAAATTATGTTCCAAGGAACTAGTTCAAATGTAGGAAAAAGTATTCTTTGTACTGCATTATGCCGTATCCTTTATCGTATGGGTTATAAAACGGTACCATTTAAGGCACAAAATATGGCTTTAAACTCCTATGTCACAAAATGGGGCGATGAAATCGGCCGCGCTCAAGTCGCACAAGCTGAGGCTGCAGGAATTGATCCTATCGTACAAATGAACCCTGTATTATTAAAACCAACAGGTAATCAGTCATCTCAAGTCGTATTGATGGGAAAACCTGTTGGTATTTATAGCGCAAAAGAGTATCATACACATTACTCCTTAACAGCTCTTGATAAAGTTAAGGAATCACTGGCTTTTTTAGATAAAAATTTTGAAATGATCGTTATCGAAGGTGCTGGTAGCCCTGCTGAGATTAACTTAAAAGCAAATGATATCGTCAATATGCGCATTGCAAAAATGACACAAGCACCAGTATTCTTAATTGCTGATATAGACCGTGGCGGAGCTATCGCTTCTATTGTAGGTACATTAGAATTATTAGAACCTGAAGAACGCGATTTAATAAAAGGTATTGTGATTAATAAATTCCGTGGAGATATCAATTTATTAGAACCAGCATTGACTTTCATCGAAGAGAAAACAGGTAAAAAAGTGGTTGGTGTTATCCCTGCCATCGATAATCTTGATATTGATGAAGAAGATTCTGTGGCATTAGAAAACAAACGTAATAGTGTTTCCAAAGATATTCAAATTGCGGTCATTCAAACGCCTAAAATCTCAAATTTTACAGATTTTGATGCATTGAACTATGAACCGGATGTATCCGTTCGTTTTGTAGGCCCTGGAGATGTAATTGGCTCTCCTGACTTGATTATTTTACCTGGTTCTAAAAATACCTTAGCAGACCTAAACTATTTAAAAGAATCAGGTCTAGCTAATGAGATTAAAGCCCTCGCTGCAACAGGCACGCCTGTAATTGGCGTATGTGGTGGCAATCAAATGCTTGGGACTGCTATCTATGATCCACATCATATGGAAGGAGATATCGAAGAAAGTGAAGGTCTAGGATTGGTAAATTCAACGACAACCATGAAAGATCAAAAAACTACGCATCAAGTCACATTTGATGTGGAAAATCTACATTTCTTAAATGGCACATTCTCTGGTACTGAACTTGTGGGCTATGAAATTCATATGGGTGATACAACCCCAAATGATGACTCAGTTAAACGTTGTTTTACTATTACTAAACGTAGTGAAACTCCTATAATGGTCGTAGATGGGTTTATTGATGGTCATCATCAAGTTATGGGGACCTACATTCATGGTGTCTTTGATAACGATGAATTCCGTCGCTTTATTATAAATCAATTGCGTTTACGCAAAGGATTAGAGGAAACACCTGTAGTATTCCATTACTTTGAACATAAAAACAATGCCTATAATCGTTTAGCAGACATTGTAGAAGAACATCTTGATATGGATTATATTATGACTCTATTAAAGGATAATGGGTGATAGTAATGGATTTAAGTATTCTATTAGATTGGTTTAAGCACTACAACTATGTGTGTATTCCAATTTTTGCGTTTATAATTGATACAATTATTGGAGATCCGAATAGTAAGTTTCATCCAGTAGCCTTGATTGGGCGCATCATATCTTTTTATGAAGCTGTTTTTTACAAAGAAACAGATAATGATACCAAAAAACTTTGGTATGGTGGTATTACGGTAGGCTTTATCTTATTAACAGTGTATATCATCGCTTCCTTACTACTTTGGATTGGTGGCCTAATTAGTGAATGGGTTGAATATGTAGTTCAGGTTTTAATTGTTTATATTACCATATCTCCACGCTCATTAGGGGCAGCTGGTTTTGAAATCAATAAATTATTAAAACAAGGTCAAATTGATGATGCTAGGCATCGTGTTTCCTGGATTGTTGGCCGTGATACAGAGGAGCTTGATGAAAGTGAAATAACGCGTGCTACTGTAGAAACAATTGCTGAAAACACCATTGATGGAATTATTTCACCGCTATTTTTCTTTATATTAGGTGGCCCTATAGGTGCCATTTTATATCGCACGGCCAATACTATGGATTCTATGTTGGGATATAAGAATCAAAAATATATGTTCTTTGGCCGTGTGGCAGCGCGATTTGATGATATATTAAATTGGATTCCTGCACGCATTACATTTCTTTTATTAGTTCTTTCTGCGTTTATATTACGTTTCGATGGTAAAGCTGCATTTCGCCTTGGCCTTAGAGATGCCCATAAACATCCTAGTCCTAATGGTGGCTATGCAGAAGCGCCTGTAGCAGGTGCTTTACACATTAGACTCGGTGGGTACAATCAATATTTTAAAAAGATGACTTTCCGCGAATATATGGGGGATGCATTAGAAACGTTAAATCGACTACACATTACACGATGTATATATATGATGTATCTTTCAACAGTACTCATGATTATAATTACAACTTTTGTAACCTATCTATGTATGGAGTAGTAAATAGATGACACCTTTCTTTATTGCCTTGCAATTTCTAACCAGATTAAAAATCGTTAATCAAACCGAATGGTCCATGGAAGATTTTGGTAAATCCGTTGCCACATTTCCTTATGTAGGACTTATTATAGGTATCTTTTTAACGATAATCTACTTTATATTCTCACAATTTTTAGCCCCTATGCCATTGATGCTTATTATTGTTATAAGCGAATTCCTTTTTACTGGGGGCCTCCATGCCGATGGGTTAATGGACACAAGTGATGGTCTCTTTTCTGGACGTGAGAGGGAGAAAAAACTGGAAATAATGAAGGATAGCCGCGTTGGGTCCTTTGGCGTTGTAGCTTTTATTTTTGTAACGCTTTTAAAATGGCAACTATTTACTGCCATTCCGGTGCCCGAATTTATTCCTATTATTCTTTTGATGATGCCACTTATGAGTAGATATACATTAATTCTAAGCATTCGATCCTATCCATACGCGCGCAAATCAGGCATGGGACAGGCCTTTGCTTTATATGCGCCAAAATATGTTATTACTTGGAGTACAATTTCCACATTCTGTATGCCAATTTTTATATGCTTAGTATTATCACTACTTTATGCAGTAATATGGGGCATAACTAGTTTACTTTCTATTCCGTTTATACCATTCACTATTGCTATCTATGGTTTAGCCTACGCATTAGTGGGATTAATAGAAATCAATATTTTTTCCATGATTATGAGCTATATTATTAACCGTATTCTTAATCACTATATTGTTAAGCAACTTGGTGGTACTACTGGTGATACATATGGTTTTGTGGTGGAACTTACAGAAATTCTTTTATTATTAATTTATATAATTACGTTAACATTCTTATCTTCTGTTGTAAAAGCTCCTATTTTATAACATTTGTTGATTATACGTAGATAGTTTTATTGTATAAGGAGGATATAGTGACTTATTATGTTAGGGCTCCCGGTACATGTGGGGAATTTATTCAAGGGGCCATTGATGGACAGTCATTTCTTGTAACTTGTCCAATTAATCGCTATTCCTATGCATTGAGCCAAGTAACGCATCCTCTGCCATACTATTATTGCTCACTTCAGCCTAAGGCTAATTTAGCTTGTCATTTGGTGAAAGATACATTAAAACTATCTAATCACCATGATACAGCCATCTATGTTAGATCCGACATTATCCAAGGAAAGGGTATGGCATCTAGCTCTGCTGATATTGCGGTTGCTGCAATGGCAACCGCATTATCCTTAAATAAAACATTAACTCCAAAGGAATTAGAGCGTATATGTTTGGCCGTAGAGCCAACGGATGCAGCATTTTATCCGGGTATTACACAATTTGATTATATTAATGGATCTATTTGTAATTTTCTAGGAATCTGTCCACCTTTAAAGATTCTTATTTTTGATGAAGGTGGTACTGTTGATACAATTTCCTTTAATAAACAAAAAGATTTATCTTATAAAATACAGGAGAAAGAACCCATTATTAAAGAGGCTCTAGATCTTTTTAAGAGAGGGCTAAAAACTCATGATATTACACTGATAGGTCAAGCAGCTACATTAAGCGCCTTTGCCAATCAACGTATTTTATATAAACAAAATCTTTATGAGTTTCACGATATTGGCAATATGTTTCATAGTGTAGGGACTATTATTGCTCATAGCGGTACAATCATGGGGCTTTTATTTCCCAGTGATTATACGGCTATCGATGAATGTAGAGCGTATATAGAGAAAAAAATACCTACACTACGATATATCGATATCGTAGAAACAACAAATGAAGGATTAACATATATCAAACGATAAAGGAGGATATCATATGCACGATACCCATGGTGGCAACATTTTTAAATTTGCCCATGATCACCATATACATATTTCTGAAATATCTGATTTTAGTGCCAATATTAATCCCCTTGGACCTAGTAAAAAAGGATTAGATGCACTTAATGAACGATTAAACTATATATCACATTATCCAGAGGTTACCAATGATGCTGTTCTTAATACAATTGCAGACGTGTATGGTGTAGATAAAGAATCCATACTTATCGGAAATGGAGCAGCTGAACTACTTTATGTAATTGGTCGCTTACCTGGATATACGGGCGCATTTGTTCCAGCACCAGGGTTTTCAGAATATCGCGCGTCTATGAATGCTGCTAATATACCTGTACGAGATATTTTCTATCGTCAGCGTCAATATGACAATGGCATACCATATTTTGAGGTCCCTTATTTAGCCTTGCAAACCTTTGCTGCAGAATTAAAAGGCCAAGATGGACGCATTATTGTGTTTTTAGGAAATCCTAACAATCCAGATGGCACATTGTTAGACAAAATCCAGATTAAAATATTGGCTAACATGTTAAGAGATGCGAACAGTTTACTTGTTATCGATGAATCGTTTATCGACTTTATAGGTAATGAATCGTTGCGTGATAATAGCAATTCCCTACGGGATCTCATCAATGATTATGATAATGTAATTATCGTACAATCTTTAACGAAGTTTTATGCTGTACCTGGGCTTCGTATTGGTGCAGCCTTTGCAAACCCAACATTGATTCAATCATTACATCAATTTATACCCGCTTGGTCTGTTAATACATTGGCACAAGCTTATATTGTTGCTGCACTAAATGATTCTAACTATATTAAGGATACTAAGAACTTACTTTCAAATGAATCAAAATATATGTACAATTCATTATCTAATTTTAAAAATCTAATCGTCTATAAACCATCTGCTAATTATATCTTAGCCAACATCGATGATTCTCAAATAACAGTCAATGATATACAAGCAGAACTAGAACATCATAATACATTAATTCGTAGTTGTACCAATTATAAGGGCCTAGGCCCTCAGTGGATGCGAATTGCTATTAAGGATCATGACCATAACGTATCACTCATTAGTTTGCTAGGTGACATATTAACAAAATAGGAATTTAACATGAAGACATTATATATTATTAGACACGGTGAAACAGAATGGAATAAAATCGGTCGCTATCAAGGTATTACCGATGTTCCTCTAAATGATAATGGAATAGCACAGGCAAAAGCTTGTGCTAATGCATTGAAGGATGTACATTTTGATCGTATTTTATCAAGTGACCTATCTAGAGCACTTGTAACAGCAGAAACGATTCGTGGTAATCGAAATATCGATATTACAACAGATTCTCGGTTGCGAGAAATTGATTTTGGTGACTGGGAAAAATTATTGTTCTCAGAAATCGAAGAACGATGGCCAGGCCTTATTGATCAAATGTATCGCCAACCTGACATTGTAAAGCTACCAAATGGAGAAAGCTTTCAAGAGGTACAAAATCGTGCATGGGATGGTCTTTCAGAATTTTTAAGTCAAAATGATGATGACGAAACAATTTTAATAACCTGTCATGGTGGGACGATTCGTACACTTTTATGTAAAATGCTTGATATTCCCATTAGTCACTGTTGGAATTTCAGTCAAGGTAATACGTCGATTAATCGCGTGTTTTACAATGGTATGGAACCATCGGACCATAATATTTTAAACTTATTAAATGATACTGCTCACGTAGATAACTTAAGAGGGCATGTATAATTGATTCTTTCAAACACTATGAAAGAGGAATTAAGATGCGATTAGATAAACTATTAGCCAATAAAGCCTTTGGTAGTCGCAAAGAAGTTCACCAACTTATAAAGGATGGACGTGTTACTGTAAATGGCACTGTTATCCTAAAAAAAGACCAATCCATACATATAGATGATGATATCATTGCAGTTGATGGCGTACAAATATCAACAAAACAACAGTACTATATTAAATTTCATAAACCTGCTGGATATATTACGGCTGTAGAAGATCCTACGCATCCTGTAGTGATGGATTTATTACCACCTGAGTTTAAGAAAATGGGTGTATTTCCTGTGGGACGCCTAGATAAAGATACAGAAGGTCTATTATTACTCACAAACGATGGTATTTGGGCGCATTCTATCATTAATGGTCACAAACATATACCGAAGGTATACTATGTGGAATTTAATGGTAAACTCACTAAAGAGGGCCTTGAACGTATAGAAAAAGGGCTAGTATTAGGGGACGGAACCCAATGTAAACCGGCAAAAATAGACGTTCTTTCTGAACAGTCTCTACATATCACCATTGAAGAAGGCAAGTACCATCAAGTTAAACGTATGATTGGGGCCGCTGGAGGCGAAGTTACCTATTTAAAGAGATTATCCATAGGTCATTTTACATTAAATGGCATTGAGGCTATTAATACATATTCAGAAATAGACGACCAAGATGTAGTAGACTTTAAAAAATAGCATGAAAATCTATTCAATATAGGCATTTTATGGTATTATAAGATGTACTTTATAGACTAGGAGCATGATTATGAACGGACTAAATCAGCTACAAAAGTATATTAAAGAACAAGAATTAACTGGTGTCGTTTTAATTGACCCTATAAATTTACATTATTTTGCTGGTTTTACAGGTACCACAGGATTTGCTATTGTCACACAAGATAAAGCATTCATGATTACCGATTTCAGATATACAGAGCAAGCCACAAAACAATGTGAAGGCTATCAGGTTATTCAATATGAAACATCAGTTATGGATACTCTTGTAGATATTTTTAATGACAATCACATCCACGAAGGTCTCTTTGGTATTGAAGGAAAATATATGCCTGTTGATACATATGAAACCCTATGTGATACATTAGATGAACGCTTTAATTTTACATCCATACATTTTGCAAAATTACGTGCTGTAAAACGTGAAGATGAATTAGAATTAATGCGAAAAGCTGCTAAAATTGGAGACGATGCATTTGCAGCATTATTACCGCAATTAAAGGTGGGTATGACGGAGAATGAAGCGCGTATCATACTCGAAGCAGAAATGTTAAAACGAGGTTCAGAGGAACCTTCTTTTGCAACAATTGTAGCCTCAGGCAATCGATCTAGTATGCCTCATGGTGTGGCTAGTGATAAGATTATAGAGGCCGGTGATTTTATCACCTTTGATTTTGGCGCCGTGTATAAAGGGTTTCATTCAGATATGACTCGAACAGTCGTTATGGGCCCTGCATCAGAGCAACAAAAGAAATTGTATAGTATAGTTTTAGAAGCTCAAAAACGAGGTGTTGCAGCAGTTCGTGCAGGAATTACAGGCAAAGAACTTGACGCAGTATGTCGTGACTATATACGAGAACAAGGATATACCAAGGAGTTTAATCATGGTACGGGACATGGTGTAGGACTAGAAATCCACGAAGAACCAGTGGCCAATCTAAAATCCGATACGGTATTTTCCGAAAATATGATCATTACGGTAGAACCAGGTATTTATCTTTCTGGTGAAATCGGATTGAGAATAGAGGATAGTGTTATTGTTAAAGCTGATGGCTGTGAATTATTAACACATAGTCCAAAAGAGTTAATCGAAATAGGTATTTAGAAGGAGAAGAGTTAGATGATTTCCAGTAATGATTTCCGTCCAGGTGTAACCGTTGAAATCGACGGTAATGTATGGCAAGTAGTTGATTTCCAACACGTTAAACCAGGTAAAGGTGCTGCATTCGTGCGTACAAAAATGAAAAACTTGCAAACTGGTTCCGTAGTAGAACGTACTTTCAACGCTGGTGAAAAAGTTCCAAAAGCACATGTTGACCGTCGTCGTATGCAATACTTATACGAAGCTGATGGTGCATACACATTCATGGACAACGAAACATATGATCAAGTGGAATTGAATGTTGAACAACTAGGTGATGCTAAAAACTTCCTTCTTGAAAACATGGAAGTATCCATCATGTTCTTCCAAGGTATTGTAATCGGTATTGACTTACCTGTAGCTGTAGAACTTCGAGTAGTTGAAACTGATCCTGGTATCCGTGGCGATACTGCAACAGGTGGTAATAAACCAGCTGTATTGGAAACAGGCTACACTGTAAAAGTACCTCTCTTTATCGAAGTAGATGATGTACTTCGTATTGATACTCGTACCGGTCAATACATCGAACGTGCCTAAAACTATTTCATTGATATAGTGGGCCAGATCTTTTAAATGTAATATAGTCCCCCATATATCTTTGTTAAGCTGAGCACTTGTCGTCTATGTCATTATATAGGGACAGGTGCTCTTTTTTGAAAGAGGCCTATATGACTAAGAAAAATACTGAGTTAGAAACTGGTAAAATTAAAATTGCTGACAATGTATATGCTACTATTGTTAGTATGACCGCACTAGATACTAAAGGAATTCATCATATGAGTTCTACCTTTAATGATGGTGTTAATACCTTTTTTGGTCGTAAAAATGCTCATGAAGGTGTTAAGATTTCCTTTAACGATGACGGAGCAATTTCAGTTACATTATATGTGAATATCTCCTATGGATATCGCATACCTGATATTGCACTGCGCTTACAAGAGCGAATTAAAACTGCACTCGTCAATTACACAGAAATAGAAGTCGAAACAATTGACATCGTAGTCCAAGATATTATTTTTGATGATTTTACACCTGAACCAATTCAGCGTAATGAATAATAGGAGGGCATATGAGTCAAGACGATAAATTAAACTATGGATTAGATACAGCAACAGTAGATATTGCCGATTCCGTTATCATTGATGTTGCTATTAAACCATTAAGTACAATTCCTGGTATTCATTCCTTAAGTCCACGCTTATATGATGAAATTGTAGATGGTATAACGAACGCTTTTGGACAAAAAAATTTACCAGGCATTAATGTAAAGCATAGAAAAGGCTTTATAGAGATTAATGTGTATGTACGTTGTCTATACGGATATAATGTAATAGATATTGCGAAACAATTGCAGTCTGAAATTAAACAAACACTAAAGAATACGCTTGACCTTGATCACGTAAAGGTTGATGTACATATTGAAGGAATTATCAAAGAATAAGGAGACAATATGTCTAAAAAGATAAATAGACGTGAAGCACGTCAATATGCATTCCAAGTTCTATATGCTAATGAATTTCACACTTCTAAGGATGATGTAATCTTTCCAGATGGAGAAATCTCGTTATCTATGGATATTGCCTATGCAAACCAAATAATCGATGGTGTATTATCTCATCTTGTAGAAATCGACACAATAGTTGAACCATATTGTACAAAACGAAAATTTGAACTTATGGATAAAGTAGATCGCGCCATTTTACGTCTTGCGATTTGGGAGCTTAACTACAATAGTGAAGATGTATCTCCATCTATTGTTATCAATGAGGCTGTACAATTAGCAAAATCCTTTGGATCTGATGCATCTTATAAATTAATTAATGCAATTCTAGATGCTTATAATAAGAGTAAATAATGAAACGATATTTTCTAGGAATTGACACGAGCTGTTATACGACAAGCTGTGCCATTATTGATGATGAACTAAATATAGTAGGGGAAGCTCGAAAAATTTTAGATGTAAAGCCCGGAATGAAGGGACTTCAACAATCTAATATGGTGTTTCAACATACGAAGGTACTGCCTCGTCTTATAGAAGAACTACCTCAAGTTCCATTATCGGGTATTGGTGTTAGTGCTTTTCCTAGACGCTCTGATGATTCTTATATGCCGGCCTTTCTTGTTGGTCATGGTTTCGGTAGAGCACTAAGTCATATGATGCAAGTGCCAATGTATGAATTTGCTCATCAAGAAAATCATATTTTAGCAGCCCTAAGGGAAATTGGACATGTCCCTACGCATCCATTCTATAGCTTACATCTTTCTGGTGGTACTACAGAACTTGTTTTAACAGAATATAAAGGTAAGGGGATTTTTGAAAGCTCTATTATCGGTGGTTCAAAGGATTTACAAGGTGGACAATTTGTCGATCGTGTAGGTGTTGCATTAGGTATTCAATTTCCTTGTGGCAAAGAATTAGAATTACTTGCTGCACAAACAGATACGTATGATCCGTTACCTTCCTCTGTTAAAGAAGGATGGATTAGTTTTGCTGGCCCTTGTAGTGCTGCGCTACGTAATATTGAAAAAGGTGCATCTCCGGCATCTATGAGTAGGGCACTATTTACCTGCATAGGAAATTCCCTAGAAAAATTATTAACCTATCATCTCAAACATACACCAGTATCAACATTAATTGCCGTTGGTGGTGTAATGAGTAATTCTTTACTACGCAATCGTCTTAATGGTTTCTGTCATAAGAATAACGTAACAGTTCATTTTGCTAATCCTAAATTCTCTGTCGACAATGCTACAGGCAATGCTTATGGGGCATTTTTAGCAACACAAAAGTAGGTATATCGTGAATGTATTGAGTATCACCCAATTAAATAACTTAATAAAACGAACAATAGATAGGGAGTATCTCCTAAAAAATGTCTATGTTAGTGGTACGATAACAAATGCTAAGCGTCATAGTAGTGGTCATGTGTACTTTTCCTTAAAGGATGAGGAATCATCTATAGATGTAACAATGTGGTCTAGTACGGTTCAAAGTAAAGGACTCGCTAATGCATTCCAAAATGGATTATTGGTAACCATCAAGGCATCCGTTAATTTCTATAACAAAATGGGCCGTTTAAATCTAATCGCATCAGATATGCAGGTTGGCTCTAAAAGCCCGTTGCAGCTTGAATTCGATGCTCTACAAAGAGAATTATCCGCATTGGGCTATTTTGATGATGCTCATAAACAACCAATACCAGTTCTATCAAGTTGTATCGGTATTGTCACATCCTCTACAGGTGCTGTTTTACACGATATATTGCATATTAGTGAACATAGAAATCCGCTTATGCACTTTAAATTATTCTCTGTACCAGTTCAGGGAACAACAGCAGGTCCAATCATAGCTAAGGGAATTGAAGCTGCAGATAAAGATCCAGATGTTGATGTCATTATCGTCGGTCGTGGTGGCGGTTCAATGGAGGATTTATGGTGCTTTAACGATAGAGTTGTTATCGAAGCTATTTACAATGCATCTACACCTATTATTTCCGCAGTTGGTCATGAAACAGATTATACATTAGCTGATTACGCTGCTGATATGCGTGGTGCTACACCTAGTCATGCCGCAGAAATCGCAGTGCTTCCATTGACTACACTACAACAGAATTTACAACAAAAACTTGATTATTTACAGTATGTAATGGATCAAACATTACAGCAAAAACGTATTGAATTAAGTACAATTTTTAATCGTCGCCTCGGGTTTCCTGCATTACAATTACTGCATAAGCAAAATTCTCTCCTACAATCCTATAAGGAGAAATTGCAATCCCTAGCGTCACAACGATGGCAACAGGAAAAGCATAAACTTTCACTATTAACACAGGAATTATCACTACAAAATCCAATCCATTTAATGGTGAAAGGCTATTCTAAAATAGAAAAAGAGGGACACACCATAAGTTCAATTCAAAATATGGCCAAAGGAGATGTATTTAAAATTACATTGCGTGATGGTTCTATAAAAGCAGTTGTAGAGGAGGTATTACCGGATGGCAACATCACTGAAAAGTTATGAAAAAAAATATAAAGCTCTTGAAGATATCGTTCGCCAACTCGACGATGGTGAATTATCTATGTCAGAGCTGTTAAATCAATATAAAAAAGGCTTAACCTTAGTGAAGGAATGCGCAGATATGCTGGATTCTGTGGAAGGTGAAATCCAACAGATTATCGAAGAGGTACGCATCGGAGAGTAATGAGCTATGTTAAAGACATATTTAGAATCTAGCAAACAATCGATTGAGCAATGGTTAAGTACCGTATTAAATTCGCCTATACCAGAATATAAACGTTTATATGAATCCATGAACTATAGTTTATTACAAGGGGGGAAGCGGATTCGTCCCATCTTAACCAAAGCCGTTTTAGATGCAATGAAGGTTGATGCATCATTATATAAAGAGTTCTTATGTGCATTGGAATGTATTCATACATATTCACTAATTCATGATGATTTACCAGCCATGGATAATGATGATTATCGCCGAGGCAATTTAACTAACCATAAGGTATACGGAGATGGTATGGCAATTTTAGCAGGTGATGGTTTATTGACCTATGCATTTCAACTTTGTACTGAAAATACAACCGCATCAGCTGAGCAAAAAATCAAGGCTATCCAATGTTTAGCGACTGCTGCTGGTCCTGAAGGTATGGTAGGTGGACAAGCTTTCGATTTACTATCTGAAGGTAAACATATCCCACTAGAGGAATTAAAAGTTTTGCATAGTGGAAAAACAGGCGCTTTATTTAATGCGGCTATTGAATTAGGACTTATCCTATCTAATGCTGACCAAGCAAAATATGCAGCCTATATGACATATGCTAATTGTCTCGGTTTGCTATTCCAGATTACAGATGATATTCTTGATGTAACGGGAACCATTGAAGAGTTAGGTAAAACACCTGGTAGTGATATACGACAAGATAAATCTACTTATGTTTCATTATTGGGGCTAGATGAGGCACGTAATGAAGCGCATGTGGTCGCACAAAAAGCACATGCTGCTCTAGCAACAATTGAAGATGATACTCAAATATTAAGTGCTATTATTGATTATTTAATGGATCGTACACATTAAACATTAAAGGATGAAGTTATATGTACCATATTTTAGAGGAAATTTGTCATAATTATATAGCGCAAGCGGCATTTTGGGGCTGGTTTTCAGCACAAGCCATTAAATTCTTATGGCAACTTGTCCGCTATCGTACATTGCGCTTTGAACGTTTAGTAGGTTCAGGAGGGTTTCCTAGCTCACATACATCCTTTGTTATTTCCACTACTGCCGCACTGTACTTTAAAAATAATGGTATTACTGATATATTTGTGGTAGCATTAGTATTTTCGATTGTAGTCATGTATGATGCATCTGGTGTACGTCGCCAAGCAGGTCGCCAAGCACAAATATTAAACCAAATTGTGGAGTATTTTAGTAAACGAAATATTCCTGTTATTTTAAAAGACCGAGAAATTGCTTTAAAAGAATTACTAGGTCATACGCCAGTTGAAGTATTCGGTGGTTTAGTATTAGGTATTCTAATAGCTTATATTCAATATTTCTATATATATAATGGTGTCATATGAGTAATAAAGAACGTTTAGATATTCTCCTTGTTAACCGAGGCTTATTTGAAAGTCGTGAAAAAGCAAAAGCCGCTATTATGGCTGGTCAAATCTTTATGGATACAACACGAATTGATAAGGCTGGTACTAAAATTCCTGTAGATGCAAATATTACAGTGAAAGGTAATACCTTACCATATGTAAGTCGTGGGGGGCTGAAATTAGAAAAAGCTATTCAAATATATCCTATTGATCTAACTGGTGCTGTTATGGTTGATATTGGAGCTAGCACGGGTGGATTTACAGATTGTGCATTACAAAATGGTGCATCCAAGGTGTTTGCCATTGATGTAGGCTATAACCAATTAGCTTGGAAACTACGTCAAGATGAACGCGTAATCAACATGGAAAAGCAAAATATACGTGCGGTTACTGCAGAACAATTAGGTGAGCTAGTAGATTTTATTTCTATTGATGTAGCTTTTATATCTCTTGATAAGGTGTTGCCTGTAGCGACAACACTATTAAAAGATACAGGTTCATTAGTAGCTCTCATCAAGCCTCAATTTGAAGCCGGTAAAGAAAAGGTTGGCAAGGGAGGTATTGTTCGAGATAGAGCCGTACACGAAGAGGTGCTTTCACGTATATTACAGGTTGCGTATGATTGCAAATTATATTTACATGGATTAACCTTCTCACCAATTAAAGGGACAGAAGGCAATATTGAGTTTTTAGGATATTTTACTAAATCTGAAGAAGGTGCATTATCTATAACTAATGAATTAATTACAGCAGTTGTAGATGAGGCTCACACGCTATAGGAGATAGATATATGCGTATTGGTTTTTTCCCTAATATGGGTAAAAGTACAATCATGGCCGTCCTTAAAATGGCAGCTCATATCTGTAGAGAGGAGCAAATAGAAGTATATTTACCAGATGATCTTGAAAGACCTGATACTTACAAGGTATTACAAATACCAAAGGAAAATGTACTTCCTAGGCCAGAGATTTTTAAACATATTGATGTAGCATTTAGTTTTGGTGGCGATGGCACCATCATCCATTTAGCACGTCAAATTTTCTCTTATAATATTCCTGTATGTGGTATTAACTTAGGGGAACTTGGTTTCTTAAATCAAATTGAAGTCCATCAATTACAAAGTCATATTAAACGCATTGCTCAAGGTGACTATACAATTGAAAAACGAGGCCATCTTCATGCCTATATAGATAGGGAAGACGGAACAAGAGAAGACTTAGTCCCAATTATTAATGAAGTCGTTATTACACGTTCTGAACCTGCTAAAATGGCGCGTATCAATTTAGCTGTAAATGGACAACATACGCAGATGTATCCTTCTGATGGACTGATTATTTCATCAGCTACAGGGTCTACAGGATATAATTTATCCGCTGGTGGTCCTATAATGAAACCAGATAATCGTTCCATTATTGTAACGCCTGTAGCGCCACATTTAATCCAAGGAATTTCAATGGTATTAGAAGAACACGATACCATTCAAGTAACTATGCCAGAACGCGAGCCTAAACTACATATTTGTATTGATGGTACATTTGACTATTCCTTTACTAACAAAGAAGCGTTACATGTTTCATCGAATCCTGTGTATTGTTTATTCGTACGATTTAAAGATCAATGTTTCTTTGGCACATTATTTAAAAAATTAGCTTCTCGTAGGGACGAGTTATTATAAGGAGTGTGAAGCTGTATGATTAATATCAACAATGCAGTTCAATTTCAACATCTCATCTGGGACCGTATTATGAAGTCTGCATCTGTTGTAGTAGATGCAACATGTGGTAATGGACATGATCTACTGTATTTAGCGGAGCGAGCACAACCTGAATGTCATTTATATGGCATAGATATTCAAGAACAAGCACTTAGTGCTAGTAGGGAATTATTGGCCTCTAAAAAATTACAATCTAATGTAACAATTACATTTCTACACAATTCTCATGATATTGCGCTTCATCAAGCAATAAAAGAAAATACTATCGATTTAATTATATTCAATTTAGGATATCTACCGGGTGGAGATCATAGTATCGTAACACAACCTAAAAATACGATTGAAGCACTTAATAATGCATTTTGTAAATTGGCTAAAGATGGAATTATAACTATTGTAGCGTATCCAGGTACACCTGAAGGAATGGAAGAGAAAGAAGCATTACATACACATATTTCTCAATTAGATCAAGCTAAGTATAATGTGTGTCATTGGCAACCAATTAATCAAGCTAACAATCCACCTGAATTATATTTAATTCAAAAGCGATAATTGTGATAACATGTATTCCATAGTAAAATTTTCTATACTTTTACTATACTAAAAATGCATAATACGAAATAAAAGACCCATTAATGGGTCTTTTATTTATGCAACAGACCTGTAAAAATCGTTAATCATAAATTCTGTATAAATAGATGAACCATATATTATGTGTGTTTATAAGATGTGAAATTTCCATAAATTAATAAATTATTAATTATTAGTACAATATGCATAACACGTATGGTATATACGGAATATACCATATATTAATTTTGAATATATGGTATAATAATGTAAGAAAGATACTATTCTCTTTTATGTGCAAGTTTAAAAAAGGGAGCAAAAAATGAAACGCTATCGCTATAACAAAATTAAGGAAATTGTTCAGTCTAAAGCGATTGAAACACAAGAGGAGTTAGCAGCTGCTTTATTACAAGAAGGCATAGAAGTAACACAGGCTACTGTCTCTCGTGACATCAAAGAATTAATGTTAATTAAAATACCTACTGGCGATGGACATTATCGATACGCATTATCTCCAGAAGAAAATGTAGTATTATCACGTAGTCGTATTAACCGTTTATTCCAAGACTCCTTAATCAAGGTTGACCATAGCTTAAATCAGGTCGTGCTACATACGATTCCTGGCTCTGCTCAATCTGTAGCATTTTCTATTGATCATGCAAAATGGTCTGAATTAATTGGTACACTTGCAGGGGATGATACAATTTTACTTATCGCACGCTCCGAAGCTGAGGTACCTGCAATTCTTTCTAGAATTCAAGATTTAATGAAGGATTAATTATATGTTAACGCAAATGAGCATTCGCAACTTTGCGTTGATTGAGCAAATGAATATTTCATTTAAAGATGGCATAACTATCTTTACCGGCGAAACTGGGGCAGGTAAATCCATATTAATGGATGCTTTCAGTATTCTATTAGGAGAACGCGCTAGCAGCGAGTTTATTCGTCATGGTAAAGATAGTTTTGTTATAGATGGCATATTCGATATTGCCGATCACCAAAGTTTATTAGATTTATTACAATCAAAAAATATATTGGCAGAGGACAATCAACTAATTCTATCTAGGTCCTTTAATACATCTGGTAAATCTATCATATTGGCAAATGATCAACCCATTCCTCTAAAGGCGCTTAAAGAGATTGGTCTATTATTAGCGGATATTCATGGTCAATACAGTAATCAAAAATTATTAAATCCTGATTCACATCATGAGTATTTAGATGGTTATAACCAAGCTGGTAGTAAGGCTTATAAAGAATATAAAGCAGCCTATAAAGAATATAAAGCAGCCAAGCAAGCGCTAGATAATTTATCTGAACACATGGCTGAACGAGCCCGTGAACTTGATATGCTTCGTTTTCAAATCGATGAAATAGAAGAGGCAGGACTACAAATAGGCGAGGATGAAGCTATTGCGGAAGAACTGAAACGTTTAGATAGCTTCGATCACATCGATAAGGTACTTGGTTCATGCTATGATGCTTTTTATGGAGGCAGGCATCCATTATTAGACACGGTTAATGCTATCAAGGTAGAAGTAAATGATCTAGTAAAATATGATGATGAGGTTAAAGAAATCTCTGAACTCGTTAATTCCGCATACTTTCAATTAGAAGAAGCTGCTCAATCTCTTGATCGCTACCGAGATTCTATTAGTTATGACGAAGAACGCTATGCTTACTGCCAAGATAGAGACTCTGTAATCTATGGTCTTAAAAAGAAGTACGGCGAAACAGTCCAAGATATATTAAATTATGAAGAAAAGGCACAACAACGCTTAGAGGAATTAGAATCCGAAGTTTGTGAACAAGGTGCTTTAGAACAACAGTTCGTGGAAAAAGAAAGAGTTGCAAAAATAGCTTTAGCAACATTAGTTGCTATACGTCGTGAAAATGCAGATGTCATTGCTAAACAACTACGAGCAGAAATTGTTGATTTAGGTATGGAAAAAGGGGATATTCGTTTTTTCATAGATGAAAGTGAAGAACTCTTACCATTAGGCGCTAAATCAATTGAATTATTATTTACCGCTAATAAAGGGGAACAGTTGCTACCATTACATAAAGTTGCATCTGGTGGTGAATTAGCTCGTATTGCACTGGCACTAAAATCCGTATTCCGTACAGACAATCACAAAACACTTGTATTCGATGAAATCGATGTCGGTATAAGTGGAGATATAGCATTGAAGGTAGCTGAAAAAATCTTAGCTCTCTCCAAGACAAATCAAGTATTTTGTATTACTCATTTACCACAAACAGCAAGTATTGCAAAACAGCATTATCATTTATCTAAACAAGAACAAGAAGGCCGTACTATTTCAACATTATCTGAATTAAGCAAGGAAGAACGGCTTTCACAAATCGCATCCATGATGTCCGGCAAGGGAATGTCTCATACAGCACTTGCTGCTGCGCAAGAACTTATTGACCATTTTCATTGACTAAATACGCATAATTACTTATACTTATTATATTAACTCAATAATAAGGTAGAGGCGCGGGTATAAATAGTCATCATGAGGAGCCGGCAAACATTGATTCATGATAAAAGGTGTACTTGCCGAAGTGGGATGACAGCCAAATCATCGTGCTGGTTGTCTATTTAATAGGTAGACGACTGTCACCAATATTACATTGGTGGAGTGCTATCATAATTCTTGTTTAATGAACGATGTGTCATATATCGTATATATTAAGCCAGTGGATGCCTCCACTGGCTTTTTTGGAGGTAAATATGATTAGAGTAATGGTAAACGGTGCAGGCGGCAAAATGGGCCGCGAAGTCGTAAAAGCAGTACATGCAGATTCTGAATTGACAATAGTAGGTGGCATCGATCCATCTAAAGCAGGTCAAGATGTGGGCACTGTAGCAGGAATTGAACCATTACATATCACAATGGCTGAAACTATTGACGAAGTATTAGGCGATAATAAACCTGACGTTATCGTTGATTTCACAAATCCTGCTGTTATTTTCGAAAATGCTAAAAAAATTCTTAGTGCTGGCGTGCATATTGTAATAGGCACAACAGGCCTAACTGAAGAACAACGAAACGAATTGAATGAAATCGGTTTACAACATAATGCCAATTGTTTGGTAGCACCTAATTTCTCATTAGGCGCTGTTATGATGATGAAAGTGGCTGCTGAATTAGCGCCATATTTCCCTGATGTAGAAATTATTGAATTGCATCACAACCATAAATATGATGCTCCATCTGGTACATCTATTTTGACGGCTAAATTAATCAATGATGCAAAAGAGGCTGCTAATGTGACAGGCTCTAAAGATTTAACACGTGAAAGTTTACCAGGTGCACGTGGTGCAAAAGTCGACAATGTAACTATCCATAGTGTTCGTCTTCCTGGTTATGTAGCACACCAACAAGTATTATTTGGCGGCTATGATGAAACATTGACAATTCGTCATGATAGCTTAAGCCGTTTATCCTTCATGCCTGGTGTCGTTCTAGCATGTAAGAAAATTGCCTCTAAACCAGGTTTAACATATGGCTTAGAACATTATTTATAATACTGAACTACAATTGATTAATTGAGGAGATACACAATGAAAAAACCTAATCTTGCAATTCTTGGTGCTACTGGTGCAGTAGGGGCAGAATTCATTACACTTATTGAAGAGCGTAATTTTCCTTATGAAAATTTAAAACTATTGGCTTCTGCTCGTTCTGCTGGTACTGAACTTACAGTTAACGGGAAAACCTATGTGGTCGAAGAAGCAAAACCTGAATCCTTTGATGGCATCGATATCGCTTTATTTGCAGGTGGCTCTATTTCTAAAACATTAGCGCCAGAAGCAGCTAAACGCGGTGCTATTGTTATTGATAACTCCAGTGCATTCCGTATGGATCCGGAAGTACCACTCGTTGTGCCTGAAGTTAACCCTGAAGATATTTTGAAACATAAGGGTATCATTGCCAATCCAAACTGTTCTACAATCATCATGAGCCTTGGCTTAAAACCATTGCATGATATTTCTCCAATTAAACGCATTGTAGTATCTACATACCAAGCTGTATCTGGTGCTGGTAAAGAAGGTATTGAAGAACTTCAAAACCAAGTAAAAGAATATGCTGAAGGTAAAGAAATGACAGCAAATTTATTGCCAACAGGTTCTGCACCTAAACATTTCCCAATTGCTTTCAATTTGTTACCACAAATTGATGTATTCTTAGAAAACGATTATACTAAAGAAGAGATGAAGATGGTAAATGAAACACACAAAATTCTTCATGATGACACGATTCAAGTAGTGCCAACAACTGTTCGTGTACCAGTATATCGCTCTCATTCTGAATCTGTACTAGTAGAAACAGAAGAACCAGTATCTGTGGAAGCATTCCGCAAGGCTTGTGCCGCATTTCCAGGATTAATAGTAAAAGATAATCCAGCAGAACAAGAATATCCTATGCCACTATATACATCTAATCAAAATGACTGTGAAATCGGTCGTATCCGTAAAGATTTATACAATGATAAAGGCATGAATTTCTGGATTGTAGGTGACCAAATCCGTAAGGGTGCTGCATTAAATGCATTGCAAATTGCAGAATACTTGGTAGAAAAGGAAGCGTTTTAATATCTATCAAGGGGGAGAAACATATGAAAACCTTTGGTCGTGTATTAACGGCTATGATTACATCATTTAATGGTGATGGATCAGTCAACATTGAAAATACCGTAGCCATTGCAGAACATCTATTGAATCATGGGTCTGATGGCTTAGTTGTTAGTGGTACCACAGGTGAAAATCCTACTATGTCCCGTGAAAGCAAGATTGCTTTATTTAAAGCCGTTGCTGAATCCTGCGGAGATAAAGGTACCATCATAGCTAACGTAGGTTCCAATGATACAAAAGGTTCTGTAGACCTTGTAAAAGAAGTATCTGCGATTCCTGGTATTGATGGATTATTAGTTGTTGTACCGTATTACAATAAACCTAATCAACAAGGTCAATATTTACATTTTAAATCCATTGCTGAGGCTACAACGTTGCCAATCATGGTATACAATGTCCCTGGTCGTGTAGGAACTGGAATATTTCCAGCTACATTAGCTCGTCTCCATAAAGAATATCCACATATTTGTGCCATTAAAGAGGCTAGTGGTAATTTGATGATTGCTTCTGAAATCAAGCGTTTAATGCCTGGTGATGATTTCATGGTATATAGCGGAGATGATGGTCTTACATTACCAATTCTTTCCGTTGGCGGCACCGGTGTTATTTCTGTAGTATCACATGTGGCAGGACAAGATATGAATGATATGATTGCTGCTTTTGAAGAAGGAAATAATAAAAAAGCAACCCAATTACATCAAAAATTAGCTGACATTTCTAAGGCTATGTTCATTACAACAAATCCAATTCCAGTTAAATATGCAGCTCGTAAATTGGGTTTACCAGCGGGTATATTCAATTTACCTATGTGTGAACCTTCTCAAGAAGAAGCCGCATACATTGATAAGGCATTAGCTGAATATCAAAAATAATTTATGCGTATAAAAACCAGTAACTACAATATGTAGCTACTGGTTTTTTACATTTATAATATAATATGATAAATATTTAACCTGACAACTATAAATATATTTTATATGTATAAACAGTGTATTATGATATAATCTCACATGGAGATAGTATTTATTTTAACTATACTCTAGTCTACTGTTAATTCATGATAAACACACAAATTGTGAACGTTAGAACCGACCATATGGCGGTTACATTTAAAACACAAGGAGTTTAACATGGAACTAACAATGTTAAAAAGTAAAATTCACAGAGCAACTGTGACACAAGCTGAACTTGATTATGTAGGGAGCATTACTATTGATACAGATCTTTTGAATGCATCTGGCATACGAGAATATGAGCAAGTTCAAATTGTAAATGTTAATAATGGAGCACGATTTAATACATACACGATTGCTGGAGATTCTGGTAGTGGTGTTATCTGTTTAAATGGAGCTGCTGCACGTCATGTACAAGTTAATGATAAAATAATTATCATGTGCTATGCAGCATATAACGAAACTGAAGTTGAGAGCCATAAGCCTCTCGTTGTATTTGTAGATGAAAAGAACAAGATAAGTCATATAAAAAACTATGAAAAACATGGTTTATTAGTTGATCAAAAATAATTGTCATTGATCGAATTACAGTAGACTGTATAGGACTATCTTCATATTTACAAAAACGGAGGAATTCTTATGGAAGTTTTAACTACAATAAAAACAGTACGAAATATAATAGACACTTGGAAAAAACAAGGGTATTCAATTGGATTTGTTCCTACCATGGGATATTTACATGATGGTCATGCTGCATTAATTGATGAAGCGAGAAAAAATAATGATAAAGTTGTAGTATCTATATTTGTCAACCCAACTCAGTTTGGTGAAAATGAAGACCTAAGTTCATATCCACGTGATCTAAATAGAGATACAGCACTATGTGAATCGCATGGCGTTGATATAATATTTACGCCTAGTCCAGATGAAATGTATCATGATAAAAAAGCCTTTGTAAATATTATCGAATTATCTGATACATTGTGTGGTGTTCGTAGACCAATACACTTTCAAGGGGTTTGTACCGTAGTAGCGAAACTCTTTAATATAATTCAACCTACCAATGCTTACTTTGGTGAAAAGGATGCACAACAATTAGCTATTATTCGTAAAATGGTTTTTGATTTAAATTTCCCAGTCAATATAATTGGAGTTCCAATTGTTCGTGAATCAGATGGGTTAGCAAAATCTTCTCGCAATACATATTTATCTAAAGAAGAGAGAAAAGCAGCTACAATATTATATAAAGCTATTCAAGCAGGAAAACAATCTATAAAACGTGGAGTCTCTGCTGATAGTATTATTGATACTATGACGAATATAGTTGCTACAGAGCCATTAGCAAAAATTGATTATATTTCAGTTGTTGATGCTATCACAATGCAACCAGTTCACGAGATTACATCTCCAGTATTGGTTGCAATGGCTGTATATATTGGATCTACACGCCTTATAGATAACTTCTCTTTTGATGCAAATTAGAGAGGAGAAGTTATGAACTATTTACAAACACTAACTCATTTAATTTCCAAGTACTTAATGATTCTTATCATAGGCTTTTCATGTTTGGCCTATATTTTGCCCGAATATTTTACATGGGCTATTGCTTATACACCTTTTCTACTGGGAATCGCTATGTTTGGTATGGGTCTCACTATTAAGTTTGAAAATCTATGTAATATTTTTAGATATCCAAAAGATATTTGCATTGGTGTTCTTGCACAATATACAATTATGCCTTTGTTAGCATGGGGAATTTGCCATGTATTTACCTTACCTCCAGATATTGCAATTGGGGTTATATTAGTTGGCTGTTGTCCTGGAGGAACAGCTAGTAATGTTATTACCTATATCGCTAAAGGTGATGTACCTCTATCAGTAGGAATGACAATTACATCGACATTAATAGCTCCCATTGTAACACCATTATTAATATTATATATTGGCGGTGCTTGGGTAGATGTTGCATTGCTACCAATGATGATTACAATGGTGAAAGTCATCATTGTACCAATCTTATTAGGTGGTGTTATTCAATATATTTGTAAATCACATATTAATACATTAACCAGTATAAGCCCTATATTTTCAATGATTGCTATTATCTTATTAATAGCAGCTATTATAGCAGTTAATAGGGATAAACTATTAATTTCTGGTTTACTAACACTTATTGTGGTTGGTATACATAATATATTAGGATTACTATTAGGTTTAAGTGTAGGAAAAATTCTTAAATTAAAATACGATAAAACCACTGCATTAGCAATAGAAGTAGGTATGCAAAATAGTGGGTTAGCCGTTACATTAGCAGCAACTAATTTCGCTTTAAATCCGCTTGCAACTCTTGTGGGTGCTATTTTTAGTGTATGGCATAACATATCAGGTGCCATATTTGCTAGTATACGTAGAGACAAAATTTCAATATAACAAAAAACCGGCAACATACGTTGCCGGTTTTTGTTATATTCTATCTCGTACTAACCCAATCACAAGGCCTTCTATATGACAATCATCAACGATGATAGAATCAAAGTTATCATTTTCAGGTTGTAAACGAATATGACCATTTTCCTTATAAAAACGTTTTACAGTAGCTTCATCATCGATGCGAGCCACTACAACATCGCCATTATTAGCTGTATTTTGATGGCGTACAATTAACATATCACCTTCATACATACCAATATTCATCATCGACTCGCCTTGAACACGAAGCATAAAGCAATCAGAATCACCTGTAAGTTGAACTGGTAATGTCAAAGTAGCCTCCAAATTTTCAACTGCTGTAATTGGTGTACCCGCTTGTACAGTACCAATGAGGGGAACTTGTTTTAATCCAGCACCAAGGAATTCAAAATTATCAGAGCTAGTGGTTTCATTATTCTCTTTTGATACAGAAACCTTCGGTTTTCCTTCATCTAAAATCGTAATGGCACGATTTTTATTAGGATCGCGTTTAATATACCCAAATTTTTCTAACGTATTTAAATGTGATTGAACAGTGGACGTAGAACTAAGACCTACATACGCACAAATTTCTCGAACAGTAGGGCAACGATATTCATTATGTAAAGAATCTCGAATAAACTCTAATATACGACGTTGTTTTGTATTAATATCAGTAGCTGGGCGTCTCACAGGAACCTCCATATATGTACTAAAAATGGGATATGTAAAAGTATATACTATAATTATTTTCTTTATATCCCTATTATAAAGGTATTTTTACACTTTTGCAAACATTTGTTCTCAAAATGCTTGACCGAACATTCGTTTGTATGCTATTATCATATTGTAAACAAACAAACGTTCTGAATTTTATGTTCGATATATTAAAGAGGTAATGTATTATGAAACACATTATGATTATGCTTGGTATCTGTTTTGCAATGGTTATAGGTTATCAACAAACAACTCCTGCTATGGAATCACACAGTGTTCAAGAGGTTACCGTAAAATCTGGGGATACCTTGTGGGATATTGCATCACGTTCAACTTCATCTAATGTAGATGTTCGTGAGGTAGTACATACAGTAAAGGAATTAAATAATATTTCTGATTCTGGGAATTTAACACCAGGAACAAAAATAAAGGTTCCTGTATATAAAACTGATAGTCCAACACGAGCTATGGACTATATAGCTCAAAATTAAATATATACGAAATGGCTAGTATAGATGTTCTTCAATGAGAAAATCATCTATACTAGCCATTTCCATTATACGATATTATTTTAATCTTTTTTCGAAAATTGTTGAAATAGGATTATCAACAAACTTATTCGCCTCATTAATATAGCGGCGTACCATATTTACACTATGATGGCGTGTTTGACGCATGATATTACGTTCTTCAACACCATAGGCCGCCGCAGTTGTAGCAAAACCATGACGCAAGCTATGAGCGCCGTACATGGCAGGATCAAGACCAATAAGAGAAATATATTTTTTTACAATCTCTGCAATGGACTTATCAGAAATTGCCGTTTTCCGTAATGACATTGATTTAGTAAAGCCTCGAAATACAGGTCCAGATGTAATGCCACTGGCAGTTAACCATTTTTTTAAAGCTCGTACGGCATCCAATGAAGAGCCTTGTAGACTTGGAATTGCTACAATAGCACCTTGGCCTTCTTGGTCAGCCTTAGATGAAGCGACAAATATCTCAAGGCCTTGTGGAGAAAACTTTAAATTCTCTACAGTTAAGGCTGCAATTTCACTGCGTCTAAAAGCACCCATAAATCCAATGAGCAAAATTGCTTTATCTCGTAGTTTCTGAATCTTTGGACTATCACTAACATCGATACATTCTAAAATATCTTCAATATCATCCAATAAAATAGGTGTCTTACCTTGTTGAAAGGTTCCCTTTAAACGTCGTATTCCCCGCAGAGCTTGCTTCACTAGAGGGGACATACATGGATTTTCTCTAGAACCAGAAGCATTATAGTTTTCTGATATAGCACTAATTCGACGTGCAATCGTATTGGCCTTTGCATAGTCTGCTAGATCATTAATATAATTAACGATTGTTTCTGGTGTGGCGGGAAAATAGGATACCTTTTGGTAATTACACCAATCAACGAAGTCATCCCAATCTGACTCATAGGCATTTACCGTATTTTCAGCCTTTGAAAGTAAAATACTTTGTTTTGCTTTCATAGATAATTTTGTACTGTTCATTAACGCATCATTATGGCGCAAATAGAAATGTTTTTTCTCTTCTTTAGACTGTGACATATATAATCCTTTTACTAACACTATGCTATTATTGTATCACATAGAAACATGGAATTATGCTATAATTAGATGATTTTGAACGAAATTTCTCGAATTTTATTTGAAAGATATAATGATGAACTTAAAACAATTATTATGTAGTGTATTAATCGGTTCTTGTCTATTTACTAGTGGTTGCAGCTTAATTCCTACGGATGGCACAATTACATATGGCCTGTATTATGAGGATCAAGATATCTCCGGATATTCAAGAGATGCTGTTAGCTCCTTAATTCATACAGAGGCTAGTAATAATAAAACAATTACTATAACAATTCCCAATCAAGGTACGCGACAAGTAAAAGTAAAAGATTTAGGAATTACGCTTGATACAGATAGTACGGAATCTAACATTTTTACCTATGGTTATGAAGATGATTTAAAAACACTCCTTATACATAGAATCACTGCCTTTATCTATAAAGTGCACATAAATCCAGTATATAAATTGGATGAAGTAACTGCAAAAGCATATTTAACAGAACTAGCAAAGCAAATCGATGTATCTGGTCATGATGCGTTATTAACGGTTGAAAATGGTCAAGTCAAGATGACGCCTTCAAAAGAAGGAAAACGCGTTGATATTGATGAGACAATTAAACAATTAAAAACTCAACTAGAAGAAAATGATTTTAACAATATTTCTATAGAATTTACATCTAAGGACACAGTTCGTGTGACAAATGATGATGTAAAACCGTTAACAGCTGTTCTTGGTAGTTATACTACAAATTTTGATGCATCTAATGCCAATAGAACACATAATATTGAATTAGCTTCAACCAAAATTAGTGGTACACTGATCAAACCTGGTGAAGTCTTTTCCTTTAATGATGTTGTTGGTGAACGCACTGCAGAAGCTGGCTATGATGATGCACCAGTTATTGTTGATGGAAAATTAGTACCAGGTATTGGTGGCGGTATTTGCCAAGTTAGCTCTACATTATTTAACACTACATTACTATCTGGTATGAACATCATTGAGCGGACACCTCATTTTGAACCTGTTAGCTATATTCCTGCAGGACGTGATGCAACCGTTGCTTATGGTTATTTAGACTTTCAATTTAGAAATCCATATGCCCATAATATATATGTATTAAGTATTATGAATAATGGCCAACTAACTATATATATCATAGGTGTACCAGAAGACGTACCGAAGTCTGTTTCCATCAGCGTTGGCGACCGCACGGATATTCCTAATCAAACGATTACCAAAATCGACCCTTCTGCCAAAGAGGATAGTACAGAAGAAGGTCATATTGGATTTAGAATTAATACGTATCGTACAATAACATATGGTAATTGGGTCACTACAACAGATGTATTTGAGTCCACATATGATCCAGTAGATACGATTATTACTAAGAAACCTGCAGCACCAGAATCTGCAAAAAAAGACTCACCAAAGAGTAAAACAAAAAGATAAATATTAACATTCTATTAAATATGGCCTAATCTATTGACCGAATGCATAGATTAGGCTATTATTTTAACTTGTAGTAAGGTATTTATACCTAAAAGCGCTAAAATCACACATTTCATTCTCAATAATTATCAATTAAAATCATAAGTTGAGGTTCACTATGGATACAATTTTACAATTTGACCATACAGTCATATTTTATATACAACAACATTTTATTAGTTCATATTTAACACCAATCATGTACTGGTTATCCAAAATAACTAGTGCAGGTGCTTTATGGATCTTAATTTCTATTATATTAATGATTCAAAAGAAATATCGCGTAATTGGCCTTGGAATGTTCATTTCCTTAGTCTTAGTATTCATCATAGGCGACCAAGGGTTAAAACCTCATGTAGCGCGTTTAAGACCGTTTGTGGATTTCCCTGAAGTACCATTGGTAGCACCGCCACCAGCAGCAACGACATATTCATTTCCATCAGGGCATAGTTTTGGATCATTTGCAGCTGCAACAGCATTGTACTTAGGATTAAGTAATATATGTCCAGCAAAGAAATTCTGGGGCGTTATAGCATTAATTGGTGCCTGTGTAGTAGCATTTGCACGCGTATACTTATTTGTACATTATCCAACAGATGTATTAACTGGATTAGTATTAGGTATCATCGTAGGTTGTATTGCATGGAAAATCGCCAAAGCCTTATGGTCTTGGTGGACAGGTCGTAAAAACGAAGTAGAATACGAACCATATACATTTAAACGTAAAAACTAAAAACCCTGAAACTAATGATTGGGCCTGACTTAGGCCCAATTTTTATGTCTTAAATTACTTCCGATAAATTATCGTTATCGGAAGTAATTATATAGAAAAGAAAAACTAGCCTATATTTCTATAAGCTAGTTTATGTATGTTACTCCTAAAAATAACAAGATATGCACTCATTATTTATCATATGACTCTATTGTTTTTATATATTCAGCCAGCTCAGGCTCATCAATAGTAACTTTATCAAATTTAGGTTCAATAATTATATTGCCTTCATAATCCATTAAACCATATTTACCATTAGATTTATATACAAATAAATCTTTATAAAACGATGTTATATCGTCATCATAATTCGGCAGTTGGAATAATCCATATCCTGAGTTAGTATTTATGACATATTTTCTTTGGCCTTTGGTTGCGGTCGTCACTTTGTTTAATACATAATTAGGCTTTGATGTATCTATACTATCATATCCATCATTATATAAAATACCTAAATCCGCATTAAATATTTGAACACCTTTAGAATGTTTCAATACAAAACTACGATCACTTAATCGTTCATAGGAGTCAAATTCAAAAGGAACAACTGTTTTATTTAGTGAATCAATAATACCATACTTACGATTTTTATCAGTAGCTACAAAGTAGTCAAACTTTTTACCTAAATGTTTGATTGATGTATATACTGCAGGAATTACCAACGTATTCTCATTAGTTCTCATTCCATACAATGTATTGCCTTTTTTATCTATTTCTGTAAATAAAACATATTCATTTGATGGTGATCTACTGAAAAACTTCTCGCTAGAAAAGTCACCATATCCAGTACCTTCACCTGTAGTTGATTTCTCATAGTTATTTGTATGTATTAGGTTCAGAGCTTCACTTTCACTTAGTAATATTCCCTCATCTGTTACGTATTTGATTAAACCATCGGCAGTATGTATTTCAAATAAATTTTTCTTATCATTTTTTGACCAGTAAAATTCAATATTATCCCAACCATTTGTTATAGGATTTGTAAGAATTTGAGTACCATTATTTTGGTTGTATAGATACCAATATTCACCTTTCTTTCCCAATATTAAATTTTTATTTATCGTACTATATTGATTTACTACATCATTAATAGCATAGGTTCCATTAGAATTAACTAGTTTAAATCCTCCATTAGTCAATGCCTTGGCCAAATCATAATCAAATTGATATTCATAGCCTGCTGGTAAATAGGCTAATTCAACTAAATTTACATACCGCTTTTGACCATTTTCATAAAATGATCCATATACGTATTTATTATTATATTCGTCTATATACTCTACGTGTAAGTTATTATAAGGACCGAGTATCCAAGTCCCTTTTTCATCGACGATAGTATTACCAGCTGGGGATTCTAATGTAATATATTCTTTTGCAGATGTTATATTACATGCAGCTAAGGCTATAGCTAATCCTAATATAAATTTTTTCATATATCTCTCCATAATATTACACAACACAATAATAATTAATTTCATAATAGCATATTTAACTCTTTTAATTAAATGATTCCTTTATATACGTTTACAAATTATAACTATCTTATAAAAACTTACTATTTTCTAAAACTATATATTGAAATTCTTAGAATTAAGTTGTAAAATAAGCATATAAATTATGTAATTTACTCATATTAACTCTTATGGAGGTATTATATGTGCTGGTGTGATATCGTAAGTAAAGCTAAAATTGGCAGTTTAAAAAATCTAGGAAATGGCATGGAACATTCCTTGCGTTTTCTTGCAGAAATCGTTGTAGGTCTCAGTTGTTTACGTGTAGTTATTAACTGGATTTTTGGCATCTAATAATCAAATAAAAAATTAATACATTAAAGGCGCCTAGCATTGCTAAGCGCCTTATTTTTCTATCCATAGATTTATATACTATTTTTATTACTACTCATTAGAGCTACAACTTATGAATTCAATAATAATTTGGCATATATCTCCGGCTTCATCAAAAGCCCAATATACAGGATATAAACCATCACCAAATCCAGATTGTATCATCGGTACATACAAATCGGTGTTTGGTATTTTAAAGTTAATCCAATCGCCACCTGGACGTTGAAATTTTGGATAAGCGATAGCATTTAATTTAAATAACTCGTCAAAGTAATCATCATAAATATTGCCATTAGGATGTTGTTCATACCAATGACGATCAAATTCTCTATACGCAGTTACAGTTGCTTCATCAACAATGGTGGCCAATCCTGCATCTACAGGAAAACCAATATAACTTCCATCATCTTCTAATTCGCTTAAATCCTCATGACCTTTAAGGGCCAATTCATATTGTACAGGCTTTGTATTCTTAAACAAAACTCTTGTTAATACATAACGATAATAATCTGTATCTAATTCAGCTACTTTAGTTTCTATTGGATATATTCCCGGATCTACGGTACGTATATATGTCTTATTATCAACAGCAGCTAAATGTGTTAATGGATCACACGCAAAAATACGACCTGTTGGTAAAGTTATATATCCCATCGGCAATGTATATAGTTTTTTACCAAATAGTTCATCAGCTTCGAATATGGCATGATAATCAACAGGTGCTTTTAATTTCCCCTCACTGCCGAGATGATTAAATGTGTCTATCCATTCTTTTGATATATCCTGTGTATTCATTATAGAAACTCCTATCTATGTGATTCCGCTTCATGCTTATTACGTACATATTGCTGTTCTAGCGCCTCATAAGCTGCTGTTTTTTGAATGATTTGTTTAACCACAGTATCTAAATCGGATCCATCTGTATAATCTGCCGATGCGTAATAACGAATGCGATGATGTTGCATCATTTTATAAACCTTATCCTTATTCTTGCTATCTGGATCGTATACACCGATTGAATGTCCACCATTGATATTGACAAGGCTCATGCAAGGAATATCTGTATCACTATCACCTATATAAATCATGTTGCGGAATGGTACTCGTTGCTCTTCTGGGCGGATATAATCGTTTACACCGGGATCATTTATATCTAACACGCCCTTTTGTATACGGAATAGGAACTGTGTTTTATTCGTGTAATTGATGGCTTGTGCAGGCCACACGGCTACGCCTTTATCATCAAACATAAATGCGCTGGCATAGATTTTTTTGAAAGCCCCATTTTTTGCCATTTCAGTGCCTTCAATCATCTCTTTTAAACCAGAAGATATGATGTAATGTTCAATGCGTACACCGTGTTCTAAACCATATTCACGAATACGTTCAAACCAAGTGCGAACACCTTCATATAGTTCCACTTGATTGCCATATTCCATAAGCTTTTCTCGAGTTACATAAAAACGGCCCACTGCTTCTTGAATCATCTTGTACATATAAGCCAAGTTATTATCCATATCATTTTTCTTAGCCAGTTGATTAGATTCTTGCCAGAACTGTTTGATTTGCTCTTCATCATAGCCAACAGATTGGATAAAGCCTTGTGCCTGCATATCATCAGGTGTTAAGGTCTTATCAAAATCATAACACATGGCAAGAACTGGCATAGATGATTCTAGTGATTGTAATGAATCTTTACTTTCATTCTTATAGGTGATCATACTCCACCTCCTTGTAATAATAAAACAATAAACAAAAAATAGGCTTTACACCCTCTTATATTCCTGAGATGTCCCTTTGATAAGCCCTTTTGTCTATATTTTACACGATACGTCAACGCTATAGGCGTAAAAGCAGTTTATAATTCTCCTTAAAATAAAGAATCTTGTGTGTAATTTGTATCTACAATCCAGCTTTTTTCCACACTCTCTTTAATAATTGCTGTTTTTGAAAGTGTACCAATAAGCAAGCTAGAGTTCGGATCATGTAATAAGCGATTTTGATGAACTGCAGCCTGATTCCTATTAGCATAACAATAGCGACAAAAATGGCTACAAGTATCATAGGCACCTATATCACCATGTAGATAACAATTACACTCAGGTCTAGCTGGTGTACGTTTAGGAGCTTTTAATTTTACGTTCCAGGCCCGTTCATAACAATCTAGCGTAAGACAGCCCTCCGTATTAACACCTAATTCTTTGAAAACGTTCCCTTCTCCACAGGTTTTAAGTATCATATGATGAGAATGCGCTATAGATACTAATTCTTTAATGATCTTCTTTTGAATATCTAAACTTGGTCTATAACCTTCAGGAAAATTATGAGCTACCTTATCAAATATATCTATGAAACTGACAACTACAGTATCTGTGTATCCTTTTAAAGACTTAGCCATTTTATAAAAGCTTTCAAAATGAAAATCAACTGTATAGTTGTGGGTTAAAATAATAGGATCATAACGCCACACCATGGACTGAGGGTTACATTTTGTAGATATTCGTTTAAATCCGTCTATTACTAAATCCACTTGTGGTACATTAGTCTCTATATCTGCTCCATACGGAGTTATAGTCATATGCCAATACTGTCTATAATCATTTATTTCATGTAAGAGCGGAATGAAAGGCAACGGATTCTTTGTACAAAACGCAATACCATCTACAACCTCATGATTGATAGGATATCGTGTTATATGTATCGGATTATAGGGATTGCGTACATCTACAAATCCTTGGCGGACGCGATTAATTAACCATTGCCCATAAAAGGCAGGAATATCCGTGCGCTGTCCAGTCTGTAAAATCATTATCCTGTCCTTTCATAAAACAAAAATATAGATGTATTATATCATACTCAATATTAATTATTTATGGAGTAAGTGTGATATTTATAGTATGGTACATTCTCATTTTATGGTACTATTAAGTGTATTAAAAATGAGGAGAACTGAAAAAATGAATGATATATTTGAAAAAAATCATCCTATGAAAGATGATAAAAAGTTTATTACATCCTATTGGAGTGACCGTGCTCGTGATTTTGGCTCTTTACGAGCTAAAGAATTAGAAAGCCCTAAACTTAAACTTTGGCGTGATGAGTTAATGAGTCATATTTTTGATTCTGACCGTTCTTTACGTATCTTAGATATTGGTTGTGGTGCAGGTTTTTTCAGTATTATTCTCTCTGAATTGGGTCATACAGTACATGGTATTGACATCACACCTAATATGATTGAAGAGGCAAAGCAATTAGCCCAATCCTTAGATTCTGATGCTACCTTCTCTGTTATGGATGCTGAAAATTTAAGTTTTGATACGAATACATTTGATATCGTTGTAGCTCGTAATGTAACATGGAATTTACCACATCCAGATAAAGCCTATGCTGAATGGTTGCGTGTCATCCGTCCTGGCGGATTAATTTTAAACTATGATGCGGAACATGCACGCAATCATCATAATTTACCACAATCTGTACATCATGCACATGAACATGTGAGTAATGAACTAAAGGAACGTTGTCATACCATTTATCATATGCTCGATATTTCTTCCTTTACACGTCCACAATGGGACATAGAATTGCTCACTAAGATGGGTGCTAGTTCTGTATCTATTGATCCTACTGTAGGTCCTCGTATATACAGCGAAGAGGATGAATTTTATATCCCAGTGCCTATGTTTTTGGTGAAAGCTATTAAATAGAATTCGTATTACGCTAGACAACACAAAACCCACTCTATGAACTATATCATGAGTGGGTTTTCGTTATATGAGGTATATAATTTTAGTTTTTAAAATACTCTTGAGCCTTACCGATTTCGCTACGCAATTTCTCTTCATCGATAGTCAATAGTTCTTTATTTTTCATAAGAACCTTGCCGGCTACAATAACTGTATTCGCATCAGAGCTATTAGCTGAGTATACAAGTGCTGCCACATCATTATATCGAGGCATCCAATGCATACCAGATACATCATACAACACGATATCGGCACGTTGACCTACTGCAATTTTACCGAGGTCATTATAACCAAGAGCTTTGGCCCCTTTTACAGTCCCCATATTCCAAGCCGCTTGTGCAGGAATAGCCTTTGGATCATAGAGACGAGCTTTATGTAAAGTAGCTGCTAAACGAACTTCTTCAAGCATATCCGCATTGTTATTTGATGCAGAACCATCTGTACCAAGACCTACAGTAATCCCTTTTTCTATCATTTCAGGAATAGGCGCAATACCGCTAGCTAATTTCAAGTTAGATTGTGGATTATGAGCTACAGCTACATTATTTTCAGCCATAATAGCCATATCTTCTTCTGTTACATGTACGCAGTGAGCTGCTAATGTAGTATTCCAGAACAAACCTAAATCATGCATATGATCGATTGGTGTCTTGCCAGTCGCTTTTATAACATTCTCCACTTCCCCTTTTGTTTCGGATAAGTGCATATGAATGCCACAATTTAGTTCATGAGATAAAGCAATAACCTTTTCCATATACGCATCTGGACAAGTATATGGCGCATGTGGTCCTAATAGAACCTTGATGCGGTCGTTATCATAACCATGATAGGTATGGAACAAATCTGCATTTTCCACAAGCGCTTGATCAGCTGTAGGAGAAACACCGGCAAGACCACGGGACAATACAGCACGAATACCGGTTTCTTTCACCACGTCAGCTGTTGTATTCATAAAGAAATACATATCGCTAAATGTAGTCGTACCAGAACGTAGCATCTCTGCAATACCTAGTTGTGTCCCCCATTTAACCAGATTGTCATTCAATTTAGCCTCTGTTGGCCAAATCGCTGTTTCAAGCCAATCCATAAGTTCTAAATCATCCGCATAATTACGGAATAATCCCATCGCTATATGCGTATGTGTATTGACGAGACCTGGAGCGGCCAATTGACCTTTACCGTCTAGTGTTTCCTTTGATTGTGCAGATTTTGCTTCTTCTCCGGTTAAGATAGCAGTAATATAACCATTTTCGATTGCAACAGCATGATTTTTTAATGTTCCATTGTCGGTAAGAACATCTACATTGGTAATTAATAAATCTGACATAATGCCTCCTTGTATAGGTATAACCGAGTCTATATAGACTCGGTTAATAAGATGTTCAAGTTAAAGATTATATTAGTTTACCTTTGTTAAGTAATCGATTTGGTCTTGTGTTAATGCATCTAAATCGTAGCCCATGGAGTGTAATTTAATTTTTGCTACTTCTTCATCAAGTTCACGAGGCAATACATACACTTTTGGTTCCATGTTTTTACCATTGTTTAATACATGTTCAGCAGCCAATGCTTGCATAGCAAAGGACAAGTCCATGATTTCAGCAGGATGACCATCGCCTGCTGCTAAGTTTACAAGACGGCCTTCAGCCAATACATAGAGTTTACGGCCATCAGCCATTGTATAGCCTTCAATATTTTGACGAACACGTTCATGGCTAACTGCAACATGTTCTAAATCGTGAACATTAACTTCGCAATCAAAATGACCAGCATTACAAAGAACAGCTTTATCTTTCATAACTTCATAATGTTCTTTTACGATAACATCTTTACAACCTGTTACCGTACAGAAGATATCGCCAATTTTAGCAGCTTCTATCATAGGCAATACAGTGAAACCATCAAATACAGCTTCAATAGCTTTAATAGGGTCAACTTCTGTAACGAATACGTGAGCGCCTAAACCTTTAGCACGCATTGCAACGCCTTTACCGCACCAGCCATAACCAGCAACTACAACGTTTTTACCTGCTACTGTAAGGTTGGTAGTACGCATGATACCATCCCATACAGATTGACCTGTACCATAGCGGTTATCGAATAAGTATTTGCAGTTAGAATCATTAACAGCAATCATAGGGAATGTCAATTGTTTAGCGTGTTCCAATGCATACAAACGATGAACACCTGTTGTAGTTTCTTCACTACCACCTAACAAACGTTCTTTAGCATCAGTACGTGTTGTATGTAATAGGTTAACAAGATCACCACCGTCATCGATGATAATATGAGGTTTATGATCTAATGCTTTATTAAGGAACATAAAATATTCTTCATCGGTGCAATCGTACCAAGCATATACAGTAAGACCCATGTCAACAAGTCCTGCTGCTACATCATCTTGTGTAGAAAGAGGGTTTGAACCTGTAACGATAACATCAGCACCACCGCGCTTTAACACAGTTGCAAGGTATGCAGTTTTAGCTTCCAAGTGAACGGAAACAACAATTGTTTGGCCTTTGAAAGTTTGTTCTTTTTCAAAACGATCGCCCAATGTATTTAGTGTAGGCATAAAATTAGAAACCCAGTCGATTTTTTTACGGCCTTCAGCAGCGAGATTTATATCTTTAATTAATGATTGCATATGTACCCCTTCATTCTTCAATTAATAATATACAGGTTGTGAAAAGAACTTACTTTAACATGATAAGTTTTATATACATCCGTAATAACATCTACTTGTTATCAACAACGGATTGCAAGCGAGCAATAGACTCTTGATAGTTTGGTGTTAAAACACCTTCTTCAGTAATAATAGCTGTTACTAGTTCATGAGGTGTTACATCAAAAGCAGGATTTAATACATGAATACCCGTAGGCGCAGATGGCACACCTTGGAACGCCATCACTTCATCATCAGCGCGCATTTCAATAGGAATATCCTTACCATCTTTGAGTGTAAAGTCAAATGTACTATATGGAGCAGCTACATAAAATGGAATATTATGGAATTTTGCAAGCACTGCTAATCCATAAGTACCAATTTTATTAGCTACATCACCTTCCGTTGTGATGCGATCAGCACCAACTATGATGGCATCAATTAAACCTTGTTGCATTGCATAGGCCGCCATATTATCAGTCTCTAATGTAACAGGAATTCCATCCTCATGGAGTTCAAAAGCCGTTAAACGGGCACCTTGCAACAACGGACGTGTTTCATCGGCATACACCATTTCCAATTGACCCTGTTCATGTAGTTTACGAATCACACCAAGTGCAGTGCCAAGGCCACCTGTCGCTAAAGCACCAGCATTACAATGCGTTAAAATTCGTAAATTCTGTTTTCCTTTAAATAAAGTGGCCCCATTAATAGCCATGCGTGTGTTAAGTTGTACATCCTCTTCATGGATAACAATGGCCTCATGCGTGATGCGGTCTATAATTTCATGCATAGACGCAAATGGACCAGCTTTCACAATCGCTATAATACGATTAACAGCCCAAGCTAAATTAATGGCCGTCGGTCGAGTTTCCTTTAATTCTTCACTCCACTCATAAAAGGTTGATAGCTGTTCAGAAAAGGGAACCTCTAAACGATTTGCCTCTACAGCCGCTAAAATAAGACCATAACCAGCAGCAACGCCGATAGCAGGAGCTCCACGGACACGAAGCATCTTTATAGCCTCGGCCACTTGTCGCCAATCAGTACAATGTATATATTTCACCTCAGTTGGCAATTTTGTTTGATCTAATAAAATGAGCGTACCATCACGCCATTCGATATTTTTCATGAGACCTCCCTCCACATTGTCATATCAAAATGGATACGATCTCTTATAATTTAAATCCGCCGTATTCAGCCATGCGATGATGAGCTGCATAGTCTGCATTCATATCAATAGCCTCAATTGTGCCTAAGATAAGCGCTTTCAATTGAGATGCCATTTCGCCCATCATTTCCACAACTTCGCTGTGAGTAAGGGCACTTTCAGAAATGCCAGCAGCGTAGTTCGTAATCATGGAGATTGTTGTGTACGCCATTTCAGCTTCGTTTGCTAGATTAACCTCTGGTACATTCGTCATACCAACCGTATCACCACCAAGCATATGGAACATTTTAATCTCTGCAGGTGTTTCAAAACGTGGACCTTCTGTACATACATAGGTACCGCCATTATGGATAGATAACTTTTGTTCTTTACCTACAGATTCAATGATTTGACGAAGCTCAGGGCAATATGGATTGGTCACATCTAAATGTGCTACTGGACGATCGCCACCTTCATAGAATGTAGTGACGCGGTTTTTTGTAAAATCAAGAAATTGATCTGTTAAGACAAAATGACCAGGCTCAAAATTCTTATTCAAAGAACCTACAGCAGTTGTAGAAATAATGAATTTAACACCTAGCTTTTTTAGGCCCCAAATATTGGCACGATAATTAATTTTATGTGGAGGAATCGTATGGTCTTTACCATGACGAGCCACAAAAATTACAGTTTTACCTTTATATGTTCCTTGAACATAATCAATCTCTCCATAAGGAGTCATCAAGGATTCTTCATGAATATTTTCAAATATAGACGGATCATAAACACCTGTTCCGCCAATTACACCGATTGCACTCATAGTTGCCTCCTATTAAAAATACTCTATTTTTATATTTTCTCACATAATGATAAAACAATCTATAGAAAAAGATCTATTATTGAATGGGTCCTTTAGGCGTAAACATATCTTCTAGTTCTTTTTTAGAGAAATGATACTTTTCATTACAGTAATGACAAACTAGCTCTGTTGTTTCATCTTCTAAAAGGGATTTCTTATCATCTTCACGCAATGTCATAAGAACGCCAGCGAATCGATCTCGACTACAACGACATTTAAAAGATACTGGTTCATTATAAACTTCATTAACAGTAAGGCCGTCTAGCACTTTTTCAACAAGGCCCTTACCATCAGGATGTTCTTTTAAATATTCTGTAACAGGTCCTAATTCATTGATATTCTTTTCTACCATAGCCAATGCAGCATCGGTAGCATCAGGTAAAGCTTGAACAATAAAACCACCAGCTACAATGGTATGATAATCGGGATCTACGAGAACGCCTAAGCTAATCGTAGATGGCACCTGTTCAGATGTATAAAGATAGTACGCTAAATCCTCTGCTACTTCACCACTTTGAATAGGGCTAGTAGATGTATAATCTTGGGCCAATTTAGTGAATCTTGTAACTTGTACTTCCCCATGGTGGCCGACTGCACCACCTACATCGAGTTTTCCAGCACGTTTTAATGGCACATCCACATGTGGCTCATCTACATAACCGCGAACAGTATTATCGGAAAATGCATCGACATGTACAACACCGAGCGGGCCATCACCTTTAATGCGAAGACTTACATTTTCATGATTTTTAAAATCACCAGCCAATAATAGAGCGCCCGTCATGACACGTCCTAGAGCAGCTGTTGCGACCGGCCATAAATCATGATGTACGCGAGCGGTCTCTACCGTATCCGTCGTAACGGCTAATGACATACGAACCCCTTCACGGGTAGTAAAACGTTTTATATAATCCATTCAATCATTCCTTATGTATAATCAAATTATTATGTATTACACTCTTTAGTGCCTATATAGTATAGCATGATATATGTATATTTTCCATTATATAGGAACATATGTTTGTTTAGATGATTTTTTAAATAAAAGAACAAACTTTCGATATAAAAAACACTCAGTATCATACGATACCGAGTGTTTTCAAAGGTTGATTTAGATTTGATCGATAAGATTAACCATTTCGATAGCACCCATAGCGCAATCGTAACCTTTATTACCCGCTTTTGTACCAGCACGTTCGATAGCTTGTTCGATATTTTCAGTTGTTACTACACCGAACATAACAGGGATACCTGTTTCTAAAGAAACATGAGCAATACCTTTTGCCACTTCATTACAAACATAGTCATAATGTGTAGTAGACCCACGAATTACAGCACCTACACAAATAACAGCATCATAACGACCAGATAAAGCTGCCTTTTTTGCAATCAAAGGAATTTCATAAGCACCAGGAACCCAAATGACTGTAATATCTTCTTGTTTAACATCATGACGCAATAAACAATCTTCTGCGCCACCAATTAATTTAGATGTAATGAACTCATTAAAACGAGAACCGATAATAGCAAATTTTTTACCAGTACCAACCAAATTACCTTCTTGAACCATCATGTTATAGCCTCCTATGAATGATTAGTTTACATATCTAAGTTAGTAAAGAAAAATTAGTCCTCTAACATATGACCCATTTTTTCTTCTTTTGTTTTTAAATAGCCTGCATTAAATTTGTTGGCAGGAATAATGAGAGGTACACGTTTGTGTACATCAACACCCCAATGTTCTAATCCATGGCGTTTTTCAGGGTTATTCGTCAATAAACGGATACTCTTAATACCTAGGAATCGAACAATTTGAGCCGCTAAGGAATACTCGCGCATATCTGCAGGAAAACCTAATTGTTCATTCGCTTCTACCGTATCAAGGCCTTGTTCTTGCAATGCATAGGCCTTAATTTTATTTGTTAAGCCAATGCCACGGCCTTCTTGACGCATATACACAACAACGCCTTTGCCTTCTTTTTCGATGGAGCGTAATGCATTTTCTAATTGTTCGCCACAGTCGCAGCGTTTAGAACCAAATACATCACCTGTTAAACATTCGGAGTGAATGCGTACAAGCACATCTTCACAATCTTGTACATCGCCCTTAACGATTGCAAGATGTTCTTTATGATCCAAATCATTTTTAAATACGAAAATATTGAAATTGCCAAATTTTGTTGGTAATTTGGAGCAAGCGCCCAATTCAATCATGTCTTCATGTTGTTTACGATATTCGATGAGTTCTGCTACGGATGCAATTTTTAAATCATGTTCCTTAGCAAATTCGATTAAGTCTGGTAAACGTGCCATATCGCCATCATCTTTAGTGATTTCACAGATAACAGCAGCTTCTTGTAAACCAGCAAGACGACAAAGGTCTACAGAAGCTTCCGTATGACCTTGGCGTACAAGAACGCCACCTTCTTTATATACCAATGGGAATACGTGTCCAGGTCGACGGAAATCAGCAGGTTTTGCAGTTGGATCTAATAATTTTTGAATCGTATAGGCCCGTTCTGCAGGAGAAACACCTGTAGTTGTATCTACATGGTCTACGGTAACAGTAAACGCTGTTTCATGGTTATCCGTATTCTTCGTGACCATTGCAGGAATGCCGAGACGTTCTAAAGCTTCTCGTCTCATCGGTGTACATACGATACCACGTGCATATTTAACAAAGAAATTAATGTTTTCTTGAGTAGCAAACTCAGCAGCGATGATTAAATCCCCTTCATTTTCGCGACTTTCATCATCAACGATAATAACAGGTTTACCAACTTTCATATCTTGAAGAACTTCTTCAATTGTATTCAATGTATAATTCATGGAGACAACTCCTCCTTTTACATAAATCCGTTCTCTACTAATAGAGATTCTATGGATTTTTTGGACTTACTTGTATGTGTAGGCTCATCTAATGTCATAAAATGACGAATATAACGGCCTGTAATATCTGTTTCTAAATTTACCTCTGTACCAATCGACGCATATCCGAGCACAGTTTCGCTTAATGTATGTGGAATGATAGATACGGAAAATGTCGATTCCGTTCTCTCCATAATCGTTAAGCTAATACCATCGATTGTAATAGAGCCTTTATAAATAACGTAATCCATAATCGACTTTGGTGCAGAAATCGTGAAAATAATAGCGTTATCTGTGCGTTTCATATTGACAATACGACCTGTACCATCCACATGACCAGCTACGATATGCCCTCCAAATCTTCCATTAGCAGCCATGGCGCGTTCGAGATTAACGGGTTGATTTACCTTTAAATTGGTAAACGTCGTCATACTTATTGACTCCGGCATAACGTCTGCAGTAAATTGATGATTACCAATTGATGTTGCTGTTAAACAAACGCCATTAACCGCTACAGAATCACCAATTTTTAAATCGTCAAAAATTTTATGGCCACCAATCGTCAACACTAAGGATTGAGCTCCCTTTTTAACACTTACCATTTTGCCAACTTCTTCAACGATGCCTGTAAACATAGGAGCCCTCCCTTCCTACACGATAGGATTCTATGCGAATATTATTATCTAGTATTCGTGAACTAGCAAATTCGAGTATAGGCGCCTCATGTAATGTAGCAAAACCTATACCACCTACAGCAGATGTACTATTCGTTCCACCTATGACAAGATTGCCTATATAGGTAACAATTTTATCAAAGGCCAACGATTCAACAAAAGAACTGATGATGGTGGAACCACCTTCAACAAGCACTGATGTGTATCCTTGCTTTCCAAGATGTTCCAAACACGCTTGAATGTCTATCTTCTTAATATCTATAGCTACATCAGTAGTACGTCCTTGACGCACCGATTTTGTTGGGAGTTCCTCTACAATCGCTCCAGCATTAGTCAAAGCAACTCTACGCTGCTCTGGACAACCCTTCGCTACATAAACGATAACCTTGCGATTGGGAATCGTAAATACCTTTGCATCCGTTGGCGTACGCCCTTGACTATCCAAGATAACAATATCTGGCTGATGTATCTCTAATGTATTCTCTAAAGATACCTCATTTGTGTCGATAACAGCTTGATATAATTCATCTCTAGTCAGTCTACAATTAAGCAATGGATCATCGGCCAAGATGGTACCAATACCAACAAGCATCGCATCATGAATTGCTCTTAGCACATGCCCATCCTTACGGGAGCTTTCATTCGTAATCCATTGGGATTGACCCGTGAAAGTAGCAATTTTACCATCTAAGGACATAGCACTCTTTATGGTTACAAACGGTTTATGTGTTTGAATAAATGTAAAGAAATGTTCATTTAACTGAATACATTCATCCACACATACATCTGTAGTTACCTCTATACCAGCCTCTGTAAGAATTTGAATGCCCTTACCAGCTACTAGTGGATTTGGATCGGTACTACCAATCACAACGCGAGCAATACCAGATTCTACGACACGCTTTGCACATGGCGGGGTCTTTCCATAATGAGCACAAGGTTCAAGGGTTACATATAAGGTAGCCCCCCTAGCATTATCTCCCGCTGCATCTAAAGCATGTACTTCCGCATGGGCCTCACCAGCCTTATGGTGATACCCTTCGCCAACTATTGTATTATTTTTTACTACGACGGCACCAACCAAAGGATTGGGCGATGTATGTCCTGTTGCCATTTTTGCAAGACAAATGGCACGTTTCATATATAATTCGTCGTTCATCATAATACCTCAATAAAAAAAGGACTATATACATAGTCCTTGGAGCATCATACATACACATGAAATCATGTGGTATCGTCTTTTCTCATCCAGACTCTACTGTCGGTATCGGAATTACACCGATTCATGCCATATGGCTCGCGGACTATCACCGCCGGTAAGGAATTTCACCTATCCCCAAAGACTTATCATATTAATTTATATGTTTATAGTACCACTTTTATGATACTTTCGCAAGATTATACATTTGTATATGAGAAAACTTATTAATATCCATCTCAATTATATAGCACTTTTAGAAATTGAACTAATTTTGTGATGTATACAATATATTGTGATAAAAGTCACATAATATGCAATCATAAGATACTACTATTTACAGTATACAATGAATTATATTTTTAAATAACATTAATTATCATATAGAGGTGATAATATGGCAAAAAAACGTATATCAGATGTACTCATAGAAGTATTAGCTAACGCAGGCATCAAAAGAATTTATGGTATTACTGGGGATAGTTTAAACTCGGTAAACGATAGTTTACGTCGTAATGGGAAAATTCAATTTGAACACGTGCGCCACGAAGAATCTGCAGCCTTCGCTGCTGGTGCAGAGGCTCTATTAACAGGTAAATTAACCGTATGTGCTGGTAGCTCTGGCCCTGGTAATCTCCATTTGATCAATGGTCTATTTGATTGTCATCGCAATCGTGTACCAGTGCTCGCTATTGCCTCTCATATTCCACAATCCGAAGTCGGTCTCAACTATTTCCAAGAAACACATCCAGAAAATTTATTTAAAGAGTGCTCTTGTTTCTGTGAACTCGTTTCTAATCCAAAGCAAATGCCTGAAATCCTATTCCGCGCCATGAATGCCGCAGTTGGCAATCGCGATGTTGCCGTAATCGTTCTACCTGGTGATGTGGCCGTTATGGAAACAGAAATTGATGAATTACCTACATGGCATGCGCCTAAATTGCCACGCGTAATTCCTCAATCAGAGGATATTCTTGAAATGGTCCAACATATAACCAATGGCAAACGCATTACACTTTTCTGTGGTGCTGGTTGTGCCGGCGCTCATGACGAAGTGGTTGAACTTGCTACTAAATTACAAGCCCCTGTTGTACATGCTTTCAGAGGCAAAGAATGGGTTGAGTGGGATAATCCTTATAATGTCGGCATGACAGGTTTGCTTGGTTATACATCCGGTTACCGCGCTATTGAGCAATGCGATACACTAATCATGTTAGGTACCGATTTCCCTTATCGTCCATTCTATCCGGAAAATGCTAAGGTAATTCAAGTAGACATTAATCCATCCGCTCTTGGTGCACGCGTTCCATTAACACAAGGCATCATAGGTTCTGTGAAAGATACATTACACGAACTACTCCCTCACCTTACACAACGCGATGATATAGAATTCATCGATACCGTTCGTAAAGCATACACTAAATTCCGTAGTGATTTAGACAGCTATGCTGTTGCAGAACCAGATGGTGTAGCAATTCACCCTCAATATTTCGTAAATCGTCTCAATAAATTGGCTGCTGATGATGCCATCTTTACATTTGATGTGGGCACCCCTGTTATCTGGACTGCACGCCATATCAAAACGAATGGCAAACGTCGTATCATTGGCTCCTACAACCACGGTTCCATGGCCAATGCAATGATGCACGCAATAGGCGCTCAAAATGCATGTCCAAATCGCCAAGTTATCTCCCTATCTGGGGACGGCGGTTTCACCATGATGATGGGCGAAATGTTGTCATTAAAACAATTAAATCTTCCTGTGAAAGTATTCGTATTTAACAATGAAGAACTTAGCTTCATTGCCATGGAAATGAAAGCATCTGGTTACCTAGATTATGCTACAGACTTTGTAAATCCTGACTTTGGTAAACTTGCTGAAGCAGCTGGTATCAAAGGTATTAGCATTACAAACTCTAGCGAGGTTGATGAAAAAATTAAAGAAGCCTTGAACTATAATGAAGGTCCTGTCATTATCAACGTTCGTGTAGATAAACAAGAACTTGCTATGCCTCCAAAAATTGCATACCAACAAGCAAAAGGCTTTAGTAAATACTTGATCAACGCCATCCTTGATGGACGTGGTACAGAACTTAAAGAAATGGCTAAAACTAACTGGATGAAATATAAATCCTTATACTAAAATCTGCCAAAATAATTAAACTGCAAAACTTTCAAAAAAAAGGTGTCATCAAACGATGACACCTTTTAATGTTAATCAAATCAGAAGAATTAGCCAAATAACGACATTTGTTCGTCTTCTGGCAAATCACCACAGCATTTTAGTTCTTTCATCGTTTCAATGATGGTAGCCGATACCTTACAACGACGTTGTAAGTCTTTTAACGATGTAAATGGTTTTGCTTCTCGTTCTTCTACGATTGCATCAGCAACGGTTTCACCAAGTGAATCGATAGCTAAGAATGGTGGTAATAGTGCGCCGTCCTTAATGCTAAATCGGCGAGCACCGGAATGTTGAATATCTACGTTAATAAAACGATAACCCCGTTGATACATTTCCATGGATACCTCTAAGGCAGACATCAAATCCTTTTCCTTAGGGCTGGCACCACGGTCAAGAGCTTTAATTCGATTAAATTCTTTCAATTGTGTATTCAAATCACCGGTCATGATCCGTAAATCAAAGGCTTTAGCACGAATTGAGAAATACGCTGCATAGAATGCCAACGGATGATATACCTTAAACCACGCAATACGGAATGCCATCATTACATAAGCAACTGCATGGGCACGCGGGAATAGATAGGAAATCTTTTTACAAGACTCAATAAACCATTCAGGAATATTATTTTCTCGCATTTCTTTTTCAAATTCCGTAGTTGCTTGCCCTTGTTTATTTCTCTTTTCAATGCCCTTCCCTTTACGAACATTTTCCATGACGAAGAAACTGTTTTTCTTATTCATGCCACGATGAATCAAAAAGTTCATTACGTCATCACGAGTAGAAATAGCTTCGTTCAATTTACAAGTACCATTTTTAATGAGTTCCTGTGCATTATCGAGCCATACATTCGTACCGTGGGAGAAACCAGAAATACGAACAAGATCAGAGAAGGTTTGAGGTCTAGAATCTTCTAACATGCCCCGTACAAATTTCGTACCACATTCCGGTACGGCAAGGCTAGCTACTTGGTCCCCTTGCAATTGTTCAGGCGTTAATCCGATACCCTCTGTTGAAGAAAATAGACTTAGCGTTCTCGGATCATCAAAAGGAATCGTCTTTGCATCAATGCCGGTCAAATCCTCCAACATACGAATAATCGTCGGATCATCATGGCCTAGAATATCGAGTTTTGTCATACGTCCTTCAATAGAGTGATAGTCAAAGTGAGTGGTTAATACGCCACTCTCTTTTTTGTTGGCCGGATGCTGAATCGGCGTAAAGTGATGCACGTCCATATCACGAGGACAAACCATGATGCCACCTGGATGTTGGCCTGTTGTATTTTTTACATTCGTAAATCCTTTTGCGAGATGTTCAAGGAATCCACTGCGAGCCTGAATATTTCTTAATTCTGCATACTTCTTTACATAACCAAAAGCAGTCTTATCTGCAATAGTACCTATCGTACCAGCCTTAAATACATTGTCACGACCGAACAATTCTTCTGTGTACTTATGAGCCTTCGCTTGGTAGTCACCAGAGAAATTCAAATCGATATCTGGAACCTTATCGCCTTCGAAACCAAGGAAGATAGCAAATGGAATGTCATGGCCATTCGTTTGTAATGGATGACCGCAATTAGGACAGTCACGACGCGGTAAATCGAATCCACCGGCGTATTCACCATTTTCATAAAATTCCGACCACTTACATTCAGGACAAATATAATGCGGTGGCAATGGATTAACTTCCGTAATCTCAGACATGGTAGCAGCAAAGGACGAACCTACAGAACCACGAGAACCTACGAGGTACCCATCATCTAGTGATTTTTTTACCAGCTTATGAGCGATATAGTAAAGCACGCCATAACCATTGCTGATGATACAGTCGAGTTCATAATCTAGGCGTTCCTGTACAACACGAGGCAATGGATCACCATAAATCTTCTTCGCATTTACATAACACATTTCTGTGAAAGCTTCATCAGCCCCTTCGATTTTAGGTGAATATGTACCATCTGGCACTGGTTTTATATCTTCAATACTATCGTTAATAGCACGCGTATTTGTAACAACAACTTCATAGGCCTTCTCTTCACTTAAATAAGGGAATGATGCCAGCATTTCATCAGTTGTACGCAAGTGTAAATCCGGTTGCTCATCCGCATCAGGGAACCCACACGCAGTCAACATGATTTCACGATATATCTTTTCCTCTGGCGTTAAATAATGAACGTCACAGGTAGCACATACACGTTTATTGAGAGCTTCGCCCAATTCAATAACCGTCTTATTCATATCGATCAGAGCTTGTTCATCTGGCACGATACCCTTGCGAATTAAGAATGTATTGTTGGTATGTGGTTGAATTTCAAGGTAATCATAGAAGGATGCAATCGTTAATAGCTCTTCTTTGGAGGAACCTTTAACAATAGCCTGCATCAATTCACCTGCTTCACAGGCAGACCCTATGAGAATACCCTCACGATGTTCTTCAATGATAGAACGAGGCAAACGAGGTCTCCGTTTATAGTATTCCAAATGGGATATGGAAATCATTTTATACAGATTACGTAAGCCCACCATGTTTTGAGCTAACAAAATAATGTGATATCGAGGCGCCTCATCTTTTCGTTTTACAACGTCTAAGGATAATTCCTTTTCTAAATCCGCATCATCAACAAGATACCCTTCAACGCCATAAATAACCTTAACACCAAGTTCTTTACCAAGTGCTTGTGCTTCAGGAAAGGCTTGTACAACACCATGGTCGGTAATAGCGACCGCAGGATGCCCCCATTTTTTGACAGTTTTAAATAAATCCTTAATCGATACGAGTGCATCTTTATCACTCATCTTAGTATGGAGATGAAGCTCAACACGAGAATCTGGTCTATCTTCTGTCCGTTCATTTGTATTGTCTTCTTCGATAGCTTCGATACTACGTATAGATAAAATATAGTCCTTATCAAATCGATCATCAAAGTTGACACTACCTTGAACGCGCACCTTTTGCAATTTCTTCAATTGTTTTAATAAAACATCCCCTTCTTCAGGACTATTCGTAAACTTGATAAACTTCATACTGTTTGTATCATCTACGATGCTACCATTAACAATGCTTTTACCCGTTCTTGTATCTCGTTTATCTAGGCCCACAAATACACCTTCAAAGATGACACTAGGTGTTTCAGTAGTTCCCATGATACTTGATGGTATCCCCTCAATGCGAGGGCCTAAAATCATGCCCTCATCAGTTGGTGCATCCTTAGGCGCGCGTTGTGGATATTTCTTACCACCTTTGTGTTGATGTCCGCTATTAGCTGAAGATGTAGATGATGAGCTACTAGATACAGATGGAGTTCTTGTAGTTACAAACTCATACGATGTGGGGTCTGGATTAAAATAGTCCAATTCCACCGCATCCATAAAGGGCACAAACTCATCTGTATAATCAATTTCATCTGCATAATCAATTTCGTCATCATTGTTGCCAGCAAAAGATTTTCCCCGTTCTGGCATGTTTTCTTCCTCTAATTTCTGACGATGTGCTTCAACATCTTCAATAAATTCACCTACACCACAACCACCGGCATAGTAGTATGGTGCAAATTCTTCATCATCGTCATCTACCTTCCACGCAAAGCAGCAAGATGTAGTTGCATTGGTAGGAATCGTATCAAAGGAAATATTTTTTTCTTTGTACCAAGCAGCTAATCGTTCTTGCAATGATACTAATGTTTTAAATGCTGAATCTGCTGCTTGTATGGTTACCTGTTTATCATCACAATTCACATAGAAAGCAGGTTTACTATTCTGTTTTGGTACTACTCGATAACGTACTTTCATTTTTATCCCTTATATCCGCAATAGGTCAAACATAAATCCCTAAATCGCCACATATCCCCTTTGCTTGTGCGACTATCTAATATAACCTCATATAGTCCCATTAAGAGTGCTTTTAAAGCCTTTATAGAAATACGAGAACTAGCTTCATAGGCCAGTTTTATAGGGTACGGCTTATAAGAGGCCCCATTTTCTTTACAAAAAATTTCTACCTGTTTAGCTGTCATACCTGCAGCACGACATTCGCTTACCAATAATTGGAGCCTCAACTGTCCTTCGATATAGCCCATAGCACGATCGATTTCTTTATAGCTAAACATAAACGGAAATAATTCTAATAAGGTATTCACATCTTGTTTTAATAAAGCTTCTTTAAAGGTAAAGATATTTTTAGCTCCATAATTACTGCTATGTTCCATTAAAAAGGATTTATCTATTTTCTTATGATTCCCTAATAACAGAAAATATCGATCAAACTCGGTACGCATAAACGCAACCGGCACATCTTGCCATAACTCCAATAGATGAGATAGATAGTCGTGCCCATCAGGCGTCAGCGTATATCCATTAGAGGTGCAATACTGACGAATCCACATCAATAAATCGTCACCTTCTAATCGCTTACATTCCTTATTAGGAATAGATTCTAATATCTTTTTATTTTGTTTTAATCGTTTATCCACCATATCGTGATAGATAATAAGTACTGGATTATCACCGGTATAATTCATCAGTAACTCGGCCAGTGCATCCCATTCTTGACTCTCTTTTTGGCCTGCTTTTTTCAAGATAGGTAAATTGATAAGACAAAATACCTTGGCATCGCCAAATAAGGAATCCTCCATCAATTGTTCTGATATTTTGGAAGGACCTGCTTCATCATGCAATACGCACACATCTAGATTTTTATGAGATAAGAAAAACTTTTGTTTCTCTTCTTCTATGAGTTGTGGTTCATTACCATAGATTAGATATACTTGATTCATCGCCAGTCCTCCTTTCATAATCGATAATCCGGAATATATTGATAGCCCCATAAATGAACATGTTCTGCATCGGGATCAATGTCTCGCATCGCGCCTCGAGGCATGCTAACAAGCACAGGACGATTCGAATGTAATGCTATAATTTGATTCACCATATACGACTGAGAGGTAATCAAAATAGTGTTCCTCATATCATTTAATTGTAGTTTTTTTTCACCATTTTGTCTATTATAGACCATCACAGACGATATATCATTTTTGTATAAAACAGTATTTTTACCTGTGGATTGAAATCGTTTGACCTGCACATTTTTCAATGGTATACCAAAGCTTTGAAGTCCATTTCTTACACGAATTTCACTAGCTTTCATAGGAATAGCATCAGGCGTATCAATATATACCATAGCCATTTTTTCATAAGGCTTAACAATGAGGAATGCATTTGACTGTTTCATAGGTACAATATGCAAAATCGTTTCATTCCTATATAAAATACCACTATAAGCTATAGCAATTATGCCGATTCCCATAAGTACAATTCCTTTTGTGAAAGTTCTAAATCTAAGCTTTAATGAGACTAGGTTAATATATAGTAATCCCATACATCCATAGTATAACACCCCTAATGTGGAAGAAATGGTACCTATCCACCATAGACATATAGAACTGTTAGCGAGGTGCGCATTTGCATATAAACATATAGTTAATACCCAGTCGATTACGTTCCACACCATACCTATTGGTATAATTAAGGATATTATGGTACAACCAAATAACATAACAATAGCTATATCAAGTAAAGGTGTAATAATAATAGCTGCAAAGAGACTTGCTAAACTCAAATAGTGAAAATAATAAAGTTGAAATGGTATCAATAAAAGCTGTGCACTGATGCAGAGCACTAGTGGAGCTTTCACAATCGGTGGCAATACTGTGATCCATCGATATAATGGCATACCAAATAATAAGAGTCCATAAGTGGCACCAAAGGATAGCTGAAAGCTCACGTCCAATATAAGTAACGGATCATATAATAAAAATAGTATAGCCGTCACGGCCAATCCTTGTTTCGCCGTATACATTCGACCTTTTAAATAGGCTAAAGCAAGCCAAATTCCCATTATGGTAGAACGCACAACAGGTGCACTAAAGCCAACCACTATACAATAAAAGATAGATATTATAATACCACCCATCATAGCATATCGTTTTCTAATACGACCTAATCTACATAGGCCATATACAATAGAAAATAACAGTGCAATATGGGACCCCGATATAGATAAAATATGAATGATACCGGTGTAGCCAAATTGACGCAGCACATCTTGACCTAATTCTCCATAGTGGCCACCTAAAACTAAGGCAATTCCAAGCCATTTAGTTGTATCTGATAGATAACGTTCCATCAATACTTCAACAGCACTACGCATCGAATCAATTATGTGAAGGCACCGTTGATAATAACCGATATAAGAATCTATCTTATACTGTTTAAGAGTATGTAAGTCCACTACCTTATAGGTACCATCAAATATGGCGCCCATATCTTCATTACGAATTGCCTTATTTCGCTTATCAATAGTGCCTCGCTCTTCTGTCAAATAGAGAGATTTAGGCGTACCATGAACGATAATGGAATCCCCCATATGAAGATGTGTGGAATTTTCTTGTATTGTTACTCTAATATGTCCATCGGCCTTAATATGCACGCCTTTTGCCGTATCCTTGTATGGCACTAACCCTAACAGTACTGCACTAAATGATTTATATTCTTTTCCATCGATTACTTTTAGATCTACCGGAGAATCAATGAGTAGTGCATATTCGCCTTCTTGTGATAAAAAGAATTTACTATGTCCTACATACTGATTAATTTGATGGTTTACATGTACAAATGATACGCCACCTAATACACATAAGATGATGCAGGTTACAACTATATATTTAATTGACAAAGACGATTGTAACCTATAGCGAGCCACAGCTTTAACCAATGTATATAGTAGATAGCCAGCAGCGCCAAACATACAATACCAACTCGTATCGAGCAAAACATAATGCGAGCTATAGGCACATAAAATGCCTAGTATGATACCACTTAGTATACAATGGGCTATCTCCGAATAGGTGATGAGCATATTCAAGGTCAAATAGATAGTTAAATTAGACTGTAATTTTATCGCGTATCTTCTTAAATAATCCATCGCCGATACCTTTGACGTGCTTAATATCCTCTATAGATGTAAAAGCGCCCTTACTTTGACGATACTCTTCAATACGTTTTGCCATGGTTGGCCCAATTCCAGGTAGTGAATCGAGTTCTTTAACGGTAGCCGTGTTAATATTAATCTTTTGATTTCGTAGTAATGATTCAGGATTTCCGTGAAAGTTAAATTTGATGTGAATATGTTGTCCACCTGTCACAGTCTCTGCTAAATTGATGGACTCTATATCTCCATATGGTAGTGCACCTCCAGCCCCTTTTATAACATCGCCAATTGTCGAGCTAGATGACACCTTATACAGTCCTGGCGATTGAATAGCGCCGGTTATATACACAATACTATCCTTACCATCCTCCTGTTGTGATTCTCTTTGATTTATATCACCATTCATAGAAAGGGGCGTATTATCCTGTTGTTCAGTTGGAGTCCCCTTTGTCGTATCAGCGGCTAATACAGATGAATCTGGCATTATGGGGCTTCCTTCTGTTATAATAGGCCATAGGAAATAAATTCCTACTAAAATACACAGGATTATTACAATCCACTTATGTGACATAATAAGTTGTTTCATATGGTCACCTCCTACTACTAGAGTTTCCATATGCAACAAAGAACTCCTACATGTGACTCTATTAGTCACATAAGCAGGAGTTTTCAAAATGATATCGAATTAAAGGAACATACTTTCCTAGTATATCCTATTACTATGTTAAGGAGTCTATAATGAATCAAGAATTATTACGTAAATACGCCCGTACTTTATTGCAGTCTGGCGTTAATTTACAAGAAAAGCAAACACTCATCGTATCTGTTGATGTAGACAATAAAGATTTTGCAGTCATCGTTACGGAAGAAGCCTATCAATTAGGTGCCAAAGAGGTTATCATCAATTGGCGCCATACCCCAATTACACGACAACGCTTATTACATGCTGATGCATCGGTTCTAGAAACACCGGCTAAATGGATTCCTGTATATTACGAACAATATGTAGAAGAAAAAGCTGCCTTTTTATCACTTATCAGTGCCAATCCAAAGGCGTTAGCAGGTATCCCTACAGAGCGCATTAGCCTAAACTCACGCAATCTTAACAAGGTTCTGTCATTCTACCATACAGCCATCATGAACTCATCCGTAACATGGTGTGTAGCCGCTGTACCAACAGTACTTTGGGCTGAACTTCTTGGCTACGAAGGATCTGATGAAAAAAAAATTGATCAACTATGGCTTACATTATTAAAATTATGCCGTCTCAACGACGTAGAACCAAAAGAAACATATGCGCATCATATGGCTAAGCTACGCCATCGTCGCGAAGCATTAAATGCTCTTGAATTGAAAGCATTGCGATATACATGTGAAAATGGCACAGATTTACTTCTCGAATTACCAGAAAACCATATTTGGCAAGGTGGCGAAGAGTTCTCCAAAGAGGGTATCAAATTCAATGCCAATATACCTACAGAAGAGGTGTTCTGTGCACCTCAATGGAATGGTGTAAATGGTAAAGTAGTTAGTACAAAACCACTTATCTATCAAGGCAATCCTATTTCTAACTTCTCCTTTACCTTTGAAAACGGTAAAATTGTTGATTACACGGCTGAAGAAGGATTAGATATTCTTAAAGAACTCATCGAAACAGACGAAGGATCTCAATATCTTGGTGAAGTAGCCCTCGTGGATCACTATAGCCCTATTAGTCAATCTAACATGATTTACTATGAAACATTGTTTGATGAAAATGCATCCTGCCATTTAGCAATCGGTGCAGCTTATCCAACTTGTCTAAAAAATAGCGATGGTTTATCGGAAGATGAACTCAAAGAACGTGGTCTCAACCACTCCCTCGCTCATGTGGACTTTATGATTGGTCACGAAAACATGAATATTAAAGGCATTACAAAAGACGGCCAACAAGTAGATATCATGATCGACGGCCGCTTATTGGTATAACAGCTTAAATAAAATGGGATAGCATGTCCTACGAAGCGACTTTGGCCCTGCGGAGGCCGAAGGCCGGAGTCAGACCCGGCCGGTGGAGCTTGCGGAGGATGTGCTATCCCATTCAATATTACAGTGTTATTTCCAATACGCGGCCCGTCGATTGATATTCGATAATATCTACACCAGCCGTCTTTAGCATACGTTTTGAAGCCTTAACCTCTTTAGTATCTTTGTACAAATCATCTCGATAAATAACGGCCTTTATGCCGCTTTGAATAATCGCCTTTGCACATTCATTACAAGGAAACAGTGTTACATAAATCTTAGACCCTTCTAAAGAGCCACCGCGATAGTTTAGAATCGCATTTAATTCACTATGAACGGTATAGAAATATTTATTATCATCTGCCGTATCACGTTCCCATGTGAAATCATCATCACTACAATTTAAGGGCATGCCATTATAACCGATGGATAAGATTTTATTATCATTGCTGACGATACAGGCCCCCACTTGTGTATTAGGATCTTTAGATCGTTGCGCAGCCAAAATAGCAACGCCCATAAAGTATTCATCCCAAGAAATATAATCGCTACGTTTTGCCATAATAACCTCTCTAGATAATAAAGCCCCCTTCTACCTATGTAGTTGGGGGCTTTCATTATATTAACAAATCATATATAGAAATATTATTTTACAACAATATTCACAAGTTTACCTGGTACGTAGATAACCTTAACGATTTGTTTACCTTCTGTAAATTCTTGAACACGGCTGGATTCTTTAGCCAATGCTTCTAATTCTTCTTTCGTAATATTCACAGAAACAATTAATTTATCGCGAACCTTACCATTAACTTGGAGAACCACTTCTACTTCGTCCACTTCAAGAGCAGATTCTTCGTATGTTGGCCAGTTCATAGTGTGAACGGATTCAGTTTCGCCAAGTTCATGCCACAATTCTTCTGTAATATGTGGTACGAATGGAGCTAACAACAACACGAGATTATGTGTTAACTCATTAGCAAGATCAGCATTCACGGATTCTGCTTTGTCCTTGTGTGCATACATAGCATTAACAAGTTCCATAATCGCACTGATTGCCGTATTAAAGTTGAAGTTATTATCTAAATCTTCTGTAACCTTTTTGATAACACGGTGTAATTCGCGGCGTAATGCCACTTCGTCTTTTGTAAGGTCACCCGTATGATTTTCTTTTGCTGCTTGATCATATGCATCCACAATACGCCATACGCGACCTAAGAAACGATAGGAACCTTCAACACCTTGGTCACTCCAATCAAGATCGCGGTCAACTGGTGCTGCGAACAAGATAAATAGACGCGCCGTATCAGCACCGTATTTATTGATGATTTCTTCTGGAGAAACCACATTGCCTTTGGATTTAGACATCTTGCTGCCTTCTTTAAGTACCATACCTTGTGTCAAAAGACCACGGAATGGTTCGTTAGCTTCGATGAGGCCTAAATCATGGATAACTTTCACAAAGAAACGAGAGTATAACAAGTGCAAAATCGCATGTTCAATACCGCCGATGTATTGGTCAACGTTCATCCAGTAATTAGCAATTTTAGAATCAAATGGTGCTTTATCGTTCAATGCGTCAGTGTAACGCAAGAAGTACCAAGAGGAGTCGATGAATGTATCCATAGTATCTGTTTCACGACGCGCAGGACCACCACATTTAGGGCATGTAGCATTCATGAAAGCTTCGGATGTTGCCAATGGGGATACAGCACCGGATTCAAATTTGACATCTTCAGGAAGACGTACAGGCAATTCTTCTTCTGGTACGAGTTGTTCACCACATTTATCGCAATATACAACAGGAATTGGCACGCCCCAATAACGTTGACGAGAGATAAGCCAATCGCGAAGGCGGAAATTAATTTTACCTTCACCGATACCGCGTTCGTGAAGTGCAGCTGTAATATTTTTACGAGCCTCTTCAGATGTTTGACCATCAAATTCGCCGGAATTAATCAACACGCCATCTTCGTGGTCAGATTCTTCCCATTTGTCGAAGTTGTAGCTTTCACCATTATGGGAAACAACAGGTTTAATAGGCAAATCGTATTTATGAGCAAATTCCCAGTCCCGTTCATCATGAGCAGGAGAACCCATAACAGCGCCAGTACCATAATCTACGAGAACATAGTTAGCAATCCAAATAGGCACTTGTTCGCCAGACATAGGATTTACTGCATAAGAACCGGTAAACATACCTTCCTTAGGAGCTTCTGTAGATGTGCGGTCGATATCGCTCATGTTGCGCATACGCGTAATGAAAGCATCTAAATCAGCCTTGTTAGGTGCTTTTTCAATTAAACGTTCTACATACGGATGTTCAGGAGCTAATACAACATAGCTTACGCCATAGATAGTATCTACACGAGTCGTATATACGGAAATGCGTTCGTTAATAGATGGCACATCAAAGGAGAATTCTGTACCTTCAGAGCGACCAATCCAGTTCTTTTGCATCAATTTAACGCGTTGAGGCCAACCATCGAGTGTATCGAGATCATCTAACAAGCGATCTGCATATTCCGTGATGCGGAGGAACCATTGGGATAAATCCTTTTTTTCTACAGGATTATCACAACGCCAGCAAAGACCATCGATAACTTGTTCGTTAGCTAATACAGTGTGGCATGTTTCACACCAGTTAACCTTTGCTTCTTTTTTATAAGCTAACCCTTTTTTATAGAATTGTTCAAAGAACCATTGTGTCCATTTATAGTAATCTTCTTTACATGTTGCAACTTCACGGTCCCAATCATAAGAAAGGCCCAATGCTTTTTGTTGCTTTTTCATATTCTCAATATTATCAAGAGTCCATGTTTTAGGTGCAATACCATGTTTGATGGCTGCATTTTCTGCAGGCATACCAAAGGAATCCCAGCCCATTGGATGCAATACGTTAAAGCCATTCATTTTCTTAAAGCGCGCTACTACGTCACCGATGGAATAGTTGCGCACATGACCCATATGCAAATTACCAGATGGGTATGGGAACATTTCTAATGCATAGTATTTCTCTTTATTTTCGTCATATTCAGTTTTAAAAGTATGGTTTTCATCCCAGTACTTTTGCCACTTTTTCTCAATATCTTGGGCTACATATTTTTCGTTCATGTAGGTGCCTCCTCAAATCTATTTGTGATTCTAATTAATAGTATTATTGTACTACTTCGTACCATAAACCGTCAATTTATCTACTTTTTTACTACTTGAACAGCGGGAACGATAGACGCTATATCATTATCAACCTTTTGCTTTTCATTGGTAGTCTTAGCATTCGCTTTTGTACGTTCTTTAGATGCTTTAGCTTCAGCTTTCGCCTTTTCTTTTGCAGTTTTAGCTTCTGCTTTTGCCTTCTCCTTAGCCGCTTTAGCTTCTGCTTTTGCTTTTTCTTTAGCTGCTTTTTCAAGAGCCTTACGTTCAGCCTTTGTTAATGGTTTTTCAACAACAGGCTTAGGAGCTACAGCAACTGGTGCTGTGTTAGGTACACCTTTACCTAAATCAACGCCTTGAATCATGGAAATCGTATTATCATCTTCAAAGCCTTTGCGCCATGCAGCAAAGCCGGCTAATTGAAATTCTTTCACAAGGTTTAATTTATACCCTAAAGATTTATTATCTTCAAACCAAATCTTATCGGTACCACTAGATGTTGGAATAGCTGCATAATAAGATTTTAACGTATCATTCCAAATAATATTCGATGCGTGATTTGTGAAATAAGATGATTCATTTTTAATGGCTAATGTTTCACCCCGCGCCACGCCGCCTGATTCATGCCAAATTCTAGTGTAGAATGGAATGCCAAGAACAAGCTTATGACTTGGCACCTCTTGTAGCATCTTCTCAGCATGATCGCGTACCCAAGGATAACTTGCAACCGGTCCTGCCGTAGTACTCTTGGCCCAAGTTTCGTCATAAGCCATCAATACCACATAATCTACACTGTTAGCGAAGGACTTACGGTCATATACAAGAGACCAATTTGGACTATTGGAATATCCCGTTACATCTACAGAGGATTGAATATTATATTTATGTAATTCGTCAGCTAAATAGGCTACGAATTTGGTCAATTTATCCCGGTCAGAATAATCTACATTTTCAAAGTCAAAATTATATCCATCAAAGCCATAAATGTAGGCATATTGAATAAGATTTTGAGCGTATTTTTTCCACACCGCTTCATCGGCTAAGATACCACTCGTAAAGTCGGGATCAAAACGATTAGTAATAAGCGGCCACACATGATATCCGTTGGCCTTATATGCTTTCACATAGTCCACATTAATATTAGAACTAGATTCTAAGCCAAGGCTATGCAATTTGAACCAACTTGGAGAGATGATGTTATCTCCACTGGCATTCAATTTTTTTGCATACGGAGCATCTTGGTTAGACCATGGATCAAAGGCCCAAGATAGAGGACCTTGGACAGGTTTATTTTGCAATACTTGCATCGTCTCTGGTGCAGCGGTCAATTGAACGTGGTCACCATCCTTTGTATAGGTGACGCCTATCAACGGTGTTGCGTTTTCTACATCAACATACTCGGCACCATCCCGTTTGGTAATCGGCAATTTAACCGGCTCGCCAACGGCTTTAGGATTCATCGTAATGGTTGTACCATTCAGTTCTAACTGTGGTACATAGATAGTATAAGATGTCTTATATTGATTGGCCTCATAATTACGGTTGGTCGTATTTAAATATTGTTGTAATGGCACCAACACCTCAGCCTGTACAGTATTACCAGAAATACTAGATAATACAGCGGCTGCCAAGGTAGTGACCATAGCAAATTTACGTAACATGTATGTCTCCTATAATTTATGCTGACTAGCTTTTGTTTACATAACAATTCCTATATTATATCATACATATATCGACACTTATAATTTCTATGCTTATAAAAGCATGAACATTTATTCATAAAGGAGTTCATATGCATCAATATCTTTTTTTCATAGGCGATTTTCCGATTAGGGCCTACGGAGTCATGTTAGCACTAGCCATCATTAGCGGTGCCTCTGTAGCCTATTTCTTACTCAAAAAAGACGGTCGTGGGTGGCACGAGCACATTGTTGATTTCTCTATTACAGTCGCTATAGCAGGTCTTATCGGCGCCCGTTTATGGGACGTGTTTTTCTTCGACTGGCATTACTATGGCAATCATCTCCTCGAAATTCCTTTCGTATGGCAAGGAGGAATGGCCATCCAGGGTGGTGTGGTGTTTGGTACATTAGCCGGTTATTGGTATCTAAGAAAACATAATATCGATTTCTGGGCCTTTGCCGATATTTTTGCACCAGCCCTCATTCTGGCTCAATCGGTTGGTCGTATGGCTAACCTATTTAACGGCGATGCCTTTGGTCATCCTACAGGTGGAAATTTTGGTATTCTCTATCCTGAAAGTACCCTTGCATACCGTACCTACGGTAATCAGCCATTATGGCCAGCTGAAATTTGGGAAGGCCAAATCGATATTCTAATCTTCGTGATCTTACTACTCTTTAGCTCGTTCAAACATGCTAAAGGACAAGTATTCGTTCTATACGCTATCCTGTATTCCGGAGCGCGATTCTGCTTAGAATTCTTACGCGGTGATTATGTATACCTCACAATGGGACTTAAATCAGCACAGATGACGAGCCTCATTGTTATGATTGTAGGTATCTGTGTATTTATCTACTTCGGTTATCTAGATAAAAAGCAACAAGCCGTAGCGGAAACAGTACTAGAATCACCACAAAAACAAAAGAAACGTAAATAATAAAATCCTTCATTCACGGATACACAACATCCATGAATGAAGGATTTTTTATATCTATTCAATTATTCTAACGATAGACTATGAACGACAAGCATCATTTACAGCTGTTCTTGTTCCTTTAATGCGTCAAGCTCTTCTAATGCACGATTGGCAATGAGAGCGTTTTTCTCTTTTTTCTTACGAATCCGTTGAGGCCATGATTCCATAATGCCAAAATTAACATTCATAGGCTGAAAATTAGATCCTTCATAGGAAGAAATATAATGGCTCAATGATCCGATAGCCGTCGTTTTAGGGAAGTCGATAAATGCCTTATCATCAAGATATCGTTTTACCTGTAACCCTACCATGAGTCCTGATGCGGCGGATTCAAGATACCCTTCTACACCTGTCATTTGACCAGCAAAGAATAGTCGATGATCAGACTGTAATTGGAATGCATGATTGAGCAATTCTGGAGAATTGATATACGTATTACGATGCATCACACCATACCGAATAAATTCTGCATTTTCAAGGCCAGGGATTAAACCAAATACGCGTTTTTGTTCACCCCATTTTAAATGAGTTTGGAACCCTACGAGGTTAAACATAGTTCCCTCTTTATTTTCCTTACGCAATTGCACAACTGCATAGGATTCTTCATTGGTGCGCTTATCCACTAAGCCTACTGGTTTTAATGGGCCATAGCGCAATGTATCTTCGCCACGGGACGCCATGATTTCTACCGGCATACAACCTTCAAAATAGATTTCCTTTTCAAAATCCTTAGTCTGCACAGCCTCAGCATGGGTTAATTCGTGCCAAAAGTGTTTATACTCTTCTTCATTCATAGGGCAATTAAGATAGTCTGCATCACCTTTATCGTAGCGAGACGCAGCAAATACCTTATCATAGTTAAGAGACTCTGCAGTCACAATAGGGGCCGCTGCATCATAGAAATAAAATCCCCTATTACCGGTTAATTCTCTAATGGCATCGCCTAGTGTTTCAGATGTTAATGGACCAGAAGCAAAGATAACCGTTCCATCCGTAGGAATAGATGTCACCTCTTCATGATGCACCGTAATATTAGGGTGACTTTTTATCTTATCAGTTACCATAGCACTGAATAGATGACGGTCAACCGCTAAAGCACCACCAGCAGGTACAGCTGTTGCATCTGCACATTCCATAATTAACGAGCCTAAGCGTCGCATTTCTTCCTTTAATAGGCCAACAGCATTTTCTATATTACCAGCGCGCAAAGAATTGCTACACACTAGCTCAGCAAATTGATCCGTTTGATGGGCCGGAGAACTCTTTACAGGACGCATTTCATATAAATCGACAGCAACACCACGATTGGCAAGTTGCCAAGCTGCTTCAGAGCCAGCTAGGCCGGCTCCTATAACAGTAACTCTATGTTCACTCACTCTTTGTATCCTCTTCTTTCTTTACTGAATCATCAGACTTTTTCTTTCTCGTTTTCTTTGGCGGTCTAGTTGAACATGTTTCATTAGAGCAGAATTTCTTTGTCGTACCATTTTTATACGTTTTTTCAACGATGATACTACCACATGTATCACAGAACTCATGAGTTGGCTTATCCCATAACGTAAAATCACATTGTGGATAGCGATTACAACCATAGAAGATACGACCCCGCTTAGATTTACGCTCTACGATTTCCCCTTCACCGCATTTAGGACAAGCAACACCGGTACCAACCGTTATAGGTTTCGTATTCTTGCATTCTGGGAAATTAGAACATGCTAAGAATTTACCGTAACGGCCGAATTTATAAACCATAGGATGACCACAAAGCTCACAAGTTTCATCACTTTCCATGGATGCGATTTGAATTTTGTCTACATCGCTAGCATCATCTAATTCTTGTTTAAATATATTGTAGAAATCGGTCAATACCTTCACATACGTATCCTTACCATTTGCGATGGCATCGAGCTCTTCTTCAAGTTCTGCGGTAAACCCAGTGTTGATGATTTTTTCAAAATAAGCCACCAAAAAGTCTACTACTACAAAGCCGAGTTCTGTAGGTATAAATTGTTTATTATTGGTTTCTACATAGTTGCGGCTAACGATAGTATCTAAGATTGGCGCATATGTACTTGGACGACCAATGCCTAATTCTTCCAATGTCTTGATAAGGCTTGCTTCCGAATATCTAGCAGGCGGTTGCGTAAAATGTTGTTCTGGGTCGATAAGTACAGTTTCCACCACATCAGATTTCTTCAATGCTGGTAATTGTGGTGTTTCTTCTTTCTTACTATCTTCATAGACCGCACTAAATCCAGGGAACAATACACGGGAACCAGTTGCCTTGAATGTATAAGTATCATCGATATCTAGTTCAATGGTAGTGGACTCATTTTGTTGTGGCGCCATTTGGCTCGCCATAAAACGATTCCAAATCAATGTATACAACTTTAGCTCATCGCGATTTACAAATGGTTCAACCATTTTAGGTGTCAATTCAAGAGATGTAGGACGAATGGCTTCATGCGCATCTTGAGCGGATTCCTTCTTACCGTATACATTCGGTTTAGCAGGACAATAGTCATCGCCATAGGTTCTCTTAATATAGTCTCGTGCCTGTTCTTGCATATCTTTGGATATACGTGTAGAGTCGGTACGCATATAAGTAATTAAACCTACGTGACCATAAGAACCGATTTCCAAACCTTCATATAAATGTTGAGCAATCATCATGGTTCGTTTGGCCCCAAAATTGAGCTTACGAACACCATCTTGTTGTAATGTAGATGTGGTGAAAGGCGGAGCAGGTTTACGGCTTCGTTTACTTTTCTTAACAGATGTAACAGTAGCCGTATAATCCGCAATAGCCTTTTGGATTGCCACGGCATCTGCTTCACATGTAATATCGAGTTTATCACCCTTCACATGCGTTAGTTCAGCGGTAAACTCTTCATTAGTTTTTGTCTTAAATTGTCCCTCAATAGACCAATATTCTTGAGGTACAAAGGCTTGTATTTCACGCTCTCGTTCACAAATGAGACGTACAGCTACAGATTGAACACGACCAGCGCTCAAGCCTTTGCAAACCTTTTTCCATAATAGGGGGCTCAATTTATACCCTACAATGCGGTCTAATACACGACGGGCCTGCTGAGCATCAACCATGTTCATATCTACGGTACGTGGATGTTCTAGGGCCTCTGCAACAGCAGTTTTCGTGATTTCATTGAACGTAATACGACAATTAGATGTGGTATCTACGTTTAGAATGTATGCTAAATGCCAAGAAATAGCTTCCCCTTCGCGGTCCGGGTCAGTTGCGAGCAATACGGCGCTACTTTCATCGGCATGAGCCACCAAATCGTCAATCACCTTTTTACGCGCTACCAGATTGCTATATCGTGGGGTAAAGTCATGATCAATGTCGATACCCATTTGAGATTTAGGCAAATCCCGAAGATGGCCCATACTGGCTTTCACAATAAAGTTAGGTCCTAAAAATTTCTCGATAGTCTTAGATTTAGCCGGTGATTCCACGATGACAAGGATTTTACCATCCGGATTATATACACGCGGTTTTCGTTGCTCTGGCGGCATCGATGTAGCCACAATTGATTTGTCGCGCACAATGCCAACTGGTGTTAACGCTTCTTTTGCTACCTTTTTATTGACCGTAGTCTTTTTCTTTTTTGTTTCTTGTTTTGGTTCTTTCGGTTCCCCAATAACGATAGATCGTTTAATGGACAAGTACATCACTCCCGATTATGTTAATATAGCCCTTAGAATGAACCTTCTCAATCATATGTTTCATTTCAAGGTCTAATAAAATGCTCTGTAATCGTTGTAATGGAATGTGTGTTTTCTTGATTAAATCGCCTACACTGATACATTGATCGGTAGGAATTGTGCTCAACACGACCTCCCATTCCACCTTAAAGCTTAACACATCGGACCCTTGCGTATCAACCACACGGAGCTTTAACTCATAATCCTCGATTATATCTTGTGCTTTCGTCAATATATTAGCACCTTGGCGCATGAGCCAGTGATTGCCCTCCGCTACATTGCTTAAAATACTGCCAGGTACCACATAGATTTCACGTCCTTCGTTGGCGGCCATATCAGCCGTTATCAGAGACCCACTGCTCGCCTTGGCCTCTACTACGATGATGATTTGTGAAAGCCCACTAATAATGCGATTTCTTGCTGGAAAATGGACACCTGACGGCGGTGTACCGGGAGGATATTCTGACAATAATAAACCATTGTTCTTAAGAACGGCATCAAATAACCGTTTATTCTCCGGCGGATATACAATATCTAAACCGCATCCCATAACAACGATTACTTGTCCCTTTGCCGCTAAAGCACCTTCATGGCTATGACTATCGATCCCCCGTGCACCACCGCTGACTATGGCTACATTATACGCAGCTAGTTCCTTACCTATCCGCAGTGCCACATTACGACCATAATCGGAACATTTTCGAGCTCCCACCATGGCAATTTTCATCGTCTCATCATCTAATAGCGATACATTTCCTCTCACAAATATGACAGCTGGCGGATTGTATATCTCTTGTAAATGCCCAGGGAATAATACGTCAAGGTACGTAATATATTCTATATGCCAGTTTTTAAGAGCCTTATAAATAGTCTGTAATCGTTCGTCAGTCGCTTCTTTCTCGATTTGCCTATATTTTGTGGGCGGAATCCCCAGTATTGTTGTTAGATTCTTACGATTTTGTAACGCACACCACGCCTCATAGGGTCCTCCAAACTTTTCGACTAAATCACGTATTGTAGCCGCCCCTAGTGAAGAAATACTCTGCATTGCGGCAATGTAAAAATTACTTTCATACTGTTGCTCCATCATGAACTCCTATCCTCGACACATGGTATGGAATGTGCCGATACATCATCGCTTCTGAAATATGTTCGTTTTCTATGTATAAGGACCCATCTAAATCTGCAATGGTTCGACTCACCTTTAGCAACCGATCAAAGCTACGCCCTGTAAAATGAAATCGTTCATATACGTCTCCTAACAAGCCCCAGCAATCATCGCGTATATTACACAGTTCACGAATAGCGCCATGTGGCAAGGCACCATTTGACTTAAATGGTTGGTCTCGGAAACGTTCGAACTGCATCTGGCGCCCTTGTTTTACGAGTTGTTTCATATCTGCACTGCTCATAGAATCAACATCCATACATAACATATCGTTAAAACTAGGTCTCTCTACAAGGATGAATAGATCTAAGCGGTCTAATATAGGCCCAGATATTTTATGCTGGTATCTCTCTAGTTCTGTAGAGCTACAAACACATTCCTTATGAGGGTCCCCATAATAGCCACAAGGACATGGATTGGCGGCGAGTATACATATAAAATCTGCTGGATAGTCATAACTATTTTGTAATCGATTCACAGTAATCATATGTGACTCTAATGGTTGACGTAGTGCATCTAGTACATAGCGAGGAAATTCAGGTGCTTCATCAATAAATAGGACCCCATTATGGGCTAATGTAATTTCTCCAGGTTTTGCATTACTACCGCCCCCTATGATGCTCGCCAAGGTTGCTGTATGATGAGGACATCTAAAAGGCCGTCTAGCAATCAGTGTATTCTTTTCGAGCAATCCTGCCACATCGTGAATGCGTGTCGTTTCGAGCCGCTCCTCCCAGCTCAGGGGCGGTAAAATGGTTGGTAATCGTTCTGCTAACATCGTCTTACCAGATCCAGGCGGACCTATCATCATCACGTGGTGAACACCTGCAGCAGCAATAACAATGGCTCGTTTTCCTAGTTCTTGGCCTTGTACATCCTTGTAATCAATGACGCCGTTGACCGCGTCATCACAATTCTCATCAACAGTGTCTATACTATATTCATCCGGTCGCATTACAAGTTTCACAATATCCTCTAACGTATGTGCACCATAGGATGTGATTGCTTCTATATTGTGCAGTAATGATACATTATCTCTACTGGTAAAGATTGTAAGTAGTTTATCTTCAAGTGCTTTCATAGCCATACTAAGAATGCCTTGTGTTTTTTTCAGACTGCCATCTAAAGATAATTCGCCTATAAACAAAGTTGATTGTAATAATTTTGTTAGTTTAGGTTTGCGTAATCTGATTTGACCTGATGCGGCTAATACGCCTATGGCTATGGGCAAATCTAATCCGGAACTACTTTTTCTGACCTCTGCAGGTCCCAGATTAACAACAATACGACGCATAGGAAAATCAAATCCACTATTTTTAATGGCTGCCCGTACGCGTTCTCTCGATTCTTTTACAGCTTGATTGGGGAGTCCCACGATGTCGAAAACAGGTAGTCCTTGGGATATGTCCACCTCTACTGTTACAACGACGCCATCTAAACCATCTATGGTAGCACCATAGACCTTTGCATACATAATGGGCCTCCTACATGAAACACTGAGGCATATAGTGTACAGTGGCCTTAAGGTCCTCATGTACATATACCTCAACTACATCAAAGGACAGTTCCTTCCATTTGCGATTCTGGGCCCGCAAATCCCGAATAAAATACATGGCTGCTTGCTTAATATGTTTTTGCTTACGTTTTGAAACAGCCTCCCGTGGCAATCCATGGGTGATACCACGACGCGCCTTGATTTCAATAAAATGATAGGTCAGCCCATTTTTAGCGATAATATCGATTTCACCTACCTTCGTTTTGTAATTGGTCGTTACAATTTTCAATCCTTGTTGCTCAATATACTGTCGAGCAATATCTTCTCCCCAATTACCAAGAGCTTTTGCATCTAATAGGTTACAATTTTGTTCACAATTCATCGTATTCATGGTTACCTCCTTATGTATATAGATGCTTTCGAATACTTATATATACAACATAAGACGGTCTGACCATGAATGTAAATAGAAAAGAGGTTCCTAATAGTCACCTAGGTGACCAATAGGAACCTCTTTTCTATAGATTTTTCATTTCTATTTCATGATTGAGTGTGTTATCTATTTAATTTTCTTCTCGATGCCATCCAACGATGGATTTAATTGGTTCGAAGCTCTTTCTATGCAATGGTGTCACACCTTGTTGCTCCACAGCTTCTTTATGAAGTTCTGTATAATACCCTTTATGGATACCAAAACCATAGCCAGGATACTCTTCATCAAGGCTCTTCATATATCGATCCCGCGTGACCTTTGCAATGATGGATGCAGCTGCAATATTTGCACTTTTGCTATCGCCCTTGATGATGGATTCAACAGGAATTGTTAAATCAGGTAATTTCATTGCATCCGCTACAACAGCCTCTGCAGGTACATCAAGGGTACGAATGGCCTCGTACATCGCTTGACGTGTGGCCTCATAAATATTGAGGTCATCAATTTTTTCTGGACCGTAAGAAATACAGCTGACGGCTACAGCTTCCTCCATGATGATGTCATACAATGCTTCACGTTTTTCTTCGGTTAGCTTTTTAGAATCATTAAGGCCTGGAATTAATGTCATAGGAGGCAAAATGACTGCAGCTACTGTAACAGGGCCTGCAATGGGCCCACGCCCAACCTCATCGACACCAGCCACATGATATAGCCCTTCATCGTAGAACATGCCTTCATAGTCGTACATGCCCATCAAACGCTGTTGTTCTTTTAGCTCTTTTTCTTGACGTTTAATATAAGAAGCCGCCAATTTTTGAACGGAACTACGAGTATCCTCTTGTGCTAATGGTAAAATTTCCAAAGCTTGTTCCGTTTCAAAAAGGGCCTTAATATCAGCTACCTTTAACTTAGCGAATATATCCTTATCCATTATGTGTTTCCTCACCATCTTCTGGATAATAAGGCTCTTCATCAACTTGGTCTAGAGTAATCGTACCAAGCTTTGTGTTGCGATAGTCTCGCAAAATAATGCGGCGTGCCTTATCAAGATCCACAACACCACCGCTGACAAGACAGCCGCGACGACGGCCAATGCTTTCAAGAATTGTATCCACATCGGCCATCTCTTCTTCTTTTAATTTGTAGCGTTCAATCAAGATATTAGGTGTATTCGTCAATAAATGGTTTAACAATTGCTTAATTACGTGCTCTAAGTCATATACATCATCAGAAATGGCACCTGTCATAGCAAGACGAGCAGCAGCTCGTTGGTCCTCTAATTTAGGCCATAATACGCCTGGCGTATCGAGCAATTCCATATTCTTACCGATTTTAACCCATTGTTGACCACGGGTGTGACCTGCCTTATTAGCCGTCCGAGTTGCTGCAGAACCAGCTAAGGAATTAATCAATGTAGACTTCCCTACATTAGGAATCCCTAAGATGATAGTACGTATGGATCGGCTACGAATCCCCTTTGCAACCCATCGATCAATAATAGGTTTGCTGAGACGTTCTACGGTAGATACTAATTTTTTATTCCCCTTACCAGATTTAGAATCGATAGCTAATACAGTTATCCCTTGTTTCGTAAAGAATTCTGTCCATTCCTTCGTTGCCTTTGGATCTGCTAAATCTACCTTATTTAACAGTACAATATGCGGTTTTTGACCAACTAACTCTAGGATGACTGGGTTCGCACTAGAACGAGGAATGCGCGCGTCTAATAACTCGATAACAACGTCTACCTTTTTGATGAACTCCGTTATCATGCGCGTAGCTTTCGCCATATGTCCAGGGAACCAATGTACGATAGGTGAATCTGCCATAATGTCTCCTTTCTATATATCTTGTATAAATGTATGTATATCTATATTTTAGCAAAAATAAAAGGCTGCCAACGGCAGCCTTTTAAGAACATTAGCGTTTTTCGCGAATACGAGCAGCTTTACCAGTAAGGTTACGTAAGTAGTACAATTTAGCACGACGAACAACACCACGGCGCATAACTTCGATTTTAGCTAAGCGTGGGCTGTGAAGTGGGAATGTACGTTCTACACCTACACCGGATGCAATACGACGAACTGTGAAAGTTTCACGTACGCCACCGTTTTGACGTTTAATTACCAAGCCTTCGAATACTTGGATACGTTCACGGCTACCTTCCACTACTTTTACGTGTACGCGTACTGTATCACCAGCACGGAAAGTAGGGATGTCTGTACGAAGTTGTTCTTGTTCGAGTACGTTAATAATGTTCATTGTTTCCTCCTGTTTGCAGACATTCAATACCTACACCTTATAGGCAGCGGACTGTCTCAAATTAACAGTAATATATTATCACAAGTCAATGTACAATGCAAGAGGTTACACACTATATCTTGTATAGATTTATATACCTATTTCACCGAAAATATATACAAGTAAATAGGTTAATCAATGCGGCCTAATAGGTCATACAGATCTTGTCGATCCTCTGACGATAATCGTCTAAACCGATGAGCTAACTGCTGTTCCCTATGTTCAACTAAACTATGTGCTTCTTCTTTCCCCGCATCGGTTAGTGTTACAACAGTTGTCCTCTTATCCATCGTATCAATGGTCTTTTCTACAAACCCCAATTGTATGAGTACATCCAGTTGCTCTGATACGGTAGCTGGACGAATCTGTAAACTATCCACTAAAACGCGTTGGCTCGTTCCCTTGCCTATAGTATATAGTTCCATGAGTATTCTATAACGTGAACCTTCACGCTTAGCCGTCACATTACGGAGGGCATTGAACAATTCAACATTGGTAATCATAATGACATCTCCTTACAACTTTGTATACTTTATGTATTCGACATAGATGCCAAAATTCCTGCATAAAGAAAAGGCAACCGCAGTTGCCTTTCCTCAGATTCACATAGTTAAGACAAATGTAATTCTCTAACTATATAAAATATATGTTATTTTAATGCACTAATATCGCCGATAATAGCCATTACACTATATGCCAAACGAACAAGTTGTAAACGGTTAGCCTTAATAGCTTCGTCTTTGTCCATGACCATAACATCTTCAAAGAATGTATTGATGGCAGGAACCAATGTAGCAGGTACTGCTACAACAGCGTCATAGTCGTTCTTATCCCATGCATCGATACTTGCTTCAGATGCTTTTGTAGCCACTTCATACAAGGCGCGTTCTGCATCTTCTTTTAATAAGCTTTCATCAACACCAGTATATGTTACATCTTTCACAAGATTATACATACGTGTGAAAGCTTGTACTAATTCAACATTTTCATCAATGCGGTTAGCCAAGAGAGCTTTCACAAGACCTTCAGCATCAGCAACGGACAATTCATTGTTAGATAACAACAAATCGATTACATGATGAGGTACTTCACGGTCAAGGAAGATATTTTTCAAACGCAATGTAATGAATTCTTCTACTTGGCCAAGCAATTCATCTTGTTTATCTGCTGGTACATTAAGAAGATTCATGGATTCTACGATGATTGGGCGCAAGGAAATATTCCATTCGCTACCAAATAAGATGTTCAAGATACCAATTGTTTGACGACGCAATGCATATGGATCTTGAGAGCCTGTAGGAATTAAACCACGGCTGAAAGTAGCAACGATATTATCTACTTTATCGATAATGGACAATACTTTACCAGCTTCAGTTTGAGGCAATACATCACCTGCAAAACGTGGTAAATATTGTTCAAAAATAGCTTCTGCTACTTCTGGGGATTCACCGTCGAGCAATGCGTATTCTTTACCCATCACGCCTTGCAATTCAGTAAATTCTGTAACCATACCTGTTGTGAGGTCAGTTTTAGCGAGTTCAGTAGCACGTTCTAATACGACACGCGCATCTTCATGTAACTCACATTCTTCACTGAACACACGGCCTAATGTTAACAAACGTTCTGTTTTGTCAGCCAAGTTGCCAAGGCCTTCTTGGAACACGATTTTTGTCAAACCATCTTGACGGTCAATAAGAGGTTTCTTACGGTCTTCATTAAAGAAGAATTTAGCATCATCAAGACGAGCGCGCAATACGCGTTCATTACCAGCTTGCACTACTTCGATGGAATGGTCGGAGCCGTTACGAACTGTTAAGAACATTGGCAACAATTTGCCGTCTTGGTCAACCAATGGGAAGTAACGTTGATGGTCTTTCATAGGTGTAATGATAGCTGCATCTGGAAGTGCCAAGTAGGACTCTTCGAAGCCACCACATAATGCTGTAGGCCATTCAACAAGGTAGTTGATTTCTTCTAACAAATCATCATCCCAAACGATGGATGCATTTTTAGAAACTGCAATATCATGTAATTGTTTGGAGATCAATTCACGACGTGTGTCTTGATCAACCATAACAAAGTTTTCTTTTAATGTGTCTACATAGGATGCTGCATTTTTAATAGTGATTTCATCAGCACCTAAGAAGCGATGACCACGTGTTACATTACCAGATTTTACAGTAGCAAATTCTACAGGAATTACTTCTTCATCAAGTAATGCTACAAGCCAACGTACAGGACGTACAAATTTAGCATCTAGGTTGCCCCAATGCATAGATTTAGGGAAGTTAAGACCTGTAATCAATTGTGGCAACATATCAGTTACGATATCTTTTGCAGGTACGCCTGCAGTTTTAGTTTCAGCATAGATATAGCCGTCTTCTACAACAAGATCAGCTACAACAAGACCTTTACCACGAGCAAAACCGATAGCAGCTTTTGTTGCATTACCGTCAGCATCATATGCGATGGATGCGGAAGGACCTTTATGACGTTCGCTGATTTCAGCAGATGTGTCAGCAAGACCTTTCACGATAAGAGCCAAACGACGTGGTGTGCCGTATGTTGCGATGCTTTCAAAAGGAAGATGGGCATCATTTAATTTTGTTTCAGCCAATGTTTTCAATTGACCTAAGATATTTGGCATAAAGCCGGCAGGAATTTCTTCTGCACCGATTTCAAATAATAAATCCTTTGCCATCTTATTTATCTCCTTTCAAAAGTGGGAAACCTAATTCTTCGCGTTTAGCGAGGTACTGTTGTGCACAAATACGAGCTAGTGCACGTACGCGGCCGATGAAAGCAGTACGTTCGCTAATGGAAATAGCGCCACGGGAATCAAGCAAGTTGAATGTGTGGGAGCATTTCAATACATAGTCATAGGCTGGTAGTACATAACCTGCGCCGCAAACGCGTTTTGCTTCTGCTTCGTACATATCAAACAATTTGAAAAGCATATCTGTATCTGCTAATTCAAAATTGTAAACGGATTGTTCAACTTCGTTAGCATGCCAAACGTCACCATAAGTAACATTTTCATTCCATTTAAGGTCATATACGTTTTCTACGCCTTGAATGTACATAGCTAAACGTTCTAGACCGTATGTAATTTCTACGGAAACTGGTTTACAGTCGATGGAACCAACTTGTTGGAAATATGTGAACTGAGTTACTTCCATACCATCGAGCCATACTTCCCAGCCGAGGCCCCAAGCGCCCAATGTTGGAGATTCCCAGTTATCCTCTACGAAACGGATATCGTGATCTTCCGCATGAATACCAAGAGTTGCCAAGGATTGTAAGTACAATTCTTGGATATTATCTGGAGATGGTTTCACGATAACTTGGAATTGATGATGTTGGAACAAACGGTTAGGGTTATCACCATAACGACCGTCTGCTGGACGACGAGAAGGCTCTACATAACATACAGCCCATGGTTCAGGACCAATTGCATGTAAGAATGTAGCAGGGTTCATTGTACCTGCGCCCTTTTCGATGTCATATGGATTTTGAACGATACAACCTTGTTCACTCCAAAATTTTTGTAGATTTAGTATAATCTCTTGAAATGTCATTGCTGCCTCCACTTTACACAACCGACATAAAATCAACCATTTCGTTACAAACAAAAAAGTCCCTGTAACGAAAAACGTTACAGGGACGAGTATACCCGCGGTTCCACCCTATTTGGCTTGCGCCCTCTTTTTTCTATGTTGGCCTTTACTAACAGATACCTGCGTTCCTGCCAATGCTCTACAGCGCCTTCAACCAAATGTGAGCTTACACCATCCTCACTCGCTAGAGAGGTTTACTACTCTGCTTCATCGCATATATTACACACAATATTGTAGCAATACAAAGGGATGAATGTCAACACAGATATGAATTATGGGAAACTAGTAAAACAATTACTTTACATATAAGGATTTAAGAATTAAAAGAATCACACTACCAGAACCTATTAAACGTTCCCACTTATTCATATCCGCATAGAAAATAATCCACATCAAAAATAGAATATAAATTACTAGCCATATATAGTCATATAATGAATAGGATTCAAATGAAAGTCTAAATGCAGAACTATTGAGTTCATCTTTTTTCACAATTTTATCTATCCATCCTACTAAGAACCATAAACAGAAATAAAATGTAGAATGTCCTTTGTTGATATATTTTCGATATATTAAAACAAAAAGTTTTCTATGACTAATGAGAGGCCACAAAAGCATTACAATAAAAATAGTACATACTAGTGTTACCTCTGGAATCGCAACAATACCCTCAATAGGTATAGCATCTATTGCATTTAATGTCCATGCAACTATCATAAATAAAGAACACCATAATCTATACCTAATCAGACTTATGAAATTACGTTTCTGTTTATATACATTCATTTAATAAGATTCCAATCATGAATGTATAATCTTATACTATAATTTACTTAATATAAAATTACACTGAGAATAAGATAGCCATTAAAAATAGCAATATAGTGAATAAAGAAAATAAATAGTAAATCCATTTATTACTATTTTTAAATATTAGTGAAAACAAGTAATTACTATCTGAATATCATTATGCTTTACTCTTAGCAAATATCATATACAGATGGGCAATAACAATTAGCTTATATCCCTTAAACTATTTATATCCCAACTACTTTTTACAAATATTCTGTATATAATAAAAATATTTAAATATGGAACCAATAATAATATGATCCAAATACCACTATATAAACTATCGTGTAATCTACGAATACATAATGTCAAAATTGATAGAATAGCATAAAAATATAAGACATAAAATATACCTATTGATATAGGTGTAAGTATTTCTATTCCTGTCTCGTCTTTAATCATAAAAAGTATTGAGATAAAATTTACGATTAAGCTAATAATCATACCAAATGATCCTATACCAAAATAAGCCTCTACTCTTTTAGCTCTGCCTTTAAAACAAAATGACTGACTTATATAAATATCCCTCATATACTCTAATAATCCATTTTTATTCTCTAGAGTTATCTTGTTATTTAGATAACCAACAGATTTCGTTGGTGAAATCAATTGAACTGTACTATTCCCATATCGATTATTACCATGATTACTTGGGAGTAAGTATAAAAACATTGTTGGTATAAAAATAACACCTAATTCTATAAGTAAGATTTCTTCAAAAAAAGCTATACTTAATCCATCAACTGCATATAAATCATACATATAATATCCATATATACTACAACTTATTATTAACCATAAGTATATCCATTTTCCTGATAATCCAAAATCATGTAATCTACGTCTACTTAACTCTATAACTAAACATACACCCATTAGTTTAAAGATATAACGTAAATAATACATCTCTATTAATTGGATAGACAAAGTGTTTATAATTCCATTACTAACAAAATAGGTAAAGAATAAACCAATCAATATAATAAGGTAGGCCTTCTTATTTATTCGTGTATTATGAAGTAAATCATATATATTTTGTTTTATTAGTTGTATCTCTTCACTTATCATTTATTTTATCTAACGCTTTTTACACTAAAAAATTAATCCAAATTCTAACAAGTATACATAGTCACCTAAATCATCATATTAGAAACATAAAGTCATTCTTATTTACTTAATTAAGTGAGTAAATTTATTCATCTCATACGCTTCAAAATAAGAATCCGTATCTGATATACCTTCATCATAACCAAAATTAACTTCTACCTTCCCCTCATTAGTAACAGTAATTGTTATAGAAGATGGTGTTTGCATTTTAGCAGATTTAAAGTGCATATATAATGCACGAATACGTTGAGCCATATGCATGGTACCTTCGATATAATTATCCAAATTAATTCCTGGATTTGATAAAAGTTGACCAGAGTAAGCTGTGCCTTCTAAATTGATATAATAAAATCTACAATCAACAGACTCTTCGGTAGGAACTCCATGTAAAAACATAACATTCCAATCCTCACTATCAATCATTTGATATAGTACAGTTGCACTTTGTTTAATTAAATCATTTGTATGTATATGCCAGGCTTCCATATCTACATCCAGTGATTCCTTGTCTAAAAGATTCTCTTGTGCAGTATTATCTAATTCCGAACTATCTATTTCTTTTTTAGTTTTTCTAAATATGTTTTTCAAAACGTTTTTCATATCATTCCTTATTTTCTATTTACAAAAGAATTCCCTAGTGGTTGTTTCAATAATTCATTTCTTTCTTTATCATCAAGAATCCAAAGATTATTGTTAAGTCCTAAAGTTAGATATTCCCATTTTAAAACCTCTTCTAAATCATATTTCTGATTAAAATTACCATACTGAAATGATATTTTAATGCCTAAAGAATCATCAACAATAACATTCATAATATTCCATAAATAATCTTTGTTTACTTCATCCTTTGACAATGCGAATATTAAATGTAGTATTTCATCCCAATATGTTTCTAGGTGTCTAACATTATCAGAATTTTTCAGAAATTGATAAGCATTAATTAGTTCATTACCATTTACAATATATAAACATATTCTAGTGTTACCATAATCTTTATCAATTTCCGCATGGAAATACAATTTATTCCAATTAGTACAAATTGCATTAGCTATATTATTAATGTAATTAAATATAGTATTACCGTTTTCAGACACGATTGATATTAAAGACCTCCACCTTAGGAATCAGAATAAACATCTATTCTAGTTTCTTCTCCGATTTTCAACTGGACAGATTATGATTTATTAAATTTAAGAGCATTCTCACAATCCCAGAATTTCTTTCAATATACCAAAAAATACTAGCCAAGCAACAAAACCTGCACCATAAAAATCATAGTGGATTTCGACACCAGTCATAAAATCATAAGACATCCCATATATGATGGAAGGTAATGAAAATAATGCAAATGCATAGAAAAAATATTTTTTTATAACAGCCATTTTAATAATTTCCTTATATAAAAAATAATTTCACTTAAAGAAATCAAACAAATCAAAGAAGAGTCCAATCATGCTATATATAAGTAATTCATGTAAATGAATATTAAATATATCTGTCTATTGAGTAACTCTTTATTACTAATTTAATGTAAAGCCAATAAATCTACACCATTATACTCTAATGTTAATAAATTATAATTTTGATCTATTGAGAATGAACCTTTAAAACCGCCCTCATCAACAAATGAGTAGGTATTATTATCAATTTTATAGAATTTACTTTTTAATGGTACAAAATATTTATCTAATGCTAAACCTACCTTCTCCGCATCTTCTTTAGAGCACTGCAAAACATCCTGTATTCGTTTAAAAAATGACCTATGAACATTTTCTATTCTGTCTTCTATTATTTTATTAACGTTTTTATAAGTCTTATATCTATAAATTAGATATAAGATTGCTAAAAATAAAGCAATATTCTCCTTCATAAACTTATATCTCCTATATAAAATTCTTTAGGAAAATGAATTTTTTCCGGACTAGCTATTTATTCAAAAATATCTACTGCTAAATCTCCAAATTAGAACTCAATATATCATTAAACTAAATATATATCCCATAAATATACTCTATAAATATAAAAATTAAAGCTAATAGTAATAGAGCTAAGATAAATAATAATGAAAAAATACGGGTCAAAACCCATCCTCTTTTTTCATAATAAGTTAGTGTTTCAACTTTATTTTTACACCATAAATTATAAGCACCGAAAACACATATTACGAATACAAAAATTACATTGAAGTCCTCAATAAATTTAGGTAAACTAAAATATGATTTTATTAAAATACATATAAGGAAATAGTTGCCAATTAATGCTAAAAGAGTTACTTTCCATCTCCCCCAACATTTAATCATAAGATAGTTAAAACTTAAGAGAGAAAATATAGCTGCCATTTGTTTTTCCATTCTTCTTCTTTCTCCTTAAGGATTTATTTATAATAAGACAACTTACGAAAGGAATACCATAGGCTTTATATTTTAGCTTACCACCTTTAATATAGTCATATATTATTTTTCCCATAATAGAGAATAATAAAATCAAAAAGATCACATAAAACGCTAGCTGTATCATTCGATAAAACATCTAATTATTAATTAACACTATTTATATACCTAAAATTGCTTTCAATATACCAAAGAATATTAACCAACAAACAAAGAATGCTCCATAGAAATCATAGTGGATTTCGGCACCAGTCATATAATCATAAGCCACAGCATATATAAGCGAAATTAAATTAAATAATGCAAATACATAAAAAAATAATCGTTTCATAATATTCACTTTCTTCATTACTTATAATAAAAAAGAACTATTCCAATAATACTAAAACATATGAATGAAATAAAAAATAAAGACATACTTTCTATTAATCAACAATTAGTAATTATTTTTAAATCATTTAATAAAATTGTAAACCACCTACCAAAGATAATCAATTCATCTTTGATAGGTGGTTTATTTTATTCGCCCTTAGCAATGCGATCTAAGAGTTCAATATAAGTTTCTTTGTTTAATGCTGGTGTAAAGTTATCTAATACATCTTTAGCGCCTGCTGCATCATCGTATAGTAGGTCTACGATTGTCATAGCCAAGGCTTGTGCTGTTTTAATGTACGCTACATCAGGTACAGAGATTTCGTATTCTGCGCTGTGTAGTACACCACTGATACAGCCAACCCATGGATGGATGACCGGCATCAAGTGAGATACGTCCCCCATGTCTGTACTAGCTGTAATATGTGGACCTTGGTATACATTGGCTTCACCAAAAATAGGATTTGAATTTTCACGTAATAGAGCATTCATACGTTCATCATTACGCATCGGTAAATAACCAGGTAGGTCCTTGATAACACATGTGGCCCCTACTGCATCGCCACCGGCTTTTAAGGCCCGGTTTACACGATGGTTGCCATCTACAATAGCTTCAATATTAGAGGCACGCACGTAGCTTTCAACTTGGACATAATCCGGCACACAGTTTACCAATGTGCCACCTTGATTAATGATGGGATGGAATCTAAAATAATCGCTTTCTTTGAAGGTTTCACGAATGGAGTTAACCCCCATAACCCCCATCAAGGCAGCATTAAGCGCATTTATACCTTCATGAGGTGCTTGCGCCGCATGGGCTACCTTACCGTGATATTCAATCAGTTTAGATACAAAACCATTAGAGGTACTACCAAGCCCCATTTCACCAGCTGGTGTTTTGGCTGTCTCCACATGCATTTGCATGGCCATATCGATATCATCGAAAGCACCTTCATAGATGAGTTGTTGCTTACCACCCATATACTTGAGTTTTCCTTGCTCACGCAATTTATTGCGGTAATCAATTTCAATCATTTCCTCTGCAGGAACAGCAAATAATACAACATCGCCAGCTAATTCGTCCATCACCGCTTGTAAACCCATAGCTACGGCAAACATATTCGTAATTTGTACATTATGTCCACAGCAATGAGCAGCACCTGTTAAATCATCGGCACGAGGATGGCGTGGACATAGAATGGCATCTAATTCCCCAACCATGGCAACCGTATATTTACTATCTCGGCCTTTCATTCTACCCTTTACACCTGTCATTGCATGACCAGTAGTGTAAGAAATGCCAAGTTCATCAAACATATCTTGAACCTTTTTAGAAGTTTTTACCTCTTTAAAACCCAACTCAGGTTCAGCCATAATAGATTCAGCTAGTTCTCGTAAACGCGATTGTGCATCAACAATAGCTTTACAAACACGTTGTTTTACTTCTTCCTTTGTCATAAAAAGAACATCTCCTTTTAAAATCGACCGTACTTACATACGGTCGATAATTTTTTAACAAAGCATATTTATTTACTACTATAATATGAATAACTATATGCTAAAAACACTATTAAATTAAACCTTCTAAATGAAGCATAATTTGAGCCAAAGCACTAGCACATATAAATGTACCTGCTGTAACAGCTAGTGCTACAGGAATAATTCTCCATGATAATCGACGAAATGCTGCTAAATCTTTACCTAAAGATAAACCTGCATAGGCTAATACAGGTGTTGTAGTAGCTAAAAATGTAACTTGACTTGTTTTAGCTATAATCCATTCTTGTCCTGGCATAATAGGTAAAGATGCAATAACACCAACCAAAGACACCCAGAATACCATAGGTAATTTATTTGCATATGGCAAATGAGAAATAACCCCTCCAATAGTCGCAAGGATGGCCATAATAGCAACACCGATTAAGCTATCACCAAAAAGATGCTTTCCATCCATTACATTACCTACAGCAGTAATAATTGCAGCAATACAGATGACAATAATAAATTGTGTAATTTGTTCACTCTTACTCATGATGTACTGCCTCCTCTGCTAGATCTTGTTCACGTGTACGACCAGTAAAGAAATTATACGTTTTTTCCATTATTGGTAAGGATACAAATAAGCCAAAATAAACACCAAGAACAGTGGTCAATAAATTAGCTGCTCCCGATAATGCCATAATTTGTTGTTCATACTCCGGATATACTGCAACAATTGGTGCTGTAGCTGCTGCCATCATACTCGCACTACCGACACCAGCCCCCATTGCCAAAGCTAATGGATGAAATAATCCAGATGAAGCTAAAATTCCAGATAATACAGAAGCCCACATTGCACCAATGAGAACACCGCAAATATACATCCCCATAACGCCACGACCTTCTGGCGAACTAAATCCATATTTGTCTATAATGATAGCTACATTCGGTTCTCTATCTACAGAGTAGCAAGCACCTACAGCTTCACGCCCCATTTTTACGAATAAAGCAACTGGTAATCCGAAAACAATCGTACCTAGGAAATGACCTAGTTCTTGTAATAACAAAGCCCACCCCGCACTTGTAAGAATTCCTAGATTTGGACCAATACCAAGACCTACTTTTACCATAAGGATCATAACTGCTATGCCAATATAATCAGCAGATTTTTCCATTTGTTGAACAGTAAGAATCTTAAACTTAGGAATAGAAATTAAAAGACCAAGAATCAAAGTGTACAATAACGGTAATAAAACAATGGGTCCTAATTTCTGGATGCCAATAAATTCAGCCACGACTGTAAGAACCAGTGTGAGAAAGTGAATTTTGAGATTCCCCAAAAGATCCATAATAACCTCCTATAAATAACTAAATACCACTACGATTTTATTATAATATATTCTCTCATCAGAATAAATAAATCATAATATGTATACATATCAATGTAATGCTATTAGATTAATGACATACTAATAAAAAAGATAAAAGTACACCAAATAATCATGATGTACCTTTATCTTTTTATATTAACTTTTAAAATATAACATATTATGCTTTCACCACAACAGATACGCCATCAGGAATAACTGTAATGCTTGCATCTTTACCTTTTAATTCCAAAGCTTTGTTCAATGCTTCATCAAATGTGCTAGCATGTTGTAAATGCATATCTGTAAGCATCTTAGGATCGCATTGGTCTGTTACAACAATAACTGTAAATTGATCTAGAATACGAGCCAAGATTTGCATTTCCCATTGGTCTGGAATTGTTTCATTACGAGGGACCTTAGCAATGCTGTCTAGTAATTCACGTGGTGTTTTGGCATTTTTAAGGTTTTCATAAAGAGATTCCCCACCATGACCATCATTGCAAGCAGCAATCATGATGATAACGCCATCTTTTTTACAAGATGCTTCGGCAGCGGTCATACCTTTTACAGCTTGATATACGTTTTGGTCTAATGGATACCCACCATTTGTAGTGATAACGATATCTGCTGGTACAGCTTTCACACTAGCTAGTTCAGACACAAAAGCACAGCCTGTTTCATGCGCCTGTTCCATATCACCAGCAAAAGCATTGATAATATGTTTTTCTGCATCGATGACAACATTTAAAATAAATGCTAATTTCGCAGTGCGACCCGCATATACCATATCCTTATGAATTGGATTGTTCTCGATAATACCTGTACGAGCATATGGGCTGTTGATAAATTCAGCACAGTGATTTGCCATTACAGTCACTTCGGAAGCAATGCCTGGCAATACGCTTTTTCTACCACCAGAGAAACCAGCAAAGAAATGTGGTTCAATAAAACCTTCAGAAATTAATAACTCCGTTTCTACAGCTAATTTGTTGATGATGCAATCCCCACCAGATGGCAACACGCCGATTTTAGTCATTTGGCTAGCATCGCCAGAGATATGGTTTACAATCTTTTCATTGGCTACAATTTCAGGACCGAATTTATCTACCATTTCTTCATGCGTAGTAGGACGATGGAAACCAGTTGCTAATAAAATGGTAATATCGATGGATGGATTGGCTTCACGAATACGGCGAAGTAAAATTGGCATCGTAATTTTACTAGGCACAGGGCGCGTATGGTCACTTGTGATAATGACCATGTTGGATTTACCCTTTACCAATTCTTCCAAGCGTTGGCTGCCGATAGGATTATCTAACGCATTCTCTACCAATGCTTCTTGTGAAAGCTCAGCCTTATAGGAATGGGCTTTAGATTCTAATACACCTGCGATATTTTGATCAGGAATATTAATATCTACAAATCCTTTTGCATAGGGTACATTAAATGTTTTCATGGGAATCACTCCTTAACTTAACACTAACAAACTATAAATAACCCGCTACGACAAATCAATCCTCCTTCTTACCCAATTGTCGTTTAAGGTCTAACAAACTCATATCATTTTGCTTAGCAATGGCAACTAGTGAATCATATTCATATTTATGTCTCTTTACACCAAATCCACTGCTTGTTTTGAAAGCAATTGTATGCCCTTCCCAGTCTATGTCTCCTGCAGACCGGTTCAAAATATATCGTTCACAGCGATGGTACCGAATACCAAGGCTCGTAGTGTGTTTGAATATTAAATCTCGCACCTTATCGATATCGTCTACTTTACAAAAAACAGTCAACATCGTACCAGGTCGTTGTTTTTTCATCATAATCGGTGTTGTAAAAACATCTAAGGCTGGTGAAAGTAATAGCTGTTCAACTGCATAGCCGATTTCTTCTGGCGTCATATCGTCGAGATTACAAGACATTTCAATGATTGTATCTTCTAAATCATTGTTTATTTCTACAAAGGCGCGAATACAATTCGGTCTTTCAAATTGTTTCATGCCAAATCCATACGATACCTTTGTTGGTGTCATAACAGGCATATGGCTAAAGGCCGTGCCAAAATACTTGGCTAACGCTGCGCCTGTAGGCGTGCATAGCTCACCCTTAATTTGATAATCTGCATACATAGGGATACCAGCTAATAATTCCATCGTTGCTGGTGCTGGCACAGGTAGTTCTCCATGAGCACAGTGAACCGTACCTGTTCCTACATGTATAGGCGAGATGATAATCTCATCAAAATTCAATTCCTCTAAGAGCACACAAACGGCCACAATATCTGCAATAGCATCGAGCATGCCTAACTCGTGGAAATGAATTTGCGTTACCGTCGATTTATGAACCTTAGCCTCCGCTTGAGCTACTAGTTGATATACGTTGATAGCATTCTGTTTACATGTATCGGAAATAGATAATTTATTGATTATATCCGTTACACCTTGTAAGCCTCTACCATGCACATGATGTACGCTATGTACATGATGCTCAGATTCTTCTATACCATTAATAGTTACCGCTACCCGATAGCCTTGTAATCCTTTTTCTTCTTTCGGTATAAGTGTATAGGTAACATCTGGGATTCCTATTTGATTAAGTTTTGCTATCCACATTTCAGGATTATCCACTAAACCGAGTAATGTAGCAGTGAACATGTCGCCGGCAATGCCCATTTGGCAATCTAAAAATAATCGTTTCATTTACTTTCACCTATATGATTAATCATGTTCGCCGTATAAGCAGCACCGAATCCATTGTCTATGTTAACAACCGTAACACCGCTAGCACAAGAATTGAGCATGGATAATAACGCCGTCACGCCCCCAAATGCCGTTCCATAGCCTACACTAGTTGGCACAGCAATGACCGGCACATCCACAAGACCACCAACCACACTGGCTAAGGCCCCCTCCATACCTGCAATAACAACGATAACCTTGGCGGACATAATGGTATCTAAATGTTGTAACAAACGATGAATACCAGCTACACCTACATCATAAATTCGATTCACCGTATTACCGTAAAACTCAGCTGTAATAGCACATTCTTCAGCTACCTTATAATCACTTGTACCGCCAGTAACAATGGCTATACTTGACTCTGTTTTCTCCGTAGGCATCTCACCAATATAGCCGATATGAGCATCCTCGATATATGTCAATGAATGGTGCTTTTGAACCTCTGCGGCCACATCAGGTGCTAAGCGTGTAATCAATATATGACCTTGCCCGTTAGACTGCATGGAAGAAATAATCCCAACTATTTGTTCACTAGTTTTACCAGCACCATAGATGACCTCTGGTACACCTTGTCGTAATTGACGATGTAAATCAACGTTGGCATACCCTAAATCATCTAACGGTTTCATCTTTAGCTTTAATAAGGCTGCATCCACATCTACCTGTCCATTTTTTACTTGCTCTAAAAGAGATCTAACATTATCGCTCATGAACGCACCTCTAAATCTAATACAATATCATCAAACATAGATTTAAAATATGTAAGAATCTCAATCCTATTCTTAATAACTATAGCTATTTGATTTTCTGGAACTTGAATTTTAGCAGTATTTCCAACTAATCTAACTCTAAAATCTGATAGTCCTAATGAAAATAAATATCCTTCCGCTTTTTCAATATGTTCTAAGTCAAGACCTGTTATGTGCTGTCCCGCTTGAAATCTCGTAGCTAAACAAGCGTAAGACGGTTTATCCCAAGTAAACAAATCAGCCTTATGAGCTAAATCTCGTATCATAGATTTTGTTAGATTGCATTCTGATAGTGGTGATTTAACAGATAATTCTGCAATAGCTTTCATTCCAGGGCGATCATCCATATCATCACTGGCATTGGTTCCATCACATAATACAGAAAATCCATCGCGTTTAGCATGTTCGCTTATTGTAGTGAACACATGATGCTTACAGTAATAACAACGGTCACTTGGGTTGTTCGTCACATCATCATGTTCAAGTACATCGATATCTATGATTTCTAAGGGAATACCGATAAACTCTGCGATTTTCCTGGCATCTTCTAATTCAAATTCTGGTACAAACTGGGACTTTACAGTATATGCTTTGCATGGAATGCCAGATTGCTTGACCGCATATGCTAAATAGGATGAATCTACACCACCAGATAGAGCCACACCTACATTACCTAATGTCTTGATATACTCGATTAATTCCATTCCATACAATCCTTTAATAAATTTCTATAATCTATAGTTACAAAATAAAAAAATAAAATAGAGCCATCACTATAAGGCTCTAATATTACTCTACCATATATAGAACAACCAATAATGTATTTAGTATAAAGCTTTTTATTTGCATTTTCTAACTCATAAATGAGATATATCTTCAGTTAATACATTATATTTTTTCTATATAAGAAAACCACTTATCTTAAATAGGTTTATCTAACCTATTCAAGATAAGTGGTTTATAGTTTATAAAAATTTTTGATAAGCAGTCTTATGAATCAATACCTAATAATTTATTAGTATGTTTTATAAACTCATCAGAAATTTTACACTTTGCAATTGTTTACCTATTTCCTGTTCACAATAAGAAAATAGTAATCGTTCTAGTTCCTTCCATACAATTCCAGGAAGTTCAATAGGTGCTGCATCGCCCCATTGATAGGCCAAAACATTTGGCATTTCGTTGCGTAATGCAAGAGATGGATTCATACGAGTATGTATCCGTAATTCCTCCCAAAATAAATCAATTCCATCTCCGGCATTAAAAGCCTCATGTTGTGGCATTACACCAGCTAACGACAGCATTTGCCATCCCAATATGATTGTCCCTAATCGAACATTTCGTTGACGTATCGATTTTGAATAATTGACTACAGCATTAAATACATTTCGATCAACATCATACAATGCAAATAGTTCTTGTATCAGTTCACTGGCTACGGCTGCATACGCAATATTATCTAAATTCGTATCCAGTGATTCCACCACATAGGAACCATCGATTTGTGTGACTTTCACAAATTCTCCATCCTGCACTACTGTAATATACATAGCGCTGAAGGGGCGTAAATAGGATGCATTACGCAATGTTTGCAACCGTTTATGCGGAAACGAAGCCCTAATGATACCTAAGGACGGTGTGATAAAGGTAAACACCGAATAGAGCTTATATTTTTTCCGACTCACCACGATGGCCGGCGTATTAAAAGCGCCACTAATCTTGTTCATGTTCATCATCCGTATCAGTTTCAGACTCAGGTAAAGGCGTTACACGCAAACGTGAAATACGATATCCTTGCATCTTGATGACTTCAAATGTATAACCATAAGCATCAACAGTATCCCCCACAATTGGAGTACGACCTAATAGACCGAAAATATATCCACCGATTGTATCAGAATCAGAATCTTCAATATGAATATTCATCATTTCAGATACTTCATCCACAAGAACCTTACCATCAAATTCAAAGGAACCATCAGAATAACTCATCGTAGCCGGCAAATGAGGTTCATGTTCGTCTTGAATGTCCCCTACTAATTCTTCGATGATATCCTCTAATCCTACAAGTCCTACCATACCGCCGTATTCATCGACAACAACGGCTTGGTAAATACGACGTGTTCGCATGTATTGCAATAAGGTAGATAATTTCATAACTTCAGGAACGGTCAAGATATCTCGTTTGATGTTACGCAAATCTTTTCTAGCCTGCTTTTGACGTTCCATCAAATCCTTAATATGTACAAGGCCTACAATATGATCCTTATCTTCCACACACAATGGGTATCTCGTATGCGATGTAGAACGAATCACCTTCATGGCTTCATCATAACCATCTTCCACGAAAATACAATCCACATCTTGGCGAGGCACCATAACCTCTTTTGCCATACGTTCCACAAAGTTGAACACATTGTCTATCAACTCAGATTCTACCTGATTTAATTGACCTTCTTCATGACTTCGAGAAATCATCATGCGTAGTTCCTCTTCTGTATATACGAGGTCTAGTTCAGTTAAGTATTTTGTTTGGTAAAATTTAAGGATACAATTGGATATTTTACTAGCTAACCATACAAAAGGATATACAATACGACCAACCCCAACGACGATGCGGCTATGCATATTGACATATTTTGTAGGGAATGATAAGCCCAATGCTTTCGGTACAATTTCGCCAAAGATGAGGACAACAAGGCTAATGATAATTAGCAAGAGAAGGTCCAAAATATGATGAACCCATGTTCCATGGATATTAAAAATATCCATAATACCAGCTACAAAGCTATTAAAGATATATGTACCAGTTCCTGCCAAGGTGAGAATGAAAAAGAGTATTAGAAATTGTGTAGTATTAAGAAAATACTCAGGATTTTGGTATAGCTTTAACAAGAATTGGCGATCCTTTTCATGTAGGATTTCCATATCTTCTACGTGTTCCTTGCGCAACCGTGCAAAGGAGAACTTTGCTACCACCAAAAAGTTAATTAAGAAAATACATACTATGCCGAACCCAATCGGTAACAGGGCATCTATACTGTCCATAACAATCCTTTCTAACTATAATCAATCTAAAGAATCTATTTTTTATATCCCAATTCTGAAAGCATACCCGATTTATTACGCCAATCTTTTTTAACCTTAACCCATAAATCAAGATACACCTTCGTAGCTAACAACTTTTGAATATCCATGCGTGCTTCTGCGCCAATCTTGCGTAGTAACGCACCTTTATTACCAATGATGATACCCTTTTGAGAATCTCGTTCACAATAGATGGTAGCACGAATATAGGTTGTTCCATCATCACGAGTCTTCATTTCATCCACATCGACAGCGATGGCATGAGGAATTTCATCACGGGTAGACAACAAAATCTTTTCCCGAACGATATCGGAAATAATCAATCGTTCTGGTTGATCCGTAATCATATCTTCTGGGAAGTATTGAGGACCTTCTGGCAAATGCTCACCTAATACATTAAGAAGTTCGGATAAATTTTCTTTATTCTTTGCTGAAATAGGAATAACACCTGCAAATGGATATGCATCTTGATAGGACACGATGGCTTCTAATACTTGTTCTTTTTGCAGTGTGTCGATTTTATTGACTACGAGGAACACCGGTACTTTCACACGTTTTAATTGTTCAATGATGAAATTATCCCCAGGACCACGTTTTTCATTGCCAGCCACAACAAATAGAACAGCCTCAGTCTCTTTTAAGGATTCAATGGCTGCATCAACCATGAATTCACCTAATTTATGTTTTGGCTTATGTACACCAGGTGTATCCATGAAAACGATTTGTTTTTCTTCATCGGTGTAGACACAAATAATACGGTTACGCGTTGTCTGTGCCTTATCGGATACAATGGCAATCTTGTCGCCTATCAAGGCATTAATCATGGTAGACTTGCCTACATTTGGTCGCCCTACAACGGCTACGAAGCCGGATTTAAAATGTTCTGCTTTATTCATTATATGGTTGATCCTCTCGTACATACCCTAAATTAGAAAGCACAAATTCCTCTTCTGTGCGCATTTCTTTTTTATCTTCATCGGTCATATGGTCATAGCCTAAGATATGCAAACAACTATGTGTTGTCAAATAGGCTAATTCCCGTTCAAAACTATGGCCGTATTCGATGGCCTGTTCATGAGCTCGTTCTAAGGAAAGTATCATATCCCCCAATAAGTGATGTTCCTCTTCACTACCTTCGTAATCGTCCCCTTCATTAAGGGCAAAGGACAATACATCTGTTGGTCTATCAATACCGCGATATTCCTTATTTAGTTCATGAATTTTCTTATTGTCGCATAGTAGAATGCTTAACTCATCATCTTCGAGTCCATACACGCGGCTCACTTCATCGCAAACCTTTTGTATAACCTCTTCAATCTTAGCATCTTGGGCTATACCATCATCATAACTAATTTGTATATGCATAATTCTTATTCTTCCTTTGAAAGCTTTTGATGGTACGCATCATAGGCTTTAACGATGCGACCTACCAAATCATGACGCACAACATCTTGATCTGTAAAATACACCATATGAATGCCAGACACGCGTTTTAATACCTTTTCTGCTTCATAGAGACCAGATGTCACACGCGGCGGCAAGTCGATTTGTGTTTTATCACCATTAACGACCATTTTAGAGTTATTACCTAAACGGGTTAAGAACATCTTCATTTGCTCTGCCGTCGTATTCTGTGCTTCATCCAAGATAACGAAGGCATTTTCTAATGTACGACCGCGCATGTACGCCAGTGGTGCCACCTCGATTGTACCCCGTTCCATAAAGCGTTGTACTTGTTCAATACCAAACATTTCATGCAACGCATCATAGAGCGGACGCAAATAAGGATCTACCTTATCTTGTAATTCGCCAGGTAAGAAACCGAGTCGTTCACCAGCCTCTACGGCAGGGCGCGTCAAAATAATCTTATCTACATTGCGATTCTTCAAATAAAATGCAGCTAATGCAACAGCCAAGAACGTTTTACCTGTACCGGCAGGGCCAATGCCAAAGGTGATGGTATTCTTGCGTATACTGTCTACATATTGTTTTTGGCCTTCCGTCTTTGGCGTAATGCTTTTACCGCGCATCGTTACGGACAAGGTATCCTCGAACATGGAGTGAAGGGCATCCCCTCTGCCATTCATCACCATCTTAGCCGCAATACGTACTTGAGATTCTGTAATCGTACTGCCTTCTTTATAGAGGAATACCAGTTCCTCTAATGTCCGATACAACGCCTCTACTTGAAGCTCGTCCCCTTTTATGACAACTGTATCACCGCGAGATACGATATCCGCAGGAATGACTTCATTCATCATTTGTAAATATCTATTGTGCTGACCTAGTATAGATTGTGCTAAGTCATAGGTAGGAAAGGTAAATACCCGTTCGCTCATGCTTGTCCCCCATCTATAAATTTACGTACTGCTTTACCATTTAAATAATCACATAAATCGCCTTGATGTGCATCTAGTTCATCCATCATATCATCGATTAAATCCTGTACACGCCACCAGCCCATAGACCAATTGGTAAATAATGTATTATCCTCTGGAGCACGCCCCACTAATCGTTGCAACACAATATCTGGATGGAGATAGCGTAAAAACTGAACAACCCGCTCCGCATACTCCTCGGCGCTAATCAAGGTAATTTGACCTTCTTCATACCATTTGGCCATCAATGTATTTTTTACAATATATAGAGCATGTAACTTTACTTGGTCAACACCAAGGGATGATAAAATTTTGGCCCCTTCAATGGTATCCTCCATCGTATCCCAAGGCAAATTTACAATCATATGTGTGGTCACATTAAATCCATAACGCTTGATGCGAAGCACTGCATCGATAAACTGTGCTAAGTCGTGACCTCGATTGATCTTATCAAGTGTATGATAATTAACGGTTTGCAATCCTAATTCGATGTAGATATCCTTATGAAATCGCTGTTGTATATCCTGCAAAACATCTAAATATTCATCGGAAATACAATCCGGTCTCGTAGCGATAGCAATCCCCACGGCTTCATCGATACAGCCTTGTTCCATATAGGATTTGAAATCCTCAAGAGGTAAATAGGTATTACTAAAATTTTGATAATAAGGAATAAATTTATTCGCCTTATATTTAGGTCCGATGTGTGCAATATTTTCTTCTAATTGCATGCGCACCGTCATCCATGCCGGTCTATTTTCATAACCTGCACCGATTTCACCACAGAATGTACATCCCCCAACACCTGCTGACCCATCTCGATTAGGACAGGTTAACGGTAATGCAACAGGTAATTTATATACCTTTTCACCATATATTTCTTTATAAAATTTTGACACCATCCGGTACCGTTTCGGTCTCGTTGTATCTGACATAACACTCCTCTATATCATTGTATGTTTTCAGGGCGAATGAATGGGGCCACCTCTTTATTAACATCTATAATTACTGTGAAAGCCCCTTCTGGTATATGTTGAATTCCTAAATATGATGCTGTTTCACGACTCATGGTCATTTCCACATATTGTTGGCGAATTTTACGCCATTCTTTAAATGTATAATTCGGAATAAATGTAGACGCAATCTCTTCATTACGCCAGAACGCTTCGCCGACTTGTAGCAATTCCTTCGTTTGTTTAGGCAATCCTACTGCTTCGCTGCGAACCTTACCGCGATAACTTACCAATGTATCGTATTGCAATAATTCTGCGGCTATCGTATCACCTTTTGCAAGGAAGAAACGATATAAGAATTCAATTTGGTCTATATCCTTAAGATTAACCTTATGATTATCTTCCTTAAGCCATGCTCTCGTCATATCACAGAAATAACTAAATGCATCCGTTTCACCGTGAATCAATTGCTGTCCGATATAGCCAAAGGTTGTTCTAAATCGTTCACTATTATAAAAACGCTCAAAGACATCTTCAAAATATTTCAAGAAACGTACATCATCATAAGGTAGAACATGAGTACTTAGAACCTCGTATGGAGCCAATGGATCTGCTACATACTTATATTCACGCATCCGTCGTACACCAGATCCTTTTAGCAATTTTAAGAATCCAATTTGTAATGCATGAGGTTGTAAGCTAAATAAATCGTTAAATGATTGTCCAAATCGATTAAAATCCTCGTGCGGCAATCCTACGATAAGATCCATGTGAACATGCGTATGCCCAGCTTGAATGATAGGACGTATGGATTTTTGAATATATGGCCAATCATTATAGCGATTGATAGCATCCAATGTTTTCTTATGCGTACTTTGTACACCTACCTCGATTTGAATACGTCCAGGCGGCGTTTCACAAAGAATGTTGGTTTCCCACTCCGTCATAAGCTCCGGTTCCATTTCTAAGTGGAAATTCATATCTGTATCGCTGTCTCTCATAAACTCCATAAGTGGTCTATGATGATGAGGCGCACAGTTAAATGTACGGTCTACAAATTTTACTTGCTTCACACCATGATCAATAAACCATTGCAATTCTTTTAATGTCCGCTCTTGAGGAAAGAATCGCACCGTATTTTTATTGCCCGATAAACAGTATTGACAGGAAAAAGGGCAACCACGAGAAGATTCATAATAAATAATCTTATGCTCTAAATCATCCATATCTTCCTCTGTATACGGAAATGGTATTGTAGATAAATCACGAACCTCTACGGCCTCTATAGAGCCTAAAATACTACCATCCCTACGTCCTCTCACGCCAGGAATCACAGGGTCTAATCCATCATTACCAAGCTGTAAGGCTGTTACAAGAGCATGGAATGCTTCTTCGCCCTCACCTTGTACAATATAATCGATATTCGGACATCGTTCTAATAGTTCATCGGCTGTGAAAGAAACCTCTGGCCCGCCCAATACAATTTTAATATCTGGCCGTACGGCTTTCACTATGTCCACCACATGCAAGGTCATTTCAATATTCCAAATGTAGCAGGCAAAACCTAGGACATCGATATCATGCTCTGTAATATCGCTGAGAATATACAAAACAGGCATATTAATAGTATATTCCACTATATCGTATGCCTGTCCATGGGCTTCACCATAAGCCTTGAGATATCTCAAGGCTAGTGAAGAATGTATAAATTTTGAGTTTAATGTTGATAGAACTACGTTCATAGTACCCCTTTAGCATCATCGAATGGACTTGCCACCGTCTTGTCATAATAGATATATTATACCATTAAAACAAGCCTAAGATAAAGGAGATAATAGCCCCTACTAGGATGACCACGCCAACGATGGACAAGATGATGCCACCAAAGAATACGATGGCTGCTAAGATTGCAGCTAATACAATAATCATAATGATACGGCTTAGCCAACTAGAACCGCCAAAATGATATACCTTCACACGAGGGCCATAGTCTTGAAATTGCTCATACCCACTTTGCTCTTCTTTTTTTTCGATAGGTGTAAATTCAACATGTACAGTATCCCCTGCTTCATCAATGGTAACCCCATCAAAATCGCGGCGCTCTGTATCGCTTAGGACACGTGTCTTAGTTTCTTGTTCTTTATTTTCATTCATTGTATCTTGGTTATTCATGATATATTCCTTATCACAAAACTATTAATCAATTTTATACAATTTATTATACCATAATAGTCATGGAAACAAAAATATCCCCTACAGTGAGTATACCATAGAGGATATTCTAATTATATATTCCGATAAACTAAATCACGATTGTTTTAGTCATTTAAGAATTTTTGTAATAATTGGTTAACCATACCAGGGTTAGCACGGCCTTTGGATTCTTTCATAACTTGACCTACCAAGAAACCGATAGCTTTACCATTACCGCCCTTAAAGTCGGCCACTGGTTGTGGGTTATTGGCGATAACTTGTTTTACGATTTCTTCGATAGCACCAGTATCAGTAATTTGAACAAGACCTTCTTCTTTTACGATAGTATCTGCATCCTTACCAGATTCCCACATAGATACGATAACTTTTTTCGCAATTTTACCGGAAATAGTGCCTTTTTCGATAAGAGCAATCATACCAGCTAAGTTTTCAGGGCTTACCTTGGATTCACCAAATGTTAAGCCGCTTTCATTGATCATCTTAGACAAATCACCAAGCATCCAGTTAGCCACAGTCTTAGGATCTGCGCCAGCTTTCACAGTTGCATCTAAATAATCAGCCGTCTTGCGAGCCATTGTAAGAATGGTTGCATCTTCACGAGACAAACCATATTCGGACACAAAGCGCGCAATTTTAGCATCTTGTAACTCAGGCAAAGAGCGACGTACTTCTTCGATTTTTTCGTCCGTAATTACGATTGGTACCAAATCTGGTTCTGGGAAGTAACGGTAATCGTTTTCTTCGTCCTTCTTACGCATGCCAAGAGTAATGCCTTGTGCATCGTCCCATGTACGTGTTTCTTGGTCTACTTTGCCGCCAGCTTCAATAAGCTTAGCTTGACGTAACGCTTCGTATTCAACAACCTTTTGAATAGCTGTTAAGGAGTTAACGTTTTTAGTTTCTGTACGTGTACCAAACTCTTTAGAGCCACGAAGGCGTACGGATACGTTACAGTCACCACGCAAGGAACCTTCTTCCATACGACCGTCAGATACTTCTAAGTATTGCAAAATGGAACGCAATTTTTCAACGTATGCTCTCGCTTCCGCACCGGAACGAATATCTGGTTCAGATACGATTTCAAGAAGAGGTACACCTGTACGGTTATAGTCAACATTAGAAGAATTGGAGTCGGAAATCGTATTGCCACTATGAACCAATTTACCAGCGTCTTCTTCCATGTGAATACGTGTGATACCGATGCGTTTAGTTTCACCATTTACTTCAATGTCTAGGTGACCATTCAAGCAAATTGGTAAATCGTATTGAGATGTTTGATAGTTTTTAGGCAAATCAGGATAGTAGTAGTTTTTACGGTCAAATTTGTTGAATTTAAGAATTTCACAATTCAACGCTAAACCTACTTTGATGGCAAATTCTACTACTTGTTTATTTAACACAGGCATAGCACCAGGTAAGCCGAGACATACTGGGCATACATGTGTATTTTGGTCACCGCCGAATTCAGTGGTACAACCACAGAAGATTTTAGACTTAGTCTTAAGCTCTGTATGAACCTCTAAACCAACGACTGTTTCGTATTTACTACTCATAGAGAAACCTCCCCAGTTGGTGCTACTAATTGACAATCTGGACGTGCTTGTTCGAATGTGAAAGCGGCACGTAACAATGTTTCTTCGCCCATTGCAGGACCCAATAATTGCAAGCCGATTGGCAAGTTATCACTGCTCATGCCCGCAGGAATGCTAATACCAGGAATACCTGCTAAGTTAGCTGGAACTGTACAAATATCTTCTAAGTACATAGCTAATGGGTCATTGATTTTTTCACCAAACTTATACGCTGTGTTAGGGGCTGTTGGAGCCAATAACAAATCAACCTTGGAGAAGGCTGCATCAAATTCATTTTTGATAACGCGACGTACTTTAAGAGCTTTCAAATAGTACGCATCGTAATAACCTGCACTCAATACATAGGTACCGAGCAAGATACGACGTTGTACTTCTGGACCAAAGCCTTCTGTTCGAGTTTTAGTAGACATTTCTACCAAATTATCTGCAGGCATGCGCAAACCATAGCTTACACCATCATAACGAGCCAAGTTGGAACTTGCTTCTGCCAATGCGATAATATAGTACGCAGACAACGCATATTTTGTGCTAGGTAAAGAAACCTCAACGATTTCAGCACCTAATTTTTTATACGTTTCGATAGCTTCATCGATAGCCTTGCGTACTTCTGCATTAAGACCGTCACCAAAGAATTCTTTTGGTACACCAATTTTTAAATTCTTAACATCGTTTACAAGCGCTTTTGTATAATCTACACGTTCGTCTGGAATGGATGTGGAATCTTTAGGGTCATGGCCAGCAATGGCATTTAATACCAATGCAGCATCAGTTACATCGCGTGTAACAGGTCCAATTTGATCCAAGGAGGATGCAAAGGCAATCAAACCATAACGAGATACATTACCATAGGTTGGTTTCATACCTACCACACCACAGAAGGATGCTGGTTGGCGGATAGAACCACCTGTATCGGAGCCCAGTGCCCAGATAGCAGAACCACTGGATACTGCAGCCGCACTACCACCGGAAGAACCGCCTGGTACGCAGTCCAAATTCCATGGGTTAGCTGTTTTAGCTAATGCGGAATTTTCTGTGGAACCACCCATAGCGAATTCATCCATGTTGAGTTTACCTAAGCTAACCAAGTGATTGGCTTGTAATCGTTCAATAACGGATGCATTATATGGAGGAATGAAATGTTCCAACATTTTAGATGCACATGTCGCAGGTTGATCTTTGATACAAATATTATCCTTAATAGCGCCAGGAATGCCTGCTAATGGGGAAATAGCTTCACCCTTTGCAATAGCTTCATCAACAGCTTTTGCAGATGCTAATGCTAGTTCGTGGGAATCAGATAAATACGCATGTACCTCTGGTTCCACTTTTGCTTTGTGACTAATCACTGCATTTGTTAATTCCACAGCACTGATTTCTTTGTTCACTAATTTAGTGTGTAATTCATGAATTGTTGCCACAGTGAAACCTCCTATTCTTGTACAACGCGTGGTACTTTAAAGTACCCATCTTCTTCTTCAGGTGCATTAGACAATGCTAAGTCGTGATCTAAAGAAGGTTTAGTTTCATCTTCTCTAAACACATTATGCAAAGGAACAGCATGAGCCATTACTTCTACATCATCTAATTCTAATTCATTTAATTCTGCTACATACGTTAAGATATCGGATAATTCCTTCTCAACGCTAGCCATTTTATCTTCTTTTACTTCTAATCGGGACAGTAAAGCGATTTTCTTAATTTCCTCTTGGCTGATTTTCATCGGTCCACATCCTTTCATATCTTATTATTATAAAGCAAATAGGTTTTATTTTCAAAATAAAGGATTATAATTCACCTAAATCACGTAATAATTCAGTAAATTCTTCTTCATTAATGACGCGAATACCGAGTTCATTTGCTTTCGTCAATTTACTGCCACTATCCTCACCAGCAATAACGAGTGTTGTTTTTTTAGATACGGATCCGGTCACCTTAGCGCCGTGTTTTTCTAATAGTTTACCAGCTTCACTGCGCCCCATAACCTCCAATTTACCAGTAAGAACAACGGTTTCCCCTTCCATTTCATTGCCAGCGGCTTCTTGCACATCTACGTCCATTTTTAGGCCTGCTTCGATTAAGCCATTGATGATTTCAATATGTTGAGGGTCTTCACGATATTCGATAATGCTATCTGCCATGGTAGGACCGATTTCTTCTACCGCTACTAATTCGTCTTTACTAATCGTTAAAAATCTATCCATAGACTTCACAACATTAGCAATTGTACCGGCCGCTTTAGAACCGATAAGGCGAATGCCAAGACCAAATAGTACGCGGTCTAATCCACGAGATTTAGAATCTGCAATAGCTTTCACAAGATTATCTGCCGATTTTTTACCCATACGGTCCATACCCATGATGGATTCCGTAGTCAAATGATATAAATCAACTACATTGGTAATCAATTTCTCATTGATTAAATTTTCCACAATACTTGGGCCAAGCCCATCGATATTCATCGCATCGCGAGATGCAAAGTGAATGATTTGTTCCTTTTCAATAGCAGGACAATGTTTATTGGTACAGCGAATGGCCGCTTCACCTTCGCGGCGTACTGCTGGACTTTCACAAACAGGACAACGATTAGGAATTGTGAAAGGAACCTCACTGCCCGTACGTTTTTCAGGCAATACACGAATGACTTCTGGAATGATTTCAGCCGCCTTGTGAATAAGTACATGGTCACCAATACGAATATCTTTTTCAGTGATGAAATCTTGATTATGTAATGTAACACGACTCACATTAGTGCCGGATACAAACACAGGTTCTAATTCTCCAGTTGGCGTCAATACACCAGTACGTCCTACATTGATGGTAATATCTTTGACAACTGTTTCCACCTCTTCTGGAGGATATTTATAAGCTGTAGCCCACTTAGGGTCCTTTGCGGTCGAGCCTAACATCTCTTGATCATTAAAATCATTGACCTTTATAACCATACCATCTGTATCGTATGGCAGTTCATGACGTTTTTCGCCCCAATAATTAATAGCCTCAATAACTTCATCTACGGTATTACAAACGCGATAATGAGGATTTACAGAGAAATGGAAATTCTCCAATGTATGTAACAATTCCTCTTGCGTATGAATATTAGCACCACTTTCAGAACCGATAGCATAAGCAAAGAATGCAAGATTTCGACTTGCCGTAATAGCAGGGTCCTGTTGTCGCAAGGAACCTGCCGCTGCATTGCGAGGATTGACAAAGGTCGGTAGCCCTTCTTCATCGCGTTCCTCATTGATACGTTTAAATTCGCTATGTGGCATGTACGCTTCACCGCGAATTTCAATAAACTCAGGCGCATTTTCTAAATATAAAGGAATAGATTTGATGGTACGCACATTAGCTGTTACATCTTCCCCCACCTTACCATCACCACGCGTGACAGCACGGACAAAGATACCATTTTCATAGTGCAAATTAACAGCTAAGCCGTCAATTTTCAACTCCACCACATAAGCCTTTGTTTGATGTCCCAATTCCTTCGTTACCCGTTGGTCAAAAGCACGCACTTCATCTGCACTAAACACATTGGATAAGCTGAGCATAGGTCTACCATGAACTACTTTTTCAAAGGGACCATCCGCTTTGATGCCAACCCGCTGTGTCGGAGACGATGGCACAATATATTCAGGATGTGCCGTTTCTAAATCCACGAGCTCACGATATTTTTGATCATATTCAAAATCGCTCATCGTCGGATTATCTTTTACATAATATAGATACTGAGCATGAGTCAATTCTTTTTGTAATTGTTCTATTCTATCTTTAGGATTCATAATTATCCTCTATATCATACAGTGATTGTTCTAACCTTTTTTTACCGGTGCAAACTTAGCCATAACTACACGAACACCTTGTGTAGGGAATTCAATGGTCAACTTCATGCCAGCCCCTTCACCGGAAACATTGACGACCTTACCATTCCCCCATTTGCTGTGAATCGCAGTATCCCCAACCTTCCAATCAGCGATAACTTCATTGCGAATAATCGGTTTTGTTACAGGGCGACTAGCGACCGACATATGTCTTGGCACTGTTGATTTAATATCATCAGGAATTCTTCGTTTTGCACGTAAACTATCGACGAGTTCCGCTGGAATTTCATCGATGAAACGAGACGGTAAATAACTGCTAGTACGACCGAATACGGTACGGGTTGTAGCATTAGAAATGTATAATTCCTTTTCAGCACGCGTAATCCCAACGTATGCGAGGCGTCGTTCTTCTTCGATTTCCTCTGGATTCATCAAGGTACGGCTATGTGGGAATAAGCCCTCTTCTAAGCCACCGAGGAATACGATAGGGAATTCAAGACCTTTAGCAGCATGTAATGTCATCAAGGTAACCTTAGATTCTTCTTGTTCAAAGGAATCGACATCGTTTACTAAAGCCACTTGTTCTAAGAAATCCTCAACAGTACCTGTTGGATTCGTATCTTGGAAATCCTTTGCCACAGATAATAATTCACCAATATTTTCGGCCCGCGCTTGATCTTGTGGATCTGTACTTTCCTCGAGTTGAGCCAAGTAGCCAGTTCGATCAAGAATAGCCTCTAAAATATCAAGGACGGATTTATCATCCATTTCTGCAACAAGTGTAAAAATTAAAATGCCAAATTCTTCAAGTTTCTCTTTCGTTTTTCCTTTAATGGTATCGACCAAGTGCAATTGAGTTAAGGTCATAAATAAGGATGTACCATTTTCACGAGCATAATCTTGTAACTTAGAAACAGTAGTAGCACCTATACTACGCTTTGGTACATTGATAATACGCAACAAACTTAAATCATCAAATGGATTATATAATACGCGCAAATAGGCGAGCACATCTTTAATTTCTTTTCTATCATAGAACTTAGTGCCACCTACCATAGTGTACGGTAAGGCACGTTTAATCAACGCTTCTTCTAACACACGGGATTGTGCATTGGTACGATATAAGATAGCCATATCACCATACGGTACACCATGAATATCGTGTTTTTTTACGATTGTATCGCCTATGAAAGCGGCCTCTTCATGTTCCGATTGAGCCGTAAAGTGTTGAATTTTAGCCCCTTCTACCTTATCGGTCCAAAGATTCTTTTCTGGACGTCCTTCATTATTGTCGATAACTGCATTAGCTGCATCCAATATGACTTTTGTAGAACGGTAATTCTGCTCTAATTTAATGGATGTACAATTTGGATAATCCTTTTCAAAATCGAGGATATTTTGAATATCTGCACCACGCCATGCGTAAATACTTTGGTCTGCATCACCTACGACGGCAATATTCTTCCAATGCGATGATAATAAATAAGCCAATAAGTATTGAGCGTGGTTTGTATCTTGATATTCGTCAATCATAACATACTTAAAACGTTTGCTGTATTTTTCTAACACAGCAGCGTTAGATTGTAATAATTTAACAGCTATGAGCAATAAATCATCGAAATCTAATGCATTGTTTTTACGCAACTCTCGTTCGTAGTATTCATATACATCAGCTACCTTTTGTTGGTAAAAGTCACGTGCTTGTTTTCTATAATCTGAAGCGAACATCAATTTATTTTTCGCATCAGAAATAGCACTGATCATGGCACCTACAGGATAATATTTATCGTCCAGATTAAGGGCCTTCAATGCTGCTTTTATAACAACTTGAGAGTCGGATGTATCATAAATTGTAAAATTACTGTTATAACCTAAAAAATTATCTAATTCAAAGCGTAAAAATTTAGCACAAAAGCTGTGGAATGTACTTAGCCAAATTTGGTTAGCTACATCGCCTACAAGGCCTTCTACACGGCTCTTCATTTCCTTAGCCGCCTTATTGGTAAATGTGATGGCTAAGATTTCATAAGGATTTACACCTTGAGCTAGTAAATATGCTATACGTACAGTTAATACCTTTGTTTTCCCTGATCCTGCACCTGCTAAAATCAATAGTGGGCCTTCGGTATGTTGTACAGCTTGTTGTTGCTCCCGATTCAAGCCATCTAACAATGATTGCATGGTATCTCCTTATCTATAACATAAAATGAGTAATTATAAATGACCATCACATATAATAAAAACGTTGCAAGAGCAACGTTTTTATTACCATGATATGTCTATATCCTTTATTATTTCATAGCTCCTAAAATTGGAGGTACAATTTGTTTCTTACGGGACATTGTATTTGGTAAGAATACAGCATTATCTTTTACATCTTTACCAAATGCGTTAACTACAACGGATTCTACATCACCGCTATAGATCAATGTTGTGCTTTCATCAAGAATATTGGTAACCATAATATAGGATGCCGCATAGCCATTAGCTGTACGAAGAGCTTCTAGAGCTGCTACTAATTCAGCTTGTTTTGACAATACATCAGTTGTATCCATAACGGAAATTTGACCGATAGAAATCGTTTGACCTGCTTCGGAGAATTCCTTCATATCAGTACGAACAATTTCATCGTTTGTTAAATCAGAAATATCTGCGCCAGCTTTCAACATTTCTAAACCATAGGATTCAATATCTACACCAGCGATGGCAGCTAGTTTATGAGCCATTTCTTTGTCTGTTTCTGTACATGTTGGAGAGCGGAACAATACAGTATCAGAAATAATAGCAGACAACATTAAACCAGCAATATTCTTAGGGATTTCTTGATTATTTTCAATATAAAGTTTAGTCAAAATTGTATTTGTACAACCTACTGGTTCCATGCGAATAAATACAGGGCCATCAGTTTCAAAATCACCAATACGGTGATGGTCGATAACACCACACATATTCATAGATTTATAACCGTCGATGATTTGCTTGGATTCATTGTGGTCAGTTAAGTATAAATCGCCACCATTAGGAGCGAACTCTTCCCAGTTTGTAACGATTTGTGGGTGTTCGAAACCGAAATGTTCCAATGCGTATTTAGTTTCCTTATTCGCATCACCAGCACATACAGGCGTTGCAGGGGTACCCATTTGTGTTAACAAATTAGCATAAGAAATTGCAGAACAAATAGAATCAGTATCAGGGCTTTTATGACCAGCTACAAATGTTTTTACTTCACTCATGTTTATACCTCTTTTATATAAATATTTCACAATATCGCCCATGCGATAATTAAATCGTTTTAACTAGCATATTATACCATAAAACAGTCAAAAAAACACGCCTATAAGCTATGTTATAAGCGTGTTTTATTTGTGTTATGAAATTTGGATTTAGTGATTCTTTTTACGTTTCGTAAAGAATCCAGGACCAATCTTTTCAATAATGATGAAAAGCATTGGAATGATAAAGATACCAAAGAATGTAGCGGTTGTCATACCTGCTACTACCGTGATACCCATAGAAGTACGAGCACCAGAACCGGCACCAGTAGAAATTGCCAATGGCAATACACCAAAGATGAATGCAAAGGATGTCATCAAGATTGGACGCAAACGAATCTTAGCCGCTTCGATAGCCGCATCGACGATATCCATACCGCGTTCATCTACACGAATTTTCGCATATTCGATAATCAGAATGGCATTCTTCGCAGCCAAGCCTACCAATGTTAACAAACCAATTTGCATGTAAATATCATTTGCTAATTGGAATCGACCGGTAAAGTTCAATAAGAATGGTACTAATGCAGCACCAATCATACCAGATGGTACAGAGAATAGTACGGCAAATGGAACCTTCCAGGATTCATACAAGGCAGCAAGAATTAAGAATACAAATGTCAAGCCAAGACCTAGAATCAACATGGTTTGTGATCCAGCCTTCAATTCTTCGCGGGATTGATCGCCCCAATCATAGGTATAACCAGCTGGCAATGTTTTAGCAGCTGCATCCTTCAATGCTTGAATTGCATCACCAGAAGCATATCCTTGAGCCGCAGAGCCGCCAATTTTAACGGCCATAGCATTATCGAAACGCGTGATGGATGAAGGGGTTGACGTCTTATCTTTAGTAATGTAGTTAGCAATAGAAACCATTTGACCCTTACTATTACGAACAGCAAGCATATTCAAGTTGTCAGCATTTTGACGGAATTGATCTTCTGCTTGAACAACAACCTTATAGTTCTTACCATACGATGTATAATCATTAACTTGAATACTACCATAGAAACCTTGCAATGCAGTGAAGATATCAGTGAGTTGAACACCATCTTGAGCAGCCTTATCACGATTGATTTCAAATTGTAAGGATGGGGTTGATGTATCAAATGTGGTATACACTGTTTTAATAGCCGGATTAGTTCTAGCTTCTGCCATAAATGCCTGAGCCCGTTCCGCCATTACCTCAGCACTATCACCAGCTTTATTAATGATATACATTGTAAAGCCACCAGTGTTACCAAGGCCTGGAATGGATGGAGGATTCAAAGCTACTACACTGGCTTCAGGTACATTCTTCGCACCAAAGCCAAATACTGCACCCACCATAGCATTAACAGATTGATTAGATGATTTACGTTGATCCCAATCTTTTAATACCGCAAAGGAAACACCAGCACTAGATTTTTGAGAGCCCCCTAAAAGGTCAAACCCAGAAACAGTAAATACTTGTTCTACATTATCTTTAATGCTCGGTGTTTGTTCTAAGAAATCTTTGATTTTATCAAGAGTTTCCACGGTACGAGCAGACGTTGCTCCTGGTGGTTCATTTACAGCAATAAGGAAATATCCACTGTCTTCTGCAGGTACGAAACTTGTAGGTAAGAAATGGAATACGATACCTGTACCAGCAGCAAAGACGAGCAATGTAATAACGGTTAAGCTCAAACGATGACTTAATCGAGCTAACACCTTGCCATACCAATCGCTAAAACGTTCAAGACCACGATTAAATTTATTGAGTTGACGATGAACAAAGTCTTCACGGTCTTTTTGCACATGAGGTTTTAACATTATCGCACAGAGCGCAGGTGTTAATACCAATGCAATAACAGCAGAAATTGCTACAGATACAGCAATCGTTAAGGCGAATTGTTTATACAATATACCCGTCATGCCACCCATAAACGCAACAGGTACGAATACGGCAGCCAATACGAAGGCAATACCGATAACTGGGCCTTGTACATTTTTCATGGCCGCAATGGCAGCTTCTTTTGGAGATAAACCATTATATTTTAACTCATATTCAACAGCCTCTACCACTACGATAGCATCATCGACGACAAGGCCGATAGCCAATACCATGGCAAACAGTGTTAATGTATTGATGGAGAAATCTAATAATACAAACGCGCCAAATGTTCCTAGTAATGATACAGGTACTGCAATCATCGGAATCAATGTAGAACGCCAAGATTGCAAGAATACATACACTACGATGAGTACGAGCAATAAAGCTTCAAAGAATGTATGCTCTACTTCATTAATAGAGGCACGTACGAATTTCGTATTATCTACGACTTCGTGATATTCCAAATCTTGTGGGAAAGACTTAGACTGTTCTTGCAATATTTTTTGAACATTTGAAATCGTCTCTAAAGCATTTGCATCATTTTGTAAAGAAATGGCAAAACCAGCAGACGGACGATGTTCAACAAATAAAATCTCACCAGATGGAGCATTTGGATCGCGATATGAAGACTTAGCGACAAAATCGTACCCTTTTGCGCCCACATCAATACGAGCTATATCTTTTAAATGTAATACAGTACCATTAGAGTTCTTGATAACAATATTACCAAATTGTTGCTCTGTCACTAGACGGCCATCAATTTTAATTGGATACTGGAATGCTTGTTCTCCATTGGTAGGATTTTTACCAACTGTACCAGCCGCAGCTTGTACGTTTTGGCTTTTAATAGCAGATGTTACATCAGACATGGTAATGCCTAATTTTTGCATCTTGCTAGGATCTAACCAAATGCGCATTGCATAGTCAGAACCGAATTCTTGAACGGAACCAACACCTTTTACGCCCTTAATGGCATCCATCAAATAGTTTGTACCATAGTTTTTAAGGAATGTACTATCAAAGGTACCATTTGGAGAATTCAAGGAGAAAATATACGCCATATCGCCAGAGGATTTTGTCGTTGTTACACCAACTTGTTGGACCTCTGAAGGCAGTTGAGCTAGCGCCGCTTGCACACGGTTTTGGGTATTAACCGTATCCATATCGGGATCACTACCTTGATTAAACTGTAATGACAAAGAATATGTACCAGTACTAGCACTATCAGATGTCATATAGTCTAAATCTTGAACGCCTACAATTTGAGACTCAATTACACTGGCTACAGTATCATTCAGTACTTGAGGCGTAGCACCTGTATACATGGTACTAACACGTACACTTGGTGGTGAAATTTGTGGATATCGAGCTACCGGAAGATTAACCATTGAAAGCAAACCGATTAATGTAATCATGATGGCAATAACAATGGCAAAGATAGGTCGATTAATAAAGAATTTCGACACGTCTTACCTCCTATTGTTTAGCTGTTTCAATTTGTGTTTTAGACAATTCAGTGGCTTGTACCTTTGCACCATTTTTAACCTTAGTTAAACCATCTACAACGATTTCATCACCATTTACAAGACCAGATTTAACGATTGTGAAAGCCCCTGTAGTGCCACCAAGTTCAACAGCCTTTTGAGATACTGTTCCATCTTGACCGATGACATATACAAAGTTTTTATCCATAATTTGTAAAATAGCTTTTGTAGGTACCAAAATGGCATCCGTTAATTTTTCACCAGGAGAAATAACGGTAGCAAACATATTAGGTAACAATAAATGGTCAGGGTTAGGGAAGGAAGCTTTCAAAATCAACTTACCTGTGGAAGGATCTAATGTTCTTGCCGCTTGAACAACAGAACCTACTTGATTATATTCCTTGCCATCAGCTAAGCGTAATTTCAAATTAAGACCGCTGTTTTCATCACCAGAACGAGTAGCCATAAATTCAAGATACTCTTGTTCAGTCATACTAAATTCAACGAAAATAGGATCTACAGAATCGATGGTTACCAATGTTGTGGATCCTGCATTAACAAATGTACCTATATCGACAGCATCCATGCTCAATGTACCTGAATATGGTGCATAAATGATAGTATCACCTAAGTTATCTTGAGCAATCTTCAATGCAGCTTGTTGTGCTTCTACAGCTGCTTTAGCTTGTTCCGTGGCAGAACGTTGTGTATCTACGAGTTGGCGTGCAATCGCATCTTGACTTGCCAATGTTTCATAACGATCTAAATCAGTTTCTGCATTTTTATAATCTGCATTTGCTCTTGCCACATTAGCTTCCGCTGTTGCTACATTGGATTCATATTGGCGAGAATCGATTCGATATAAAGGTTGACCTGCTACTACTTGGTCCCCGCCTTTAACAAATTTTTCCACCACATAACCAGTAACACGAGCATGTACAGCCACAGAATTTTCTGCCTTAACCGTACCCGTATAGGTTTGATCAACTTGTGCGTTTTGCGATACAATTTTATACGAGTTTACCGCCACATCAGCTGATTGCTGTTGTTGGCTACCACAGCCTGCCACCAGTAAAGCAGATACTGCTAATACTGCTAACATGCGTGAATATCGAGACTTCATTACATGTACTCCTTTTCATAACACCAAATTTATAAGATCCAAATTCATAAATATCTCAATATATTGTACTTTATTCCGATTAGATAGTCAAGATTTCTATATCCTATAAACCATTAATAAAGCTAGATATTATCTATATTTTTATATGTTTAATTGTGTACAATTTCACTCTATATATCGTTGACTTTCATTAAAATTTGTGTACAAAACAAAAAATACCGAAGATTTTGTATCATCATAAGATACTAAATCTTCGGTATGAATCATCTCATGGTGGAGATGAGGAGAGTCGAACTCCTGTCCAAAAGCGTTGCCATATAGACTTCTCCGAGCACAGTCTATGATTTAAGTCTCAAGTACCTATCGTTCACAGACAAACTACAGCACTCCAGTTCATGTTGTCTCGCCTAATTCATATGAACGACTAAATTAAGCCAGCCTACGGTTTGACGTCCATTCACACTTGGTAGGCACAAGTATGAGGGACGTAGCTTATGCAGCTAATGCAAAATTTTCTTCTGCGTTTAAATGTTTTCCCACCGTTTAACGGCCCAATGGAACGCCGACTCGCTATCTATACCACACTCGCCCCTGTCGAAACCTTTACATCCCCATGGGTTTGTTGGTTTATCTATCATACCCCTAATGTATATTCATGTCAATAAGTAATTCATGTAGCGTTTGTGCTACATAATCAAGTTGTTCCTTACTATGAGCAGCTGTAACCGTCATGCGTAGCCGACTTTCACCAACAGGAACCGTAGGAGGTCGAATCGCTGTAATAATAATGCCTCGTTCCTCCAACTCACGGGCCAATGTTAAGGCTCGATCATTCTCGCCTACCACAATCGGGAAGATTGGTGTTTCGTCATCACAATCAATGCCCATAGCCTGTAATTTATGAGCCATATACACAGTGTTGTCACGCAATGTATCGACCACAGATGGTTCATCATGTACAATTCGTAAGGCCTCTAAAGCTGCACCGATATCCGCTGGGGACAAAGCTGTAGAAAATATAAAGCTACGACTATAGTTAATCAGGTATTCTATTAATTCACTACGACCTGCCACATAGCCACCAACAGAACCTAAGGCCTTGCTCAAGGTACCAAGCTGTACATCTACATCGGTAAGACCAAAATGATGAGCCGTACCGCGTCCATTGCCGATGACACCAGTTGCATGCGCATCATCTACCATAAGAAGAGCATTATATTCTTTACTTAACTCATACAGTCTATCCAATGGTGCAATATCACCATCCATACTAAATACACCATCTGTAATGATCATTTTATACGCCGATTTGTAATTCTTAAGAATATATTCTGCATGTTCTACATCTTTATGTTTATACCGCTCAATATGAGCTCCACTAATGCGACACCCATCGATAATACTAGCATGGTTCAGTTCATCGCTAATGATAACACTATGTTTATTCATCAAGGCAGTAATCGTACCAACATTAGCCATATAACCTGTGTTAAATACAAGAGATTGGTCCGTTTCTTTAAAATTGGCTATGGCCATTTCCAATTCCTTAAACAACGGAAATGAACCAGATGTGAGTCTAGCACCACCAGATCCAGTTCCATATTGTTGAATTGCTTGAATTGCTGCTTGTTGTACTCGAGAATCGTGAGTGAGACCTAGATAATTATTAGATGCCATCATAATATACTCACGGTCATCGCGTTGTACACGAACCGCATCTACAGGATTATAGGTCTTAATCACTCTCTTATTTTGTTCTTGTTCTTTAGCCTCTAGTTGCTTCTGAAAGTCTTGATAATAATCCACGTTACCACCGTACCAATACTGTTGTATTCTCTAAATAATCGACAATTTCACGAATAGGCCTATTGGTATCTACAAAAAATACGCGGCCCCCGATAGGATTTCCCATTTCTTTCATATTCGGAATGCGATGATATATGCCATTACACGCCACATACCCCACTGTATAATCTGGATCGTCGGACCAACAAAGTTCTCCTACAATACCAGGGCAGGACTGTACCTTTGTAGCTAGTACTAGTGCTTCACGCATGTGCACATTCATAGGTCGTGTTTCGTTACCACACGCATCCATATGACTTACACGAATACCGCGCATCGTATCTTGATCCAATCGCACACCTGTTTTAGCATCCATCAAAATAGCGCCACGCATATTGCCTGGTAGTTGTACTAGTTCTGTGAAAGCATGTTCTATGGCTTTATGACTTACAACAGACTGTAATAATTTTTTTGCTAATTCATGAGATTCTTTAACAGACTCAGTCTTATGTTCATCTATACCAATACAATCAACATACGTAATATCTTCATCTCGAACTGAGTCTATACGAATATTTATAAAATCTGATTTTCCTTTACTGTGATGCAATGCACGATGAATTAACGAGGATGCTACCGATTCTAGATCACTTTCATCGACGATGCGCTCAGCTCCAGATATATGGCGGCCACCTTCTTCATGAGGTCCTCCTTCTGCACCGCGCATACGAATACTGTACAAGCCCATTACCGCACGACCTTTCGTGGTGTACTATGGGTAGCCATTGATACAACCTTTTTAAATACGGCCGTCATGATAGGTGCCATAATAGCAGTAAAAATCATACCAGGTACAGCGAGCATAACCATAGCAAGAGCACCTTTACCTACATAGACAGATAGTGTTAATCGAGCCACAGTAGACGCAATAGGACCACTTAGGATAACACCAAGCATATGATTTTTGCAAATCCATAATAAGAAACCAACAACCAATCTAAACTGCATAGCAATAGCAACACTTAGAAAATTTTGTGTCCCCAATGCTAAACCGATAAGGCTAGATAAACAACCGCTAATGATGTACTTTTTAAACCCAAAGGCTGCACAAATAGCAACAGCAAGTGGTGCCGATAGCTGGAACTCAATGCCTGGTACGAGATTTGGAATCTTAATGGCTCCCAAGATTGTAATCATAGCTGTTAGAATACCGATTTCTGTGATTTGACGAATTTGACTCATAGTATTCACCTCTTCATGTACTTACATTGTCAACTAAATAAATCACACTTTGTTTACATTATAAGAAAATATGTGATTTTTATCAACTTATACTTTGTATTAAGTTAACAATACGCATGAAAAAAAGGGACTGTAACACAGTCCCTTAACATATTTAGAAATTAATTGTATTAAATACTTGTAATACAGAGCCATAATAGGAATTAAAATCTGCTGTAAAGTATCCGCCATTATACAAGGCATTGATATACGAATACAAAGATGTAGCATTTGTCATGCCATCTTCTCTATAGTATGTCAAATAATTGCCAAAATAGTTTGCAAAATCAATAAAATCTGTAAAATGTCTCCAGCTACCATCTGATGCTGTAACACCACCTAGATTATGATGTGTTGCTTGTAGTTGAGATGTAAACCCACCTGTTTCAATGTACCATTGAGTATATATAAATTTAGGATCTACATGCACTCCGTTTTCAGCTGCTTTTTGAGCTGATATTTTTGCCAAACTATAAAAGTATTGATTAACTTCCACTAAACATCCTCCTATTATATATCAGTATTTTTGTTGTTCTTTTAAACGCTTAGCAATATCTCGTTTTGCATCGCGTTCTGCCATATCTTGGCGTTTATCGTACAATTTTTTGCCTGTTACAAGACCAACCGTTACCTTCACATAGCCACGACTAAAATGAAAGTTTAACGGAATCAAGGAGAATCCCTTTTCTTTCACTTGTTGGAATAATTTTTTTATTTCCGATTTATGCATCAATAGTTTGCGTGTTCGCTCAGGCTCATGATTAAAGCGATTACCTTGTTCATAAGGACTAATATGAACACCATATAGAAGCATTTCTCCCTTATCTATACGGATAAAGCTATCCTTAAGATTTAATTTACCTTGGCGAATTGATTTAATCTCTGTTCCCGTCAATGCGATGCCCGCTTCATAGGTTTCATGAATATTAAAATCATGACGCGCCTTGCGGTTATCTGCAATTAATGATTGTGCATCTTTTTTTGCCATAGTCACCTCACAATAGGTATTAATATTTCATTATCGTTTACGTTTTTTTACTTTCTTCTTAGACCCTATATGGTCTTTACGTCCCTTTTTATTCTTTGGAGCACTAGACGTGCCAACATACCGTTCTCTCCGTTTAGAAGACTTACTATGTCCCTTACCTTTTCGTTTTGATTGTTTAGAGATACCAGAACGGCCAAACGGTTTCTTTTCTCTAGAGCCTACATAACCTTCGAAATTCTTCATCATTTCTTGAATTCTCATAAGATTATCCACTTCGCCGAGTACGAAATCGATTTGACGTTTTTCTACATCAGCTTTCACTAATGTCACTGTTACCGTATCGCCTAAATGATAGATTTGACCTGTACGCTTACCAACTAATAGGAAATGTTCTTCATCATAAAAATAGTAATCATCGGTCATCATATTCATATGAACAAGACCATCGATACCATTATCTAACTCAACAAACATACCAAAGGATGTGATGCTGGAAATTTTGCCTTCAAATACTTCGCCAATAAATGGAACCATATATTGGGTTTTCTTTAAATCGACTGTGTCACGCTCAGCAGCTACAGCCACTTGTTCACGTTCTGAAGAATGCACAGCGGCACGTTCTAAAAATTCTGTTTTAGTATCGCGATTTGCATATCCATCAGGCCATCCCAGATCAGCTTTTAATAAGCGATGTACCATGAGATCTGGATACCGTCTAATAGGCGATGTAAAATGCGTATAGCATTTCGATGCCAACCCAAAATGACCAACATTTTCGATGCTATATTTAGCCTGTTGCATAGAACGCAATGTCATAATTTGAGCCACTTGTTCAACATCGGTTCCCTTAACAGCATCTAAAATATGCTGGAACACGCGTGGTTCCAATTCATCAAGATGTAAGCGAATATCTTGCCCTAAGTAATTGAGTACCTTTTGATACATACTCATCTTTTCTTCGCTAGGTGTTTCATGGATACGATATACGCTAGTACGGTTTGTAGTCTTTAGATGAGTAGCTACCGTTTCATTAGCTATAAGCATACATTCTTCAATGAGCCGTTCCGCTAATGTCCGGTCGCGACGTACGATGCGCAATGGTGTGCCTTCTGAATCTAACAGCACCTTAAATTCAGGGAAATCAAAATCCAGTGCACCCCGCCGACGACGCATATCATTTAAAGTTTTTGCGATGTCGGATAAATTGTGAATCATCGGCATAAGAGGTGCCAAGTCATCAGGAATAATATCTTCGGTTAATGCTTTATAAATCTCTTTATAACTGCAACGGCGATTGACATGGATAATAGATGGTTGAATCCGATAGTTCACTACCTTACCATGTGTATCAATTTCCATCATACAGGTCATGGCATACCGATCTTCACCAGCATTTAAGCTACAGATACCATTGGATAGTATCTCTGGTAACATGGGGATAACTCGGTCTACCAAATAGACAGATGTACCGCGTTTATAGGCCTCTCTATCAATAGCCTTTTGCGACACTACATAGTGGCTTACGTCAGCAATATGTACACCTAGTTCATAATTACCATTATCGAGTTTACGACCACTGACTGCATCATCTAGGTCCTTTGCATCTTCTCCATCGATGGTAACCATTGGCACGTCGCGTAAATCCCAACGTTTAGGATCATCTGTAATGGTCGTGTTGATATGTTGACTCGCTTTCACAACATCTTCTGGGAAGGAAAATGGCAAGTCATAATTAGCCATAATACAGTTAATATCAAGGCCTACGTCACCTTTATAGCCCAATACTTCTGTAATGACACCTTCTGGTTTCTTATCGTCTTCTGGCCATTTGATGATTTTTACGAGAACCTTAGCACCACTACGAGCATCTAGGGTATTATGTAAATCGACATAAATATCGGTTCCCAACCGTTCATCATCAGGGATAACAAATCCAAAGGATTGCTGTCTGTCATAGGTGCCTACAACAGTTTCATTAGCACGTTCTAACACTTCAGTTATAACGCCTTCTCGTTTATGGCGTGAATCTCGGGATGTGATAATACGTACACGAACCTTATCATTGTGCATAGCAGTACCCTTATTTTGTTCTGCTATATACACATCTTCTTCATCAGGCACGGTGATGACAAATCCAAATGACTTTCTATAGCCTTTGTAGATACCCTCAATAAACTCAGTATCATTATTATAAGCATACACATCGCGTCGAATAAAACTTAAGTGCCCTTCCTTTAAAAGTTCCTTTGCGGCATCCATAAAGGCATCCAATTCACGTCCGCCTTTAATATGACAATCCATAGCAGCATCATCTATATGATATGTATGGGGATAAATAGATTTATAAAACGCTAACACTTTTTCTTTCATATAAACACCTCCTTTATATTTATTTTTGCTGAAAAAAAGAAAAGCCTGCTAGGCAGGCTTTCAAATTAGAATTGGTTAATCATTGCCCCTAGCACTAAGCTCAACACAGCAAAGATAACACCTAAAATGACTGTACAACGAGATAAGAACCCATCTAAACCACGTTCTTTACCACCGAATGTAGAATCTGCTGCACCAGAAACGGCACCGCCCATACCAGAACTCTTACTAGTTTGAGCAATTACAACAACAATCAATAAAATGGACACAATGATTTCTAAAACCATCAAAAAATTTGTCACAATAGTCATCCTTCCTGTGTAGGAGCATCTAATACACGATGTTCCAAAAACTTCTCTAATTTACGTTTAACCCTTTGTAAAGCATTATCAATCGACTTGATGCTTCGATTAGTACCTTTAGCCATCTCTTGATATGATTTACCATCTAAATAGCCTTCTAACACTTGCCACTCTAACTCACTTAAAATATGTCCTATGTTTTTTTCTATATCATCTAGCTCCTCTTGGCTAATGATTAAGTCCTCTGGGTTTGTATTTCGTGCTGATGAAAGCATTTCTAACAGGGTCCGCTCAGACTCTTCTGTGTACACAGGCTTATTTAAAGAAATATAAGAATTAAGTGGTGCGTGCTTTTGACGCGTCGCAGATTTTATGGCCGTAATAATTTGCCGTGTAATACATAGTTCCGCAAAGGCCCGAAACGAGGCTAACTTATCATGTCTAAAATCACGAGTGGCTTTATACAAACCAATCATACCTTCTTGAATGATATCATCTCGATCGGCACCTACGAGAAAATACGTACGCGCCTTAGCGCGCACAAAGTTTTTATATTTATTGACTATATAGTCGATTGCAAACTCATTATGCTCTTGTTGAGCTATGACCACAACTTGCTCATCAGTCATTTCTTTGAAATTGTAATCGGACTTTTGCATATGAAAATTGTTCATAGGTCCTCCATACAATCACATATTGTAGAAATACCAATATATGTTATTATACTTGAATTATATATGTTCTGCAATATTTATGAAATAGAATGTACTTCATACTACTACAGTAGGTCTATCTGTTCTGCTTACTTTGTACCTCTCCGTATAGCTTCTAATTTTTCAGCCACATCGGGATTTAAGTGGTCATATACTTCATTTCTCCTAAGTACCATCTGGTCGCGATGGTGTTTATGTGTATATTGCAAGCGTTCTTCTTGCTTAGCAAGGCGCATGTCATTTTGCAACTCTCTCGCAGGGATTCGCAATCCACCAGAACCTAATATTTGATTTTGTTCGGCTCCATCAGAGGTTACAACATAAACATTGGTATACTTACCTTGGCGCAAAAATACCTCTCTTTCAATAAAGGAATCTGCTGTTTCACCATCATCAGTATATACTTCAATAAATCCTTTAGTGATTTCCTCTATGCTCACAATTGACTTGGTATATTTACCATCAAAAACAAGTATAACCTCATATCCTTTAAATTTGCCATAATTCAATAGTTGATTACGCAGTTCCATACGAGCATGTTCCAAGGATTCATTAGCCAACTGCTTTAATTGTTGCCATGCGAAGATGACATTATACCCATCGACGATTAATATATCCTTTAGCATACAGCACCTCTATTTCGCCTTTATAGTCCGTTGACGAACAGCTTCATACATAAGGATAGCCGCTGCTACAGATGCATTCAAAGAATTTAACTTGCCATACATCGGAATGGTGACTAGAAAATCACAAGCTTCTTTTACAACGCGACTAATGCCTTTCCCTTCATTGCCAATGACGAGGACCGTAGGTATGGTTAAATCCGCTTCATACAAGGTGCGATCACCTTCCATATGAGCGCCAAGGACCCAGAATCCTTGCTTTTGTAATTGTTTAATCGTTTGCGTAACATTCCCCACTTGAACGAGTGGAATCTGTTCTACTGCACCGGCAGATGTTTTAGCAACCGTTGCATTAATAGGTGCATTATGACGTTTGGGAATCAAAACTGCAGTGGCTCCCACACATTCAGCAGTACGGATAATAGCCCCCATATTATGAGGATCCTCTACACCATCCGTTAAAATAAGCAATGGATTCTCATGATTGGACTCTTGCAGCACTTCTCCAAGGTCTTTAAATTCTACAGCATTAACAAATGCAATGACACCTTGATGAGGTACATCTGTTTCATATCGATTCATCTGCTTAACAGGTGTGGGACGAACTTCTACACCCTTAGATTTCGCTAGACCCACGATATCAGATAAACCCGTTTTAATTTTGTCGTCACTCACTAAAATGCGTTGTATAGAACGGCCTGCTTTTAATGCTTCCTTTACGGCATTTCTGCCTACAATATAATTATCCATGTGAAAGTCCTCTTAATGTAATAGAATAGGCCTCTTTCATCAATTCATTAAGTCGATCCTGCTGACCTGTTTCATATAAGAAACCAAGGACTGCTTCAAAGGCGGTACTATTTCGATATTCTCGTACAGAACTACTCTTAGGTACATTGACATTACTATTTCGGGCTCGTCTAGCAATTGTGTGTTCATCCTCTGTAAGTATTGATTCTAATTGTTCCAATACTTTTGACTGAGATTTTGCACAAATAAATTCGGTTACCAATGTATGTAGAACCTGAACCTTTGAAATGCTCATTTCTACAACGCGTTGTCTAATGTACATAGAATATACAGCATCACCAATATAGGCCAACATAACAGCATCTGAAGCTAAAACTTCAGATGCTGGTTTAGATACAAAAGAATGATCCTCCGTATCTAAGAGTATTAATTTTTTAATAGCTTCTTGTTTCAGAAATTGAAATTGTTTAAATTTCACGCTTTTTCCACCGCGCTCCTGTAGGAGAATCTTCAATAGTAATACCAATTTCAGCTAATCGGTCGCGAATGCAATCGGCAAGAGCCCATTGTTTTTGTTCACGGCATGCTTGACGAACAGAGAGAATAACGTCCATCAATTGTTCGTATTCTGCTGCGTCAGCACCAGTATTACCTTCCCAAGCTTTTTCTAATACGCCAATAACCTCTGTCATAAATTTAAAGATACGTTTTACCTCAGCAATAGCATCTTGGCAAACAACGCCTTCTCTACCTGTTACAACTTGGTAGTAAATATTGATTTCCTTAGCAAGACCGAACATACTGGATGTAGCCAATGCAGTGTTAAAATCATCGCTCATAGCAGCTTCGAATTCTTCTTCATATTCTTTAGCTTTTTCTAATAAACGTTGAGCATCATCGCAAGGACCGGCTTCGCATTTTTCAAGATATAAAAGATTTTCGATAGCAGTACCTAATCGTTCCAAAGATTTATTAGCTTCTTCTAAGCGTTCATCGGAGAAATCCAATGGACTGCGATAATGTGTACTCAATAAAAAGTAACGTAAAGCATCTGGGCTATATTGTTCTAAAATATCTTTCACCAAGAAGAAATTATTCAAGGATTTAGACATTTTTTCGGAATTAATCGTAATGAATCCATTATGTAACCAGTATTTTACAGATGGATGATGACCGGAACAGCCTTCAGATTGTGCAATTTCATTTTCATGATGAGGGAAAATCAAATCACTACCGCCACCATGGAAATCGAATTCCTCACCTAAGTATTTTTGGCTCATAGCAGAACATTCGATATGCCAACCTGGTCGACCGTTGCCCCAAGGACTTTCCCAGAATGGTTCACCAGGTTTTGCAGCCTTCCAAAGTGCAAAGTCCATAGGATTCTTTTTACGACCATCTACTTCAATACGAGCGCCTGCTTCCATATCATCTAATGTACGACCAGATAATTCGCCATAATGATCAAATTTTTCTACACTAAAATACACATCGCCATCGAGTTCATACGCATAGCCCTTATCAATAAGAGTCTCAATCATCTTAAGGATATCAGGAATATGTGTAGATACGCGTGGGTATACATCGGCACGTTCCACACCGAGCGCATCCATTACTTCAAAATAGCTATCGATATAACGATTAGCAATTACATCCCATGCCACGCCTTCTCCATTAGATGTATTTATGATTTTATCATCTACATCAGTGAAGTTTTGTACATATGTCACTTTATATCCTACATGTTTCATGTAGCGACGAATCACGTCCCATGTTACAAAAGGACGGGCATTACCAATATGAGGATGATTGTATGGTGTTACACCACATACATACATTTTTGCTTCCCCTGTTGTTACAGGCGTAAATACCTCTTTTTGGCGCGTCATTGTATTATAAACTGTAATTTCTCTCATCAATACTGATGCCTCCATGTTCGAAAAATAAAAAAGAACCCTCATCTCATACAGAGACGATGGTCCGCGGTTCCACTCTGTTAGGTGCCATTTATGGTACCCACTCATCGCATAACGGCGCGTCACCGGACAAACCTACCTATAATCGGGATGTCAGCTCATGAATGCATTTCGTCTACCTATCCTTAAACCCTCCCACCATCGGTTCTCGCTAAAAAGTTAGTTGTAGAGTACTTCTTTCAATCTTAGCTATTAATCAATACCTATATTAAGATATAGAAATATTTTACCAATAATGCTATATAATGTCAATAATTACAAGAAAAGCCTCCACCTTCAGCACCATTAAATATGTCCCCATATCAAGGGAATTAAACATATTATAGGTTATGAAAATGGAGGTTTTTATACGATTTTATTGAAATAAATTCTCAATATTCATATGTACAATTTTATGGATTATGCCTGTTCTAATTTCTCTTTATCATCATGTTTGCGGCAAATACCAGCAAAAATGGATCCTGTAAAGTTATGGATAATCGAGAATACGGCCCCTGCCACCGCAGCTTGTGGAGTAAAATGTTTCATTGCTAAGGATACGGATAAAGCGGAATTTTGCATAGCCACTTCGATTTGCATAGCACGACGGGATGATACATCAACACTAAGAGCTTTACATATAAAGAATGTAACTACATAACCACTTAGATTTTGTGCTAAACAAGCAACAAAGATAATGAACCCTGTTTCAGCAATTTGTTTTTGGTTAACTGCTGTTACATTATTTAGTTAATGCACTTACATTATCTAAATGATGTAAGCATTTCTCTTTACCAAGCAATGTAACGATATTGTTTAAGTCAGGACCATGCATTTGTCCGGTCAAGGCAACACGCAATGGCATGAACACAAATTTACCTTTCAAAGCAGTTTCTTTCATAACAGCCTTGATAGCCTTCTTAACGGCTTCTGGTGTAACTTCGTCCATGTCTTCTAATTTTTCTTTGAAAGCTGCCAATACAGTTGGCGCAGATTCTTCGTTAAGTACAGCCTTTAACTCTTCTTCATGACCTTCTTCGAGGAATACTGTTTCACCCATGAACATGCCTACATGATCTTTAATTTGAGCACCAAAGCTAATATGATCACGGAATGTAGAGCAAAGTAATGTTAACCAATCAATATCAGATTGATTCAAGCTGTCTGGAGCTAAACCGACTTCTTTTAAATGTGGCAAGCAGAGGCGGAATAATTCTTCATCGCTCAAGTTTTTCATGTAATGGAAATTGATGTGGTTTAATTTATCAATATCAAATACAGCTGGGTTCTTAGCAACGCGGTCCATGGAGAAGGCTTGAATCAATTCATCTTGTGTAAAGAATTCTTCTTCACCTTCTGGAGCCCAACCAAGGAGTGCCAAGAAGTTCACTAATGCTTCTGGCAAGTAGCCCAATTGCTTATATTGATCAACAGATGTAGCACCATGACGTTTGGACATCTTCTTATAGTCTTTGCCAAGAATCAAGGAGATATGACCAAATGTAGGAATTTCCCATCCAAGTGCTTCGTAGATAGCCATTTGACGTGGTGTGTTGGATAGATGTTCTTCTGCACGGATAACGTGAGTGATTTTCATCATATGGTCATCCATTACAACGGCGAAGTTGTATACAGGGATGCCATCGGATTTTACGATTACAAAGTCACCTACACCATTGGATTCAAAGGATACATGACCACGAACCATATCATCAAATGCATAGGTTTTATTCAAAGGTACACGAAGACGGATTGTTGGTTTTCTACCTTCTGCACGATATTTTTCTTTTTCTTCTTCTGTAAGATGGCAGCAATGACCATTATATTTAGGGGTTTCACCGCGTTCCATTTGCGCCTGACGTACTTCATCAAGCTCTTCAGCTGTACAGAAGCATTCATAAGCTTTATCTTCATCAAGTAAGCGTTGTGTTACTTCTTTGTATAAATCAAGACGTTCTGTTTGACGATAAGGGCCATTTTCACCACCTACGTCGATGCCTTCATCCCAATTCATACCGAGCCATTGCAAAGATGCTTTAATATTTTCTTCACTTTCACGAGTAGAACGAGATAAATCTGTATCCTCAATACGAAGTACAAACGTACCTTTTTCCTTACGTGCTAATAGCCAGTTGAACAAAGCGGATCGAGCACCGCCAATATGAAATGGACCTGTTGGACTTGGCGCAAAACGTACCTTCATAATTAAACCTCTCCTTCATATACGGAAACTACTGCCTGTGCTGCAATGCCTTCCCGGCGCCCGATGGCACCAAGCATTTCATTGGTAGTAGCCTTAATACTAATGCGATCTAATGGAATTTCTAAAACAGATTGTAAATTAGCCTTCATCATATCGATGTGTGGCTTTAATTTTGGCGTTTCAGAAATAACCATAATATCTATATTATAGGCTTCTAAGCCTCTTTCTTTCAACAAGGAATTCACATGTTTTAATAAAATCATGCTAGAAATCCCTTTATATGCATCATCTTCCGGTGGAAAATAGTAGCCTATATCCTTTAAACCAGCAGCACCAAGTAAGGCATCCATCAACGCATGAATCAATACATCTGCATCGGAATGACCATCGGGGCCAACAGGCGATTCGATATGAACACCGCCCAAAATACAAGGTCTTCCTTCCTTCAATCGATGAATATCATATCCAAAACCTACGCGCATACGATGCTCCTTGATTCCTAAATACCGCTTAGTCACTGCTATATCATTTGGTGTCGTGACCTTGATATTTTCATAATCACCATCTAAAATGTACACATCTTTGCCGATAAATTCAACTAAGGACACGTCGTCCGTTCCCAAATAAGCATCACGCTTAGCCGTTTCTTGAGCTTCTTTGAATATATCTTTTAGGAAGCCTTGTGGCGTTTGAATATTCATCAACTCGTTACGATTTAATGTTTCTAAAACCTGTCCATCGATATCAACACGCTTAATTGTATCTGTAGATGGTACGCCTATAGTCACAGCACCATGAGTCTTGGCGCCTTCAATGACCCGTTCAAATAACTCTGGCTTTGCTAAAGGTCTAGCGCCATCGTGAACGAGGACAATATCCATATCATCGCTAACCGCTTGTAAACCTGCATACACAGAATCTTGACGCTCTTTGCCACCTGTGATAATTTTAATTGATTTTGAAAGCCCTAATGACGCAATATGCTGCTCCATATAGGCTGCTTCACCATCAGCAACAACGAGAATGACTTCATTAACGGCTTTAACTTGTTCAATATGACTTAACGTCCATTGAATAATCGATTTATTGCCAAGTTTAATGAAAATTTTGTTCTCATCATGACCCATCCGGCGACCTGCACCGGCAGCTAATACAATACAGCTAACCTTACTCATGCTTACCTCCATCTACACGCGCAAAAATCATACGACCTGCACTGGTTTGTAAAATGGATGTAACCATAACCTCAACCTCTTGACCTACATACGGGCGACCATCTTCTACGACAATCATGGTACCATCATCTAGGTAGGCAACGCCTTGTTGAACCTCTTTACCTTCCTTCATCACTTGTACGCGAATCCATTCACCTGCAATGAGGACCGGTTTTAATACATTGGCTAATTCGTTTAAATTTAAAACCTTAATGCCTTGTACGCGAGCCACCTTATTGAGATTAAAATCATTGGTCATGAGCTTCCATTGTTTCTCTAAGGCTAATCGCATCAATTTAGAATCAACTTCGTGTAGATCATCATAGTCATCTTCTACAATTTCAATAGGTACAAGTTTTGCATCCTGCATTTCTTTCAAAATATCTAATCCACGACGTCCACGATTTCGTTTCATCGCGTCTGCGGAGTCAGAAATAATTTGTAACTCATTTAAAACAAAGACTGGAACTACCAATGGCCCATCAATAAAGCCAGTTGCGCACAACTCCTTAATACGACCATCAATAATAACAGAAGTATCTAGTAATTTCGCAGTCGCATTAGAATCGGTGGACTTATGAGACCCAAACATATTGAATCCTCTACCTTTTTTAGTCCCCGCCTCACTGCGTTTCCATTGTTTCAAGTAGTTCATATACATTTCTGGTCCCCTACGCGCCATCAAACGTACACCACTATAGCCAAAAATAGCACTTAAAATGATTGAAATATACGGGCCAATAATAGGAACCTGATTAAATGCTGCACCAATTAAATTAGCAATAATAAGACCAAATAATAAACCGATGGTGCCTGCAATCAATTCTTGGTTAGGAATATGTGTTAATACCCGTTCCAATCGTCTAGCAATAACTAAACCTTGTTTTAAAATAAAGGACGAAATAAAATAGCCTATTAAAATACCAATAATCGTACCAATTACAATAACTGAAATACGCGCTACAGTGAGCGACATATCTCCAAAGCTTGCGAATTGAGATACTAAATAAGGATCGATAATAGGGGCTAAATTGTCCATACCTACGTATGCTGCCGTCCCAATGAGGATAGCAATCACATACCGTAAAATGCCATAAATCATGGCATCACCTCCTTCAAATAGATAAAGTGTATATTGTTTGAATTAGCCTACTATGAACAAAAAAATAATTAGGAGAATACAAGTTGCATCGCTTGTGCAATGGACGTAACACCGCGGATTTGAATAGACTTATCATCGTGCTTAATTTGTTTATAGTTTCCTTCTGGGATAATAAACTTTGTAAAGCCTAATTTCTTAGCTTCGTTAATCCGTTGTTCTATGCGTGGGATGCTACGAACATTACCTGTCAATCCAACCTCACCAAGAATTACCATGTCATGCGGTACTACACGATTTTTAAGATTAGATACAATGGCAACGGCCATCGATAAATCACAAGCCGGTTCATTAACCTTTAACCCACCAATTACATTGACATAAACATCCTTATTGCCCAGCGTAAATCCGCAGCGTTTTTCCAATACTGCTAGTAGCACAATTAGACGATTCAAATCATAGCCAATAGCCGTACGTCTTGGCATTCCAAATGCTGTTGTAGCTACCAAGCTTTGAACCTCTACCAGAATGGGACGAACCCCTTCTAGATAAATCATGACCGCACTACCACTTTCATCATCAGCTCGTTCAGCTAACAAGGACGCCGACGGATTAGCAAGCTCTGCTAAACCATCTTCAATCATGGTAAAAATACCGGTTTCCGATGTAGATCCAAAACGATTTTTAATAGCTCGTAATATACGGAATTGATAGGAACGTTCCCCTTCAAAATAAAGTACTACATCCACCATGTGCTCGAGCATACGTGGGCCTGCAATATTACCTTCCTTTGTTACATGGCCAATGATGATGGTTGGAATATTCTGTTCCTTACAAAATCTCAATAATCGGGATGTGCATTCACGAACTTGACTAACACTCCCCGGTGCTGCTTCAATATCTGCAGTATACATGGTTTGTATGGAGTCGATAACCAATAAAGACGGTTTTTGGCCTAATGCGACCTCAAGAATGTGGTCTAAATCTGTATCGGCTATAACATGTAATCGTTCGCTATTAATATGTAATCGTTCCGCCCGCAGTTTTAATTGCAATTGTGATTCTTCGCCAGATGCATATAAAACAGTACCAACTGTATCGGCTACCTTTTGAGAAACTTGTAAGAGCAATGTTGATTTGCCAATACCAGGATCGCCACCTAATAACATTAACGCACCAGGCACAATCCCACCGCCAAGCACTCTATCTATTTCCTTATAGGTCGTGGGAATTCTAGATACGGCGGACATTTCAATATCTGGCAATGGCACAGGTTTAGTCGTATTGGTGCCCACACCACGCACAGATGGCGTACGACTATGTTTAGTGTCTTTTACCACTTCTTCAACCAGTGTATTCCATTCACCGCATTGAGGGCATTTTCCCATCCACTTGGCAGATTCAGCACCACAATTATTACAAAAGAAAACGGTTTTTACCTTTACCATACAACCCCCATGAAAAGTAAAAGGTCATGAATGATAATTCACTCATGACCTTTTGTGCATAATTTATACTACGGTCAACTATTATCACTAATAGTATACCATTTTGACATTAAATTTTACATAAAAGACTGTATGAGAACAATATCTATTCCCAGTTAATTAGAAGATTTTACAATAATGTGTTCATCTTCTACATCAGCCTTGATGGTAGCACCTTCCGGAGCATTACCTTGTAAAATAAGATCTGAAATAGGATCTTCAATCAACCGTTGAATAGCTCGTTTCAATGGACGTGCGCCCATTGAAAAATCAGATCCTTCTTTCACAAGCATATCCATAGCTGCTGGAGTAATTTCAAGGGATAAACCCATATCATCAAGGCGTTTTACTACAGTATCCATTAAAATTGTAACAATTTGTTTTAAATCATTTGATGTTAAAGCATGGAATACAATCATTTCATCGATACGATTCAAAAATTCAGGACGGAAATGACGTTTTACCGCATCCATAACAGATTTCTTGGCTTCCTTAAAATTAACTTCATTAGAAGTATCAGATGCACTATCAGACTTCTTTGCGGCCAAGAAACCAAGTTCAGGAGAACCTTTACGTAGTGCATTTGTACCTAAATTACTTGTCATGATAATAACAGTATTCCTAAAATCAACAGTACGACCTTGGCTATCTGTTAATCGACCATCATCAAGAACTTGTAATAAGATATTAAAGAAATCTGCATGAGCCTTTTCTACTTCGTCAAGAAGAATTACGCTATATGGTTTACGCCGTACCTCATCTGTTAACTGACCACCTTCTTCATAGCCCACATAGCCTGGAGGTGCACCAACTAAACGAGATACTGTATGTTTTTCCATATATTCTGACATATCTAGACGAATCAGGGCTGTCTCATCACCAAATAAGGCAACAGCTAAGGCACGAGCCAATTCGGTCTTACCAACCCCAGTAGGACCTAGGAATAGGAAGGATCCAATAGGACGTTTTGGATCTTTTAGGCCGGCTCTCGCACGGCGAATAGCCTTGGAGACAGCCACAACGGCCTCATCTTGACCGATGACGCGTTTATGAAGCTCTTCTTCTAAGTGTAATAATGATTCAGATTCTTCCTGTGCGATTTTAGAAACCGGAATACCTGTCCATTGTGCTACAACAGAGGCGATATCTTCGTCAGTCACAACTAACTTAGCATCACTATTTTCCTTGGCCGCTTTTTTCTTATCGTTAATTTCCTTTTCAATGCGCCTTTCTTCATCACGCATCTCAGCCGCCTTCTCAAATTCCTGAGCTGTTACAGCAGCTTCTTTTTCCTTTTTGACATCTGCTAATTGTGTTTCCAATGCTTTCACATCGGGTGCGGCAGAAAACACTTTCATCCGCACCTTGGAAGCCGCCTCATCGACAACATCGATTGCCTTATCCGGCAAGAATCGATCCGTAATATATCGACTTGATAATGATACGGCAGCTTCCAGTGCTTCATCAGTAATCTTAGCCTTGTGAAAGGCCTCATACCGATCGCGTAGCCCCTTTAAAATTTCGAGTGCATCCTCTTCAGAAGGTTCGCCGACTAAAACCGGTTGAAATCTACGTTCTAAGGCTGCATCCTTTTCAATATGCTTTTTATATTCATCTAAGGTTGTAGCACCAATCACTTGGAACTCACCACGAGCTAATGCAGGTTTTAAGATGTTCGCTGCATCCATGGCGCCTTCAGTGGCACCAGCGCCAACTAATGTATGAATTTCATCGATGAATATAATCATATCGTCATGTTTTTGAACTTCATCAATGGCTTTTTTCAACCGTTCTTCAAACTCACCACGATATTTAGCACCGGCCAACATCGAACTGATGCTCAATGAAATAATTCGCTTATTGCGTAAAATTTCTGGCACATTACCGTTTACGATACGCTGTGCCAAGCCTTCTGCAATAGCCGTTTTGCCTACACCTGGTTCACCGATAAGTACTGGATTATTTTTGGTACGACGACTCAAAATTTGAATAACCCTCGAAATCTCCTTATCTCGACCAATTACAGGATCAATTTTCCCTTGTTTAGCAGATTCATTTAAATCTGTTCCAAAATCAGCAAGATCGCCTAATGAGCTACTTTCTTTATTATCTTCACCACTATGACTAGTACTGCCAGACGAACCAAGGATATCCCGAATTGCGTCAACAACATCATTAGCGCGAATATTATGATTGCGTAACAGACCGACTGCTACACCGCCACCATCGCTCAACAAACCTAATAGAATATGTTCCGTTCCCACATAATTGTGATTCATACGATTAGCTACTTCAACAGCTAACTCTAGCACATGTTTTACGCGAGGTGTCATATATACGGAACTGGCTTTCTTATGTCCACGCCCAATGTGATTTTCCACATCTTCAATAATGGACTCCGCACTAAGACCCAGCTCATTAAGAGCTTTTGCGGCAACACCATTTTTAACCTTTGTGAGCCCAATGAGTACATGTTCCGTTCCCACATAGTCATGCCCTAGTTCTAAGGCCGCTTCTTGGGCGAAGGATAACACTCGTTGTGCATCATCTGTAAATCGTTGCATCATATGTATTACCTCGTTCGCAAACATCAGTTTGCGCTCTCTATATAAACTTCATTCATGAAATGAAGGTACATTTTATCAATCTATATTAAATGGAATGTCTCCATGAATAGTATTCTTAAATATCATAAAAAATAGGAAAATCACTTATTGTTTTTGTGAAAGTTTTTCTCTAATGACTGTCGCTCTATAATTATCGCGTTCTTGAGGACTTACCTCTTCTTTTCCCATATATTTAAGTAAAGAATTAGGTCTTGTAATAGCCACCACCTCATTAAAACTATCGCTCGACCATGCGGGTAAGATATCTAAATCTACACCTAATTGAACATCGCTTAATTTTTCTAGGGACTCATGACCACTCATAGACCTTGCATAGCGCAATATACCATAAGACCGCCACAAATGATCTTCAAGACCATCTTTATCGTTGTGCACCAATGTTTGGCGACATTTTCGTTCTTCTGCTATGATACCTTCTACAATCTTCGTCAATTGCTCAATGGTATCGGCTTCGCTGATGCCCATCGTACGTTGATTAGACACCTGATAAATATGACCTAATGCTTCAGAACCTTCGCCATATAAACCGCGCACAGAATAGCCAAGCTGAACAATACTGCGAACGAGACGATTAATGCGTCCAGTCATTGCTAATGCAGGAAGATGAAGCATAACAGAAGCGCGTAAACCAGTGCCCACATTCGTTGGGCATGCCGTCAAATATCCAAAGGATTCATTAAAAGCAAATGGTTGCTTCTCATCAATAGCATCATCAATGCGTTCTGCATGGTGAAAAGCATCTATTAAGTTGAGGCCCGCCTCCATAGTTTGTATGCGTAAATGGTCCTCTTCATTAACCATGATTGCCACCGATGCGTCATCGGATACAAGTAAGCTACGATATGGCAGTTTTTCAGCCATAACAGGACTAATCAAATGTTTTTCCACAAGAATAGCACGCTCTGTATCAGACAATTTATCTAGACTGATATAGTAATAATCTTGATTGTCTGAATCTTTTAACGTAGTAACCAATCCACGTGCAATGGAATCAACATGATTTAGAGCTGATTCATCATTTTTATTGGTAAATAATGTGTCTCTAAAATTCCGAGCTAATCGTATACGACTAGAAATAACGATATGATCTGAATCGGATGTCGTATGTTGGAGCCATTTACTAAGGGCTGCATCTAAAATATTATCAAACATACTATCCTCCTCAATTTTCTTTATTATGGGCCTTAGATTCTAAGGCTTTGATTTTATCTCTAATTTGAGCGGCTTCTTCAAATTTTTCATCACTGACAGCCATGTCCAATTGACGACGTAGTTGCTTAATTTCATACTGGGCCTTAAACATATTATGTCCTTGACTCGGCACACGCCCTTCATATTCACCAGCCCCTTGAATACGTTGAACAAGCGATAAGATCTGATCTTTAAATGTGTCATAACAACTAGGACATCCAAATTTTCCAAATCGATTAAAATCTTCAAATGTATTTCCACAATTTGGACAGCGTTTCATCTGTTGAGATTGTAACATATGGTCTGGATACACCATATTCTTGAAAAAATCATTGGAGAAAAAATCATTGTCCCACATATCATTTACGAAAGAACTAAACGGTGATAATTTACCATCTTTTTGTAATTTATTAGCACAGGACGAACATAAATGTTGTTCTGTTTTTTGATTATTTATGATATTTGTCATATGCACTGTTGCTTCGTTTGTATGGCAATGATCGCATTTCATATGACATCACTCCTTCCGCAATGTCTCTATCATAGATGCATAAAGACTGCGAATAGCATCATTTCTAGATTCATAATCTACATGTTCAATGATGCTAGCAAATGAATTATGCATCATTTGAGCCTCGCGCTTTGTAATTTTATTATCTTGTAACAATTGAAATAAAGATTGATCAACATCGCGCAAATCGATTAACCGTTCCACGCGATTTGGACCTTCATAGATATGATAAGTTGTCACTGCTGGTACCATATTAGAAGATTCTGGTTGCAACTTACGAATCCTAATATATCCACCTAATCCACGTCTAGATTCAACATCAAATCCTCGTTCATTAGAAAAACGCGTACTCAATACATAACTAATTTGAGATGGTGCACAATCTAATTCATCGGCCAACTCATTTCTCTTTAAAATCAATTTTTCTTGTTCTTCTGTCAATTTATTAAGTATAAATTTTTCTATTTTATCAGCTATAACGCTCATAATAACACCTCTTTATAAATTTATCTCTTAATTTGTCTTTTTGTTCTTTTAATATAACTTTATTATATTTGACTATTTGACCATTGTCAAATAAAAAGTCAAATTTTTATTAATTATTATTTGACTATTACCAAAATACGTAAATTTATTGCATGAATTGCGCTAACAAATCAATGCATATACGTGAATGTTTCTACGAATAGACTAATACAAGAATTCAATGTATAATATTAAAGATATAATAACGTATGTACGAAAGAAGGTGCTACAATGGCAGATGCATTAGGTCATCAATTATTACTAGATTTATATTCTTGCAATGAAGAATCCCTCTCTTCCGCTGCAGCCGTACAAGAAAGTGTAGCTGCTGCATTTGAGTTAGCAGACATTGAGTTAGACGAAATAAACTATCAAGTTATGGATGATGAAATTGTCGTTCTTGCTATTGCAAAACAATTTCACTTCACATTACATGCCTATCCGGAATTGGGTTATGTAGCAGTTGATTTATTCGCCTTCAATCGTACTCTACCACTTACACAATTTATGAAATCCTTACGTCAATCATTTGGTTCTGAAAAGGTAAAAGCAACCACGGTCCAACGTGGCGATTTTGGGAACGAACGAGATATGAAACCGCGTCGCAAAACCAAAATTACAACACTCGGTCGCGTATTCCGTACACGTATCCAATTAAAACAAACTGGGGGCAAACTCAAAAAACAAAGCGCTAAGGTTATCAAATCATTAGCAAAAAAAAGTGGCCTAAAAAAATAGCATAAGAAAAATCTAAAAGACCTTGCTCAATACGAACAAGGTCTTTTTACTGCACCAAAAAGGCTAGAGACGAATCTCTAGCCTTTTAATATGAACGTTTATAATCTTATCTACGAACAAGCATTTCCTCTAAGTCTAAGGTCATAACAATATCATCAACATCATCGCAAAGATATTCTGCATTTGCATCGTTTAACTCTATCTCAGTACCATATCCATAGGTAACACCTATAGATATACAGCCTAATTCATTGCCTGACTCAACATCGTATTTTCTATCCCCTACCATGTATACGAGACGACGTCCCGTATCATCAGTTAGGGGATTACCACACAATTCGATAGCCTTTTGAAGAATCTCTTTCTTATGAACCAAGCCTTCTTTGTAATTGGCACCTACGATGACATCAAAGTATGGTGTAATAGAGAAATGATCTAAAATCTCGCGTGCATACACTTCTGGCTTAGCCGTAGCCAAAGCCACAGTATAATGCTCATTTTTAACCTTGTCCAATAAGTCGATGATGTTAGGATACAATTGATTTTCGAATTTACCAATAGTACCATAGCGTTCACCAAACTTTTTATAAACTTTTTCTGCTTCTTCTAATGACATGCCACAGTGTTCTTGAAATGAATCTACAAGTGGAGGACCTAAGAACAATAACAATGTTTCACGAGGTGGAATTTCATATCCAAAGGATTCGAGTGCATATGTGACACTCTTCAAAATTCCTTCTTCTGAATCTGTTAAGGTTCCATCCAAGTCAAAAATAATGGTCTTATTCATAATTATTTCTTTAAAGCCTCTTTTAATGTATGCCATGCTAATACAGCACATTTTACACGAGCAGGCATATTAGAAATATTTTGTAAGGCCATAGCATCTTCCAAATCTTCAAGCTTAGATTCGTCGGTAACCTCTTTTTTAATCATACCCAAGAATAATTCTACCAAACGCAATGCTTCTTCTACAGATTTACCCTTGATAATATCAATCATCATGGATGCTGAAGCTTGGCTGATAGCACAACCAGAGCCTGTGTACGCTGCATCTTTAATAATGCCATCTTGTACATCAATTTGTAGCGTCAAATCATCACCACAACTTGGATTGTGGCCATGTTCGGAAGCAGTAAATTCACTTAACTCACGTTTATTACGCTTATCTTGATTATGTTCCAAAATAAGTTCCGTATACAATTGATCCATTTCCATGTGAATGTCTCCTAATCTTTAAAGCCCATTACCGAACGGACAGTTTTTAATACTTCTAAGAATGCATCTAAATCTTCTTTACGCGTGTATAAATACATGCTGAGGCGTGTAGATGCTGCTACGTGAAAGAATGCCCCCAAAGGTTGTGCACAATGATGTCCAGAGCGTACACAGATACCTTTGGAATCAAGGATAGTCGCTACATCATGAGGATGTACATCATCTATTGTGAAAGCGATAACACCATGTTTTTCACGAGGGTTTTGAGAGCCCAATACATGAACATGAGGAATTTCAAGCATCTTAGGCAATACATAGGATACCAATTCTTCTTCATGTGCCTCAATAGCATCCATGCCGAAAGATTCGAGATAATCAATAGCGGCATGTAACGTTACAGCACCATGAGCATTTGGTGTACCAGCTTCGAATTTATATGGTAATTCATTGAATGTAGTAGATTGTTCTTTTACATATTCAATCATATCACCACCGAGTAAGAATGGTGGCATTTTTTCAAGTAATCCTCTTTTCCCATATAGCACACCAATACCTTGAGAAGCGCACATTTTATGGCCAGAGAATACGAAAAAATCACAGTCCAAGGCTTGTACATCCACCTTCATATGAGGTGTAGACTGAGCTCCGTCAAGAACGACAATAGCCCCTACAGAATGAGCTTTTTTAGTCAATTCTTTCACAGGGAATTCCATGCCAAGAACATTGCTCACATGGGCAAATGCCACAATTTTAGTACTTTCATCAATCTTATTGATTTCACCATCTTTCAAATGGCCTGATTCATCTAAGTACATATACTCTAATGTAGCACCTGTTTTCTCAGCAACATATTGCCATGTAACAAGATTGGCATGATGTTCTGCAACAGTAATGACAATCTTATCACCTTTTTTTACAAAATTAGCGCCATAGCTATGAGCAATTAAGTTCATCGATTCCGTACTATTACGGGTAAAGACAATCTCTTCTCGTTCACGGGCATTGATAAACTCAACAACGCGGTCACGTGCATTTTCATACGCTTCCGACGCTTCAATAGCGAGGATATGAGAACCGCGATGTGGATTACCATTATGATGAAGCATATGGTCTGTAAGGCGATCCATTACCATTTGAGGAATTTGCGCTGTTGCACCACTATCTAAATAGATAAGGCGATGACCATTATGTTCTTTATGTAAAATAGGAAAATCCTTATATGCTTCTGTAATAGGTCTCATAGTCAATCCTCTTAAATCTTATTACGTACTGCAGTTAATGCAGCTTCTTCAATCACGTCATCACCAATGCGATCGATGATTGGTCGAATCATTGATTCTACAATAATATGTTTAGCTTCTACTTCACTAAAGCCACGGCTCATAAGGTAGAACAATTTATTTTGATCAATTTGTCCCGCACTAGCTGCATGATTACCTACTACATTATCTTCTTTACACAATAACAATGGTAAAGAAATAGATTTAACAGTAGGATCTAACAATAAACATGTATCTTCTTCAGCACCTTCAGCGGCAACGGCACCGCGAAGGAAATCCAATGTACCACGGAAAGATTTTTTAGATGTATCGCTTAAGGCACCTAATGTATGAATATCACTAAAGGATTTTTTACCAACATGTGTCATGAGCATAGCAATATCAAATTTTTGTTCCTTATTGCCTAAATAAGCAATGTCATGAACGACTTTACTAGATTCACCTTGTAAATCATGTTCATAGTTTAAGAAGTTTTCTTTGCCACCAATTTCTACATTGATGTATTCTACATCGGCATTATCCTCTAGTTTTGTATAGCGATGTTCGATATGCTGTACAGTTTCATCTAAAAGATTTACTTTTTTAACAACAATCTTAGCATTAGATTTTACATCGTATTCGTTAAGGTATTGAATATTAGTCGCCTCTTTTGTACCGCCATCTAAGAAGAATTGTACTTCTACATCAGCACCTTCTTCGACGATAAATTGGAAACGACCGGCAATACGTGCACTCGCATCAATGCGAATACCCACCACTTCTTTTGTCTTAGCAGGCACGTGGATACGATAACCTTCAGCTTCGTTTACAAGCTTAGCTACGGCCTCACCATTAGCACCTTTATAATTTGTATTCAACAAAGCTGTACCAGCTGGCAATGGGCTGATAATGGCATCATTACCTTTTACCAATACAGATGTAGTTGTTTCTGATTCTCCCCAAAGACTTGCTGGAGTATGGTTAACACGCAACCATCTAAAGGTAGGTCTAGGAAGTTCATTAAATAGTAATTCGCTCATAGTACCTCCTTAACCGATAGAACCTTCTAATTCAAGATTGATTAGATTATTCATTTCAACAGCGTATTCCAATGGCAATTCTTTAGAAATTGGTTCTACGAAACCACGAACAAGCATTGCACGAGCTTCTTCTTCACTAATACCACGCGTCATAAGGTAGAAAATAGCTTCATCGGAAATACGGCCAATCTTAGCTTCATGACCTAAATCGACATTATCATTTTCTACAATAATAGCTGGAATTGTATCAGATTGTGAAATTTCATCTAACATCAAAGATTCACAAGATACTGTTGCTTTTGCATGTTCTGCATTAGGACCAATTTTCAAAAGGCCACGATAAATAGCAGCGCCACCAGATTTGGAGATAGATTTAGAGTTTACATTACTTGTTGTATATGGCGCATTGTGAACCACCTTACAACCAGTATCAAGGAATTGACCTTCGCCGGCAAATGTTACGCCTGTAAACTCAGCATGAGCACCTTCGCCATTAAGAATACTCATTGGGTACAAACAAGATACGTGAGAACCAAAGGAACCAGATACCCATTCAATAGTACCACCTTTACCTACAACACAACGTTTTGTATTGAGGTTATACATATTCTTAGACCAGTTTTCAATTGTGGAATAACGCAATGTAGCGTTATCCTTAACGAACAATTCTACTGCGCCTGCATGAAGATTAGATACATCGTATTTAGGAGCAGAACAACCTTCGATAAAGTGTACCTTAGCACCTTCCTCTACGATGATCATCGTATGTTCGAACTGACCAGCACCTGGTGCATTCAAACGGAAATAGGATTGCAATGGAATATCTACTTGCACGCCTGCCGGAACATATACAAAGGAACCACCAGACCAAACGGCACCATGAAGAGCTGCCCATTTATGATCTGTAGGAGGAATCAATGTCATCCAGTATTTTTTTACGATTTCTTCATGCTCATGAAGAGCTGTTTCAATATCAGTATAAATTACGCCTTGTTTTACAAGATCTTCTTGAATGCTGTGATATACGACTTCGGAGTCATATTGGGCACCTACACCTGCAAGAGATGTTTTTTCTGCTTCTGGAATACCAAGGCGATCAAATGTGCTCTTAATATCGTCAGGTACTTCGTCCCAATCGCCCTTCATATCTACTTTAGGCTTTACATATGTATAAATATGTTCCATATCTAAGCCAGAAATATCAGGAATCCAGTTAGGAATTTCCATGCGATTATAAATCTCTAAGGATTTCAAACGGAAGTCAAGCATCCATTCCGGTTCATTTTTATTAGACCAAATTTCACGGATAATATCTTCTGTTAACCCAGCATCAGCAATATAGGAATACTCAAAATTATTCTTTATATCATAGACGCCACGGTCCATATCCGCAACTTGGGTTTTCTTTCTTTCTTCCATGTTGCCTCCTATGCTAATGCTTTGTATGCGTCGTAACCTTTTTCTTCAATTTCACGAACCAATGAAGCATCACCAGTTTTAACGATTTTACCGTTAATCAAAACATGTACAAAATCAGGTTTTAATTTTTGAAGAATTTGATTGTGGTGAGTAATGATTAATACTGCATTATCTTCATTGTGGAAACGATTAACGCCTTCGGATACAATGCGAACAGCATCAACGTCAAGACCAGAGTCAGTTTCGTCAAGGATAGCCAATTTTGGATTTAAAATAGACATTTGAAGAATTTCATTTTTCTTGCGTTCTCCGCCGGAGAAACCTTCGTTTACATAACGTTGTGCATAGGATGTGTCAAAGGACAATTCATCCATTTTTTCTTTCAATTCTTTTTTGAAAGCCAACGCGCGTACATTTTCACCGGTAATTGTAGATTTTGCAGTACGGATGAAGTTTTCTACAGTAATACCAGGAACGGAAATTGGGCTTTGGAATGACATAAAGATACCTGCTTTTGCACGATCATTTACAGCATCTTCTGTAATATCCTTGCCATCAAATACGATAGAACCTTTATCTACTGTGTACAATGGGTTACCCATAATAGCATTTGCCAATGTGGATTTACCAGCACCGTTCGTACCCATTACGACGTGAATCTCACCTTTATTTATTGTTAAATTAATGCCTTTAAGAATTTTCTTCTCTTCTACAGACACTTCCAAATCTTTAATCTGAAGTAATTCAGCCAAAATATTTCACTCCTTCGTATCAGATAATCTGATTATATGATTAAAACTTTATAGTCACATAGAAAAACGGCGGTACGCACAAGGGTGATACCGCCGTATTCTCTCGCCACTTTAGCAAGTATGTGCATAACAATCTATACTCATTATACATTCTTATCTAAATGATAGCAAGATATTCCTACTAAAATATACAGGAATTAAGAAAAATCCCTATAAATCCGTATATCTCATGGTTTATTAATAGTAGTTCTCAACTCTATTTAATTCTCAATATTATAAATTGGAGAAGTCCAATGTACCAAACAAATCATCGTATGTTTCAGCGCGACGAATTTGTGTAACAGATCCATCTTTGTGCAACAACAATTCAGCAGAACGTAATTTGCCATTGTAGTTAAAGCCCATCGAGTGACCATGTGCACCTGCATCATGAATGATGATACGGTCACCAATATCAATTTTTGGCAATTCCCGTTGAATAGCAAATTTATCATTATTTTCACACAAGGAACCAGTTACATCATACACATAATCTTTAGGGGCATTTTCTTTTCCCATTACCGTAATATGATGGTAAGAACCATACAATGCTGGACGCATTAAATTAGCCATACAAGAGTCTAAACCGATATAATGACGATAGATATCTTTTTTGTGAATAGCTGTGGAAACAAGATATCCAAATGGGCCTGTTACCATGCGACCACATTCATAGGCCAACGCGATATCATTAAGACCATTGCCTTTAATGATTTTATCATAAGCTTCATGAACGCGTTCGCCCAAGATTTCAAAGTTAACAGGTGTTTGTTCTGGTTTATACGCTACGCCTACACCGCCACCAAGGTCGATAAATTCAACATCGATGCCTAATTTTTCTTTAATTTCTACAGCAAGGTTAAAGCAGATTTCAGCTGTACCTACCAATCCATCAATATCAAGTTCATTAGATACAACCATAGTATGTAAACCAAAATGTTTTACACCCTTTGCTTGTAATTGCTTATATGCCTCAAACACTTGTTCACGAGTCATACCATATTTTGCTTCCTCTGGAAGGCCGATAATCGTATTGCCCCCTTCTTTCAAAGGACCTGGATTATAACGTACGCAGAATGTATCTGGTAGAGAGCCGTGATGTTGTTCTAAATATTCAATATGAGTAATATCATCTAAATTGATGATAGCCCCCATATCCAACGCCTTTTTATACTCTACATAAGGTGTGTCATTGGATGTGAACATAATATCATGTCCAGTGATACCTACCTTTTCACAAAGAAGTAATTCAGCTAAGGAAGAGCAATCAGCACCTACCCCTAGTTTTTGTAATACACGCATAATATATGGATTTGGAGTAGCTTTCACAGCAAAATACTGTTTAAAGCCCTTATTCCAAGAGAATGTGGCGATGAATCTCTTCATATTATTAACGATGCCTTCTTCGTCATAAATATGAAATGGAGTCGGATATTTAGCAATAATTGCTTCTAATTGTTCAGATGTAAATGGAACTGTTTTTTGATTCATAATAACCTCTCTACATAGTAAAAGACTCATCTATGATGAGTCTTCTAATTAACTGATTATTTAAATAAGGCCTTATCTAAACTATAGCTACCTGCACCAGCAAAGAACAACATAATAGCGCCAAAGCCCATTTGAGATGGATAATCCCAACTAAAGAAATTACCATTAAGATTTAGTATAGTAGCCACTGCTAATGTACCTATAATCAGAAGGGAGCCTATACGTGTAAACAAACCTATGATGATAAGAATACCACCAACCATCTCTGCATAGGAGGCAATAGTACCTAGAATTACCTCAAAGCCACTTGGTACACCTAAAGCGGATAACATAGCCCCTACCTTATAGAGAACTTGTTCTCCACTTACATATTTTAAGTATCCATGATAGAACATGGAAATACCTAATGCAAAGCGATAGAATAAAAGACCAAAATTAATATAATCAGGTTTACTTTTAAATAAAAAGTTCAACATAGTAACACCTCTTTATTATATAGATATTTTTAGATATAAAAATTATATGCTATATACTAGTGTCTGTCAAACTAAGACTCTTATATGAAATTCTATAGAATTATATCATAAATTGTTTATGAAATCAATTTATCAAGACTTATTCTAAGAATAAAAAATCCTAATGAATGCAGTAAGTTACATTCATTAGGATTTTAATATATTATCTATATGTCGCTAAAAACAGTTGATTACATCATACCGCCCATACCGCCCATTGGAGGCATTGCAGGAGCAGCAGCATTTTCTTCTACTTTGTCAGCTACGATTGTTTCAGTAGTCAATACAAGAGAAGCGATGGATGCAGCATTTTGAAGAGCAGAACGTGTTACTTTTGCAGGATCCACGATACCAGCTTTTACCATGTCGATATATTCTTCTGTCAAAGCATTGAAACCAACGCCAGCTTCTGTATTTTTAACTTTTTCAACTACAACGGAGCCTTCAAGACCAGCATTGTAAGCGATTTGACGAAGAGGTTCTTCTACTGCACGTTTAACAAGGTTGATACCAGTTTGAACATCACCAGTGGCTTCCAATGTGTTCAATGCAGGGATGATATCGATGAATGTAGTACCACCACCAGCTACGATACCTTCTTCAACAGCAGCACGAGTTGCGTTCAATGCGTCTTCGATACGAAGTTTCTTATCTTTCATTTCAACTTCTGTAGCAGCACCTACTTCGATAACTGCAACACCACCGGACAATTTAGCAAGACGTTCTTGTAATTTTTCACGGTCGAATTCAGAAGTAGTTTCTTCAACTTGTGCACGGATTTGGCTAACGCGTTTAGCAATTACATCTTTATCGCCTACACCATCGATGATTGTAGTTTCATCTTTAGTAATGCGAACTTGACGAGCTGTACCAAGGTCAGTAAGTTCTACGGAATCAAGTTTACGGCCCATATCCTCAGTGATTACAGTACCACCAGTTAAGATAGCGATATCTTCAAGCATAGCTTTACGACGGTCACCGAAGCCAGGAGCTTTAACTGCTACAGCTTTGAATGTACCACGTAAACGGTTTACTACCAATGTAGCCAATGCTTCACCTTCTACATCTTCAGCGATGATAAGAAGTTCTTTACCTACTTTTACAACTTTTTCAAGTGTTGGCAACATATCTGCGATAGCACTGATTTTACGATCAGTAATCAAGATGTATGGGTTATCCATAACAGCTTCCATACGATCAGGGTCAGTTACCATGTAAGGGGAAATGTAACCGCGGTCAAATTGCATGCCTTCTACCACATTTAATGCAGTTTGCAAGCCTTTGGATTCTTCTACAGTGATAACGCCATCGTTACCTACTTTTTCCATAGCTTCAGCAATCAAACCACCGATTTCTTCATCAGCTGCAGATACGCTAGCTACTTGAGCAATTTCAGATTTACCAGAAACTTTGATGGAGCGTTTTTTGATTTCTTCAACCAAAGTTTTTACAGCTGTTTCAATGCCTTTTTTCAAGATCATTGGGTTAGCACCAGCTGCTACGTTGCGCATACCTTCTTGAATCATAGCTTGTGCCAATACTGTTGCAGTAGTAGTACCATCACCTGCTACGTCGTTTGTTTTAGTTGCAACTTCTTTTACCAATTGAGCACCCATGTTTTCAAATGGATCTGGAAGTTCGATATCACGGGCAATAGTTACACCATCATTTGTGATTGTTGGGGAACCAAATTTTTTATCCAATACAACATTACGGCCTTTTGGTCCTAATGTTACTTTTACAGCGTTAGCTAATTGATCAACGCCACGACCCAAAGCGCGACGAGCTTCTTCATTAAACAAGATTTCTTTTGCCATATGTATTACCTCCTAGATAGTAACACTATCCAATGTAAAGAAATATATGCCCTAAGGCAATATAGAATGTATCATTAATATGTATAGCCGTGAAAGCTATTAATCAGCTATTATAATACTGCCAAGATATCGCGTTCGCTAATGATCAAGTGAGTAGCGCCATCGATTTCTAATTCGCTACCAGCATATTTTGCGAACATAACAGTATCGCCAACTTTAACTTCTGGAGCTACACGTTGACCATTGTCATATACTTTACCAGCACCTACAGCTACAACAACACCTTCTTGAGGTTTTTCTTTTGCTGTATCAGGAAGGAAGATACCACTTTTAGTTTTTTCTTCTTTTGCTTCTAAACGGATAAGAACGCGGTCAGCTAATGGTTTTAACATATGATGTCACTCCTTATTTACTAGTTATTATTTATAATCTATTAGCACTCTAAGTTACTGAGTGCTAATCACATGTATTATTATAACCGATGTTAAAATAATTGCAAGTACTAATTTTGATTTTTTGACTTTTTAGTTTTTATATGTATTAAATCATATAAAATAGCCTCCTATATAAATTTATAGAAGGCTATTTGTATTTTTTCTCTATTATATTAATTAGATGATGTTTGCTTAATAACTAATTCACATATACTAGCAATGGATTCACGCTTTTTCATACTTAACTGACGAATTCGATTATATGCTTCATCCTCAGTGATTTTATATAAATCCATGAGAATCCCTGTAGATTTTTGAATTAATTTTCGTTCCTCTAGTGTTTTCTCTAAATCAGCCATTTGCTGACGAGATTCTAATTCATCTAAAAATCGGCCACATGCCATTTCTAGTGTTGGAATTAATTGTTCTTCTCTGACAGGTTTTATTAAATAACCATATACACCAGATTCACGAGCTTTTGTCACCAAATCCTGTTGACTATAACTAGTTAAAAGCACAACAGGTGCCAAATGGTTAAATCCTATTTGACGTGCCGCTTCGATGCCATCTAGCTCAGGCATTTTTACATCCATTAACACCGCATCAGGTTTTAACTCTTTACACAACGTAATAGCTTCAACACCATTCGATGCTTCCCCCACTACTTCATGGTGTTCAGATTCTAAAATATCTCGCAAATCCATGCGAATTAATGATTCATCATCGACGATTAAAATACGCATTTATTGCTCCTTATGAATATGAATTGTAACAATAACGCCCACATCACCATTTTCAATTGTCATATGACCTTCTAGCTCATGGGTTACTAAATTATTAATAATCTGCATTCCAAGACGCTTGCTTTTTGTCATATCAAAATCTAATGGTAATCCTTTCCCTGAATCGGTAAAGGTAATGGCTATTATATCGTCTATACATGATACTAAGATGGAAATCACACCATCATCACCCGTTAATCCATGAATAATACTATTTGAAATTAATTCATTGAATACAAGGGAAATATAGCTGGCTTGGTGAGATGAAATAATACAATCATCCCCGTGATAGCGAAATTCTACATGTTGATTTCGCTCCACCATACTTTGGCGTAATAATCGACATAATTCATCATATATAGACCGTATAGAAATATAATCCTCATCATAATGGGATACTAAATCATGGACGAGAGCCATACTTTCAATGCGTGAAATGCCCTCTTGCAATGCGGATTTTACCTCTGGTAAATCAGAGCGACGCGCTTCCATTCGTAGTAAACCTGCTACTGTTTGTAAGTTATTTTTAACACGGTGATGTATCTCTTTAATAATGGAATTTTTAACTAGTAGTTCTTGTTGCTGTTTACTTTCACGGGTACAATCATGAAGAATTAAAAAGCAACGACATTCATTGCGCCCCATAGGTATAGGGATCATATGTTGCCTAAGGACCATGTTATGATAGATTTCTTCTGATACATAATCATTTCTATCTGCTAGCACACGATGAATCGCAGATATTTTTAAAGAACTACCAAAAATGGATGTGCCTACCAAACGTCGATCAACACCAACAATATCCGCTAAATGTAATGCCGTATCATTACCATACAAGATAGTCCCATTTTGGTCAAAAATGATGAGCCCATCCAAATACGATATAGGCTCATATTCTTTAATTTGTTCATCTGTGGCCGTCAACATCAGTCGTTGCATTGTATCGGCTACGATAAATCCTCGTTTACCTTCTAATCCATTAGCAAGTGCTACATAGGAAAAAGAAATTCCGCCTATCGTCTTACCGCCATTATCGACAATGGGAAATAGATATTCAAATCCATTTTGTGTGGATTGTTGAAAGCTTTCACCGGTGGTGATTAGTTTTTTCCACATATCAGAACTAGGTATGCGAGATGTAACTAATGAGTCATTAGACTCATATATACACATCATGTCATCATTCGCAATCTCTGTAAACAAGACAATCTTGTGTTTACTCACCGATTGGCCAAAGCGAATCATATGACTAATATGAACTAGTAAGGCTGCTTGCAAACTAGATAGGTTTGTTTCCTTAACAAGTTCATCATATATATGTACAGTCATACTACTTACCTTCTACCCATGCAACGGTACCAATTGGCACACTAGGCTTAGCATTTAAATGTAAATCGCAGAACTTTCCGGCTTGTGCCATATAGTAAGCACGGCACCCGATCATAGCCGCATTATCAGTAGCTAAAATTTTACCGGGTTTATAATACGTAAACCCTTCTTCATTACACATATTCTCTAATGCTACTTGTAATCCTTGATTGGCCGATACACCACCAGCGATGGTTATTTTAGTTTCCCCTAGTGTATGAGCTGCATCCTTAGTTTTTTCTACCAGAACATCTACGATGGCCTTTTGAAAGGACGCTGCCACATCAGCCTTATTTATGTCTTCACCTTTTTGAGATTTACTATTTAAGTAGTTCAAAACAGCTGATTTTAAACCACTAAAGCTAAATTCAAAATTCCCCGACTCACTAAGGGCCTTCGGAAACTCAATAGCATCTGGATTGCCCTCTTTTGCTAATGCATCAATATGAGGTCCTCCAGGATATGGAAACCCCATAACACGGGCAATTTTATCAAAGGCTTCACCTGCCGCATCATCCCGTGTTTGTCCTAAAATCTCAAATTCTTCATAGCCTTTCACATGAACTAACATAGTATGACCACCTGATACAACAAGGCTTAAAAATGGTGGTTCTAATGTAGGATTAGCTAAGAAATTAGCAAAAATATGACCTTCCATATGATGAACAGGTACTAAAGGAATCCCCGTAGCAAAGGATAATCCTTTTGCAGCTGCTACGCCAACTAATAGGGCCCCTACTAATCCAGGCCCATAGGTAACCCCTATATGATCGATATCATTCAATGTGACATGAGCATCTGCTAATGCTTGATCAATAACAGGGATAACTTGTTCTATATGATGACGGGATGCAATTTCTGGCACTACACCACCAAATTTTCGGTGAATTGGCACCTGACTCGATATGACATTAGAAAGTACTGTACGGCCATCCTTAAGTATAGCTGCCGATGTTTCATCACAGCTACTTTCTAATGCTAATGTATATACACTCATTTTCCTTCCTCTTTAATAAGCGACATGATATACGCATCTTCTTTAGGCTCAGAGTAATAATTTTTTCGCATACCTTTTACAGTAAACCCCAATTGTCGGTATAGGGATAAAGCAGATAGATTAGATATACGAACTTCTAAAAAGATTTCATGCATGCCTCGTTTAAAACATTCCTCTATTAATGCACTTGTTAGTTTAGCACCAAAGCCTTGGCGTCTTGCAGATGGACGTATCGCAATATTCGTAATTTGCCCTTCATCATATACAAGCCACGCGCCTGCATAACCTACAACACCATTAGCATCTTCTATGACATAATAGAGTTTCTTATCTTCATTCAGTAATTCTGTTTCTATGGAATCTAAACTCCAAGGAACAGAAAAGCATTCCATTTCAATAGCAAAAATTTCCTTTGCATCCTCAATCGTTGCTCTACGGACTGTCATCTCTATTTTTCACCTGCCGCTTCGATTACAGTGACTGTAGGATTCTCCTGTAACATAGCAGGATTATCTTTATGTTTTTCTTCCCACAATACTTCTGCTTCGGACCGTCTAATATAGTACGGTATCATATCCATAGGATCGGCACTTTCCCCGCGTTCAATCATAGGACGAGCACTTAATAATAAAGAACTAGCCTTAGGTATGCGATAGATAGAATCACCAATGATTAATAACTCATCATCTTCTACTAGTGGAGCAATCCGCTTAATACCATCGCCCACAAATATGACGCGTTTATGTTGGTTTCGTAATCGTTCTACTAATGAAGCAGCCTCTACTACGAATGGCTCTTCTTTAACCTGTAAATGCTCTCCATCATATATATACAGAGCCGCATAGACATGTTTCTTTTGCGCATCAATTACCGTACAAATCGTATCTGTAGTGTATGGAATATTACGCGCTAATCCATCCATAGTCATAACACCGTATAAAGGTATGTGTAATGCATACGCCATCGCCTTTGCCGTTCCCATTCCTATGCGCAAACCCGTGAAGGAACCAGGACCACTAGCAACAACGATTCCTTTTAAATCGGATTTTTCTACCCGCGTCATCTCTAGCAATGATTGAATATGAGGTACTAATTGCTCAGAATGAGTCAGGCTGGCTTGTATTGTAATTTCACCAAGTAACTGACTTTCATTCATTACAGCAACACTAGAAACGACAGAACTCGTTTCAATTCCCAACCACATACGTACCTCCTAAAGTATTTAATGTTTCAGCGTCAAGTACATCGCTCTCTAATGTAATCCGTCTAGAGTGAGTATCAATCGAATCAATATGAATCCATAACGTTTCATCGGGCAATTCATCTTCAAACTTATCTGCCCACTCTACGATGGCAACTTGATTCTCTGTAAATTCATAAAATCCAATATTTTCTAATTCACTTACATCGTCCATGCGATATAAATCAAAATGGTATATTTCACCGGCCAATGTCATATAGGTATTCATAAGAGAAAATGTAGGACTTGTAATATCCTCCGACACGCCAAGTCCCTTTGCTATACCCTGAGACATATGAGTCTTACCAGTCCCTAAATCACCAATTAATGCCATGCATAGTGGACTACCAGACTCTTTGACCCACTGTCCTAGGCGTTCGCCAAAACATTGCGTATCCTGTACGGAATACGTTTCTAATATAACTTTATTTTTACTCATGAAAATGATTATATCCTTTCGCTTCTAATAAGCGTATCTCTTTATCCTTAGTCACCGATTGTACCATCGGTTTTCCTTCTATGACCTCACCTATTAATGTAATAGGTCCCAACTGTTCTAATGTCTGTGAAAGCTCCTTAGGCGCCGTAAATACGAGCTGAAAATCTTCGCCACCCAACAATGCATAATCAACAGGATTAGTATGTAATGTGTTTGCTAATTTATATGTTTCTTCATGCAACGGTATAAGCGATTCATCAATGACAATCGAAACTTGAGATGCTTTTGCGATTTCATTTAACTCACTGCTAAGACCATCGCTAATATCATTCATACTGTGAATACCAAGTTCGCGTAACGATTGGCCTAATTCAATCTGTGGTTCTGGTCGTTGATGACCAATGCGCGTCATAGGATAGCCATCAAGGTTATATGATAAAGAGCCTAACCCTGTTGCAGCATAACCGATATAATTAGTAACGCCCACTACGTCTCCAGGTTCGGCACCGCTTCGTAGTATCGCTTTACCTTTAGGTACCTCGCCTATGATGGTAATGGTCCATACCATAGGTCCATCTGTACTGACCGTGTCACCACCAATAAGATTTACATGATATCGTTGGCATTGCTCCTTAATACCTCTATAAATTTCATCTAAAATTCGCGTATCTATATGACCAGATGCAGCCACAGACAGTACAACTTGACGAGGTATACCTCCCATCGCAGCAATATCACTCAAATTAGCCGTCATCAAACGATATCCCACATCATAAGGCATCATGTAGTGAAAGCTAAAATGAACGCCTTCCACCATGGTATCCGTGCTTACGAGTTGGTCATACCCTTCCGTTGCCCTATAAATAGCACAATCATCGCCGATGCCTTGCACCACTGTTCTATCGTCATATATTGTATCCGATTCAATACTATGTATGAAATTAAATTCACCAAGAGTTTTAAGTTCCACAATATCACCCTTTTTATCTTATGCACTATATGTATTGTAACATATATAGGAATGCAAAAAAAATCGACCTCATCATACCGATGAGGTCGATTCGTACATTATTTTTTTATGAGTTGATCCATCCGTTTAACAGGACTTTTCGTATCGAATGCCCCTACGACAGGAACCTTTTTGCCATCACATACAAAGAGCACACCATTGATATTATCAAAGGATGTCAATGTATTCACGATAGCAGCCATTTGCAACTTAACAGTCAGGTCGCCACCTTTGCCATCAACAAAAGCTTTGTTTACCTCTACAGAGGCAATGCCATCTTTAACAGTTACAGAATTGATTTCTATCGCCTTATCAAAAATAGGATACTTTTGTTGGCGATCAGCCTTTAACATGGCAAGTAATGCAGCCTTTGGCGTTACCTTATCTGCTGAAATATCCACGGATTGTTGTTTAACACCGGAACCATCTTCAGTAGGAACAAAGAATACCATTTTAACGGATTCACTAGAAGCCTTAGCAGTTTCAGCATCTTTATTGACCTTCACCTCTTGGCTTACGTTTGCAGAACCTGTGTTTTGCATTTGATTGGAATTACAGCCCGCTGTAAAAGCTAGGATGCCGATACAAGCAATCACTGTTATTTGATTTCGAATATTCATCCTTAGCCTCCAAAGTAACTAGCAATACCAGCAGCAATGCGATTAGCAAAGTCTTGTTCTGTTTGGTCGCTCTTCAATGCACGTTCTTCATTAGGATTAGAAATAAAGCCTAATTCTACGAGAATAGCCGGCATATTTGTATGTCTCAATACATACAAATTACCTTCTTGGATACCTCTGTCACCATTGAAACCTGGTACATTAGCAATTTGATTTTGTACTTTTTGTGCTAAGCGAGCGTCATTACTAGTTTTAGAATAGTAGTATGTAGCAATGCCACCTACACTTGGGTTGTTGAAAGAGTTAATATGAACACTTACAAAAGCATCTGAATTATGGGAGTTTGCTATATTAACGCGAGCCCCCAACTCATCAACACCACTCGCATTAGGACCATAAACATCGACATCTGTAGTACGAGTCATGAATACCTTAGCACCGCGAGCTTCTAGAGCTGATTTCAAATATTTAGAAATCGGTAATGTTGCACTTTTTTCTTGGAACCCTGTAGGGCCAATAGCACCTGGGTCGCTACCACCATGACCTGGATCAATAGTAATTACCTTACCGGATAATCCTCCTGATACAGAGTATTTACCGGACCCTTTACTACTTGCTGGCGCTGTAGCTGGGGATGGTTTCTTACCATAATTGATAGGTTTTGGAGCCACGCCTTTTTTCTGTACATCTACAACGATTCGATACGGCTTTTGATTGACTGTATCCTTCTTCAAAGAAAATACCTTCACATCATTAGTATCCAATGCGGATGGAGTTTTAATCGTAACTGCCACATCTTTACCAACTTGTGAAAATTGAGCTACGCTAGCAATAGAAGAATCCATATAAATTGTATTCTTCGCTGTTTTTAGCTTTGTATTCTTCAAAGTAACCGTTGTCATTTTTCCATCTTTACTGATGGACGCTGCCGCTTTTACAGGAGTCGATAAATCCATAACCATACGTACATATGGAACAGGTGCATCAGTTCTCGTTACCCAACGAGCATCCTGTAAATTAGCAGCCTTTGCTTGACTTAACATCAGTGGAATAGCCATGAGAAAAGCAAAGCAAATCAAAAATAGTTTACGCAATACATTCACTCCAATCTAACTGACATACTTTTTGTCCAAACCATAGAGATGAGCCGATGATACTAATGCTTCGTCTCATCGTTCCAATCTATCCATAAACTAATGTTAGATTATAGATAAATTATTTCATACAAACATGAAGATATGTATACGGATTATACATATCTATCATCGTTCTGTAGAAATTTGCCATTCATTCCCATCCGTACTAATGTGAATACGTCCCATCGTATCTGTACGATAAATGGCGATATTGTGTTCATTCAAATGACGTAATGTCACATCATGAGGATGACCATATTTATTATATAACCCACAAGAGATTAATGCACTCTCTGGTTTGACGGATTTTAGGAAATCTTCAGAACTACTTGTGCGCGATCCGTGATGCCCCACCTTCAAAATACGAGCAAAGAGCTTACTATTTTGCTCTTTTATAAGCCGTTGTTCTTCTTGTAATTCTGCATCACCGGTAAAGAGCATAGAAAATTTACCAAATATAAATTTACCAACAATAGAATTATTATTTAAATCCGGTTGCCCTTTTTTATCTACTAATGTATCATCCCAAGGCGCATATACTACAAATACTGCACCATGACCAAAATCAACAGTACTACCTTTCTTTAACGTAGTGCGTTGAATATTCTTTTTCTCAATCCATTTTTCATATGTTTTATACATATTATTATCGACAGAGATACCATCGTCATATACATGTTCTATAGGCATCGCCTTTGCAATAGCTAAGAAACCACCCATATGATCTGCATGAGGATGTGTGATGATAACATTTTTTAACTTAGTAACACCAAGGTTATGTAGTTGGGCTACAATATTTTCACGATGTTCTATATCGCCCGTATCAATCATGCTATACTCATCACCAACTTTAAGAAGTATTGCATCCCCTTGGCCAATATCTAGCATATAAATATCAACATGACCTTCTGCATTGGTCTGCTTTGTATCAATAGAATAATTGGATGATGCCGACACGGCTTGTGTAGCTGCTTTGGATACATCTGAATTTGAACAACCTGCTAGCACAAACAGTGGCACTAATAAAGCTACGAAGCATAGTAGTATTCGTTGTAATCGCGTCATATACCTATCCTTTCAATAACTCTTGTAGTACCAAACCAACGGATTGGCTTACATCACTTGGCGTATAACCCCAAGGTTTTTCTTCAGCCAATATATCAGCGCTTCGACTGTGTACATACACACCTAATAAAGCCGCAGACTGTAAAGCATAGCCTTGTGCTACAAAGGCCGTGATAATGCCAGTTAACACGTCACCCATGCCGCCGGTTCCCATACCAGGATTACCTTGCATATTGATATATACTTCTCCTGTAGGGAAGGCAACTAAACTAGGTATTCCTTTTAAAACGAGCACTACATTATGAGCGACAGCAAATTGAATCGCTAAATCTACATAATGTTTTTCTATAAAATCAATGGATGTATCAATAAGCCGGCTGAATTCTCCTAAATGCGGGGTCATAATACAATTTTTGAACTGCATATTACCTTCATAAGTAATTGTCTTATCACCATGTGCATATACATGACCAATCGTACCGAGAGCATATAGGCCATCTGCATCGATAACCATATGTCCCGATTGTCGTTCTAACAAAAAATTTACCAATACTTTAGCTTCATCTGTGCGACCTAGTCCAGGGCCAACGGCAACGACGTCATACGATTGTAAATTAATGGAACCTATATTTTCTAATGGCAATACCATGACTTCTGGTATGCATTTAGACTGAACAATAGGTCGCACACCATTAGGAACTGCTAATGAAACCTTACCGGCCCCACCTTGTACAGCTGCCTCTGCGCTCATGATAGGTGCCCCTACCATTGATTCAGAACCGCCCACAATTAAAGCATTACCATTAACCCCCTTATGTGCCTGCGGCATACGATCACTGAGTTCCAATGAGGCTAAACGATCATACAAAACATAATGAGATGTGTTAAACGGCGCCTCTGATTCTAATGCTAATTCCCAAGGCACTCCCAATGGTGCGATTATTACTGTGCCTGCCAAGGATTTACCAGGATATAACAATAGCCCCTCTTTAATAGATCCAAAGGTTACTGTCGTATCATAAGATAATGCATAATCAGAAGCCTGTCCTGTAGTGGCATCAACACCAGCGGGCACATCGATAGCCCATAGAGAAAATCCATATTGATTGCGTTCCACATCGATGTCATGTAGTACAGATGTTACAGATTCTCGTAATTCACCTTGAAAACCTGTTCCCATCAAACCTTCTACGACAACATGAACACGGGACCAGTCACTAAAACTTTCAAAAGAAACAATATCAATTCCCATGGCGCGCACCATGGTCAGTTGTTTATTAAATAGCTCACTACCATGTGATACATTGCCTACTAATGCAATGGTAACGGGAATTCTTTGTTCCATTAAATGACGAGCCGCTACCAGTCCATCGGCTCCATTGTTGCCAACACCGCACACAAATAGAACCATACCTGTAAAAGGATCCTCGTGAAAACGTTCTCCTTCTACATCTACCAACGCATCAGCTATACCTCGACCTGCATTTTCCATGAGCAACTCCAACGGTACGTGTAGATGACGCGGTACATAAGCATCAATATGCTGTGATGCTTCTCTCGTTAAACTGTACATAAATTACCCCTTTATGATGATCGTACTCATAGCGTACGACTGACAGTGACTAATAGAAACTATAGATTCAGTATACATTCGTTCTTGCATGATTGTTTTGAAAGCCCCTGTTATGCTTAGAAATGGAGCCCCGAATTCATCATGGCTCACCTCAATATCATGCCATGAACCGTAACGTAATCCAGTCCCCAGTGCTTTCAAAAAAGCCTCTTTTGCTGCGTAAATCCCCGCATAGGATTGATAGATTCCTGTGCGTTTACTTTCACAATAAGCAATTTCACGTTCCGTATATACGCGCTGTCGAAAGCGGTCCGAACGTTCTATGGCTTTTTTTATTCTATCAATTTCTATTATATCTGTGCCTAATCTCATATCATAACCTCTTATATGTTGATTATCTATCATTTCATTATACACAATTTTGTTAGATTAATCATTGATGAAGTGCAGTCTATTAATAGTTAAGCATAGTATAAATAAAAACCTTATGATTCATATTAACAGCTGCATACATTATGTTATGACGCATATCCATATCTTCAATTTCAAGATTTTTGGGAAAAGAAGCAATCTTAGTAACGTTACCCGTTTTATCTACAGTAATAACGGTGGATAATGTTGCAAATATAGTGTTACCATCATTAGCAAAGGCACCATTATTATTATAATCATCATAATTAGCATCTATATCTTTAGACTGAACTAGTTGAAACTGTGATGTATAGTAATTGATACGTCTCATTGTAGCATCGATAGGGACAATCGATATAAACTGATTCGTCTTTTTATCATAGGCTAAATTAAATACCCGTTCAGGAATAGTAATAGAGCCCTTAATTATCATTGTATCTGCATCTATTGTAGTGATACGATGTCCATCAACCTTGGCATTCGTAGTATACAACAAATTCGTATCCGGATTATAGGTAAGCGTATTCATATGAGCCAACTCCATAGAATTACGAAACTTATAGATCCCAACAATATCAAATGTTTTCGGGTCCAATTCATATATAACTTGTCTCGTATTCTCAGAATTGATACAAGCCAGTACGAAAACGTCTTTTTTTGAGTTATAGCAAAATCCTTGACATTGATTGACCGAGCTATCAATAGGTACTTCCTTTAATAGTTTTAAATCAACCATAGTCTTAGTCACTTCCTGTTGATGCAGTGCATATGTTGTTGGTAGATAATCCATAATATGTTGTATATCCATAGTGACCTCTATTATCTATGCAAGCTTTATAAACAAAAAACAGGTGATAAGATTACTCTTATCACCTGTGCAAGCGTTTCCGCTTGTAGTTGGTGCCGGAGGTGGGACTTGAACCCACACGGTGTTACCCGCTTGATTTTGAGTCAAGTGCGTCTGCCATTCCGCCACTCCGGCATCTCGGAACATTTGTTATTATATCGGAATAACAAATGCATGTCAACAAAAATTTTATATTTTATCTAAAATATTTGTTAATCTATTCATCGATTCATTATCTTGTTGTTTCCAAGTCAATGTTACACCTGTAATATAACCTTTTCGAACGTATTCGACATCTGTAGGTACATCCTCTTTACCACAATCCAAATCACCAGCCAACCAATAATAATCTTGGCCTCGCGAATTGATTCTAGCATCTATTATATTACTATACGTTTGAAGTCCTTGGCTCACAATCTTAAAATGTTCCCAATCACAAATGCCTCGCATTGGGAAATTAACATTTAATAGGCCATCAAAATGTTCATTTACATAAATCTTCTCAATTAATTCATGAATAAACGGATGCATTTCATGACCACGCTCAATCGAATATCGCTCTACAGATAAAGCAAGGCCAGGGATTCCATAAAAAGCACTTTCCATGGCTGCAGATACGGTTCCCGAATACAATACATCAGAACCTAAATTAAAGCCATGATTAATACCTGAAATAACAAGATCAGGCATGTCATCGGCTAATAAATAACTGAGGCCAAATTTCATACAATCAGATGGAGTTCCTGTAAGTGCATAAAGGCGAGGATTTTCATCCTCGCCATTGTACGCATCTAATTTTAAAGGAATCTCAGTCGTCAATGCATGGGATTTAGCACTTTGTTCAGTAGCTGGTGCTACAACGGTAACACGATAATATTGACTTAAATACGTCGCTAATTGGCGTAAGCCATCAGCTAAAATGCCATCATCGTTACACATTAAGATATGCATAGTCACTCCTATAGATTCTATTTTTTATTCTTATTCATATCTCCCATACGAGTTAATTTAACATCCTCCAAGCCAACAGCTCTTGTATGCACCGTATGAGACCATTCCTTATTATGACGACGGAACCAGCCTAAAATATTTACTGGAACCCATGAATATACAAAAATTGGATATAACAAGTAGTAAAACCAAATTTTAGGTGGTACCTTAATTTTCAACAATACAATTAATGGGAATAGATATTGTCCAATACCAATAATTTGCCATACGGACATAGGCATAATTTGGTACAAAATATTGGTGTAAATCGGTACATATGCATTGATATAAGAAAATACCAAATATACAGTCGTCAACAATAAGAAATAAGGCTGACTCACTTGCAAAATACCATCTAAAATGACAATATTACCTTGCTTAATACCCGCTGCAAATAATTTAGGAATATAACGATCTGCACAATCAAATTGACCTTGTGCCCAACGCAAACGTTGTTTACAAGAAGCCATCATAGTTGTTACTTTTTCATCATACACGATAGCATCATGAGCCCATGTCGTCTTAATGCCATGTGTTAATAACTTCATAGAGAACTCCATGTCCTCCGTTAAGCTTGTACAATCCCATCCGTATTCTTTAATAATAGATGTACGAATACACATACCCGTACCGCCAAGTGCCGTTGATAAACCAATACGATATTTGGCTAAATGCCACATATGGTTAACCATCCAGAACATGATGGAGAAAGTGCCCGCAACCCATGAATCTGTAGGGTTTTTGGAGTTAAGATACCCTTGAATAACAGATTCACCTTTTTCGAGGTGATCATTCATTTCTAACATAAATTGAGGATGTACTAGGTTATCAGCATCAAAGATAAGAAACGCATCATATTTCCTATCCATCTGATCCACGCGGTCAAACATCCACCCCATGGCATAGCCTTTACCGACCTCTTCTTTATTGAAGCGTTCATGTACATTAGCCCCAGCAGCACTAGCCACTTCAGCAGTCTTATCAGTACAATTATCTGCTACGACAAAGATATCATATAATTCATCAGGGTAGTCTAAACTTTTTAGATTTTTTACGAGCTCTCCTACTACAGCCTCTTCATTATGAGCACACACAACAATGGCGAATGAATTTTTTGGCGTATAGTTTTTATGAACTCGAGACCGCCACATACCTATAACGGCAAGTACGAAATAATAAACCGTATAAATTACGATTATTACCTGCATAGGGATCAATATCAGATCCAGTAGGTAATCCATAAGACAAACCTCCACAGTCTATTTGCGCACTATATTCAACGCCGTATTAAACAGACCAAACAACACATAACCAGTAAAAATCATAACAGCCCATGTATGCCAATCATATACCAATGCAGCAATGATGATAAGAGCAACCAATGCGATAGCAATTTTGCTAATACGAACTGCACTGTGACCTTTAAAGTCAGGATATTTTACTTCACTAACCATAAGGATACCAACAATAATCATGGATACAAACACAACCAATTGTGGTACTTGTACACCACACAATACATAAGTAGCCGCTAAACAACCTGCTGCTGGGATAGGTAGCCCTTCAAAATAGCCGTGAACTTCATCTGTTTTGATATTAAAACGGGCTAAACGAAATGCACCGAATACAGCAAATGCCAACAATGGAACATAGGCGATCCACCCTAAGCCTTGTAAATCATGAACATACAACATATATGCTGGTGCAACACCGAACCCAACTACATCGGATAAAGAGTCCAGCTCACGTCCCATTGGGCCTGCTACGCCTAATGCACGTGCCACACGTCCATCTAAACCATCTGCAATCAGCGATAATATCACACAAATAGCCGCTCCAAATGTATTGCCCGTAGCGGCCAATGTAATGCCGATAACACCAAATGCTAAGTTAGAACTAGTAAATAAATTTGGAATAATTGATTTATTCATGACCGAGCCTCCCGATAATCGTATCGCCACCAGTAATATGTTGACCTTTTTCAATGCAAATCTCTACATTTTTATCCATGTAAATTTCAGTACATGAACCAAATTTAATCATACCATATAACTGGCCACGTTGTAATACACTATCAAGATCTGTCCAAGAAACAATACGACGAGCTAATAAACCTGCAATTTGTGTTACGAGTACTTCTGTTTTATCGTTTTCTATACAAATTGTATGACGTTCATTTTCAAACCCCACATCTTCTTTGAAAGCAGGTAAAAAACTCCCCATCGTATAATGACGATATGTAATTTTACCTTCAATAGGAGCGCGGTTTGCATGTACATCAAAAACAGATAAAAAGATTGTTACCTTTTTACATTCCCGATGTAAGTACAAATCTTCATATACATCTTCAATTTCCATAACCTTTCCATCAGCAGGAGATAAAATAGCATCTGGATCAGTAGGAATGTTGCGTTTTGGATTTCTAAAAAAGTTCACAAAGAATAATGCCAAAATAAATGTAATAATTGCGATACTATAATATCCAAAATACGCCGCTATAATCGTGATGAAGAGCATCACTCCGATTAAAGGAAATCCTTCTTTTATTATTGGTCCTGTAGGCACAACTAAACTCCCCTATTTATTCTTAATAACAGTCCACATAAACTTTGGTATAGCCAACATTCGGCCTATACGTTTAGGTTCTAGATACAATCTATACAACCATTCTAAACGATTTCGTTGCATCCAATGTGGTGCGCGTGGAATATTTCCAGCCAATACATCAAAAGACCCTCCTATACCAATGGCCACAACGCCTTGTAAAGAGGATAGTTTTTTTGAAATCCATTGTTCCTGTTTTGGCACACCTAATGCAACAAATACGAGCTTAGCACCCGAAGTTTTAATATCGTTAATAATACGTTGTTCCTCTGCTTCATCAAAGAAACCATCATGGATACCAGCTATATTAATAGTACCATACATTGCTTGTAAATTAGAAACTGCTTTTTGTGCTACCCCAGGAGCAGCACCTAAACAATATACGGGGATTTGATTGCTTACAGCTTGTTTAAACAATTCTTTGGTAATATCAACACCAGTAACGCGTTCAGGCACTCTTTCACCCATGCGTTCCGCTGCCCACAATATACCAGCTCCATCAGGAACAACTAGACTAGCTGAATTCAAGATCCCGTGTAACACGGGATCCTGATTTGCTAGCATAACCATTTCAGCATTGGCAGTTGCTACAAGATGTAGCCCTGGTTGCTCTGTCATCTCTATAATTTTTGAAACTGCTTCGTCCATAGTGATGCAATCAATAGGGACGGATAATACCGAAATACGTTTACTCAAAATAATACTCCATTATAAACCACTATAATTTGGTGCTTCTACGGTGATACTTACATCATGTGGATGACTTTCTTTCAAGCCTGCTGCCGTAATTTGAATAAATTGAGTATTTTCAATCATTTCTTTAATATTATGGCAACCACAGTATCCCATACTTGCACGTAAACCACCAACCATTTGGAAAATAGTATCCGCCAACATACCTTTATAAGGTACACGACCTTCGATACCTTCAGGAACTAATTTTTTAGCTTCTGATTGGAAATAACGATCTTTACTACCAAGCTTCATAGCCCCTAAGCTACCCATACCGCGGTATACTTTATAGGAACGGCCTTGGTAAATAACAGTTTCTCCTGGGCTTTCATCAGTACCAGCAAGAATGTTACCCATCATAACAACATTGGCCCCAGCTGCAATCGCTTTCGCAATGTCGCCAGAATATTTAATACCACCATCAGCGATGATCGGAATACCATAGCGTCTTGCTACTTGAGCGGACTCATAGACAGCAGTGATTTGAGGTACACCAATACCAGCAATGACACGTGTTGTACAAATAGAGCCAGGTCCAATACCAATTTTAACAGCATCTGCACCAGCTTCAATAAGAGCCTCCGTACCAGCTGCCGTTGCCACATTACCAGCAATAACTGGAATATGCGGATATGCTTGTTTAATTTCTTTTAGTGTACGCAATACACCTGCAGAATGACCATGGGCAGTATCGACGATGATTACATCAGCCTTAGCTGCTACGAGAGCATCTAGGCGATCATACATATCTTTGGATACACCAACAGCAGCACCAACTAATAGACGGCCACTAGTATCTTTTGCAGAATTAGGATATTTTGTAGCTTTTTCAATATCTTTAATAGTGATTAAGCCTTTTAAATTACCATCTTTATCAACTAATGGTAATTTTTCAATACGATGTTTGCTCAAAATGGATTTAGCCATTTCCAAGGAAGTACCTTCAGGAGCGGTAACTAAACCTTCACTTGTCATACATTCACCAATTTGACGGGATAAATCAGTTTCAAAACGCATATCGCGATTTGTAATGATCCCTACTAGTTTACCATGTTCTGTAATAGGTACACCAGAGATTTTATATTTGCGCATCAATTCTTCTGCATCAGAAAGAAGATTTTGAGGGCTTAGGAAAATCGGATCAACGATAACACCATGCTCAGAACGTTTAACTGTATCAACTTCATGAGCTTGTTCTTCAATGGACATATTTTTATGGATAACACCCATACCACCTTCACGAGCCATGGCAATAGCCATACGGGACTCAGTAACAGTATCCATGCCAGAACTAATCATTGGAATATTCAGTGAAATATCACGTGTTAATTGTGTCTTTAAATCTACTTGATATGGTAATACATCAGATGCTGCCGGCACTAACAATACATCATCAAAAGTCAATCCACGCATACCGAATTTATCGTCTCTCATTTGTTTTTTCCTTTCTCGTATAATAAAAAACAAAACTACGACCCGCTCTAGCCCATTGGGCTAGAACGGATAATCGTAGCTTTCATTAGCGTTCAGACCGCAAAATGCCGCCTTCCATGAAATCATCTTTTTTCATATCTACAAAAATAACTTTTACTGCTTCTGCAGGAACCTTTACGATGTCTACAGTAGCCTTAGTGATTGCTTCACCTAATTGTTTCTTTTGTTCTTTTGTACGACCTTCAACGAGTTCAACATGAATTAATGGCATATGGCACCTCCATAGATACAAAAATATTGTTTTTTATATTATACGAGAATAGGCCGTTATATACAAGGGGAAAACCTAGATAAAACCTAGTATTATCGCACCTTATAGAATTATTAGCCCTACCTCTTAATTATACAATATTCTAAGAAATTTTTCACCAAATCTTTTAGATAATTCTTCTTTCATTTGAATTTCTAGTTGATCGATGCCAAATTCTCGAATATATGACAGTACATCATTACGTGCCGTAACTAGTATATCTATATCTTTTATGATATTAGCCACCCGCAAATCAGGTAATCCTGATTGCGCAAGTCCAAACAATTGCCCCGAACCTCGAAGCAATAAATCTTGTTCTGCTAATTCAAATCCATCTTGCGTGGATTCCATCAATCGCAGACGCTCTTGACTAACATCCCCCTTAGAATCGCTAACTAATATGCAATACGCCTGAATGTCACCACGTCCCACGCGACCTCGTAATTGGTGTAATTGGGATAAGCCAAAGCGCTCGGCCCCTTCTATGCACATAATTGTCGCATTAGGAACATTGACGCCAACCTCGATGACGGTTGTAGACACAAGTAATTGAATACGGCCATCATGAAAGGCTTGCATCACCTCATCCTTTTCTTTTGGGTTCATACGCCCATGAACAAGGCCTACTTCAAAACTTTTATAAAAATAGTCTTTCAATTCCAAAAAGAGGTCTTCTGCTGCTTGCAAATCTAGTTTTTCAGACTCCTCTACTAGAGGGCAAACCACATATACTTGATGACCTGCCGCCATTTCCTTACCAAAGAACACGCGCAATCGTTCTTTATATGAGCTATCTACTACATAGGTCTTAACCGGTTTACGACCTGGAGGCATTTCCTTAATAAGGGATACCGCTAAATCACCATATACAGATAGGGTCATTGTTCTTGGAATCGGTGTGGCCGTCATAATCAATACATGAGGATATACGCCCTTATGTTGTAATGCGGCACGCTGATTAACACCAAAACGATGCTGTTCATCGATAATAACCAATCCTAAATTCTTGAATTGAACCTTGTCCTGAATGAGCGCATGGGTACCGATAATCAATTGAATGGTTCCATTTGCTAACTCCTCATAGATTCTATCCTTTTCTTTTTTAGGTGTGGATCCTGTAAGTAATGCAATTTTAATAGGCAAATTTTTACAAAATTCAGTTATCCCTTCAAAATGTTGAGTCGCTAAGATTTCTGTAGGTGCCATGATAACTGCTTGGTATCCATTTTCTACGGCTTTCACAAGACTCAGCGTAGCTACCACAGTTTTACCAGAACCTACATCACCTTGTAATAATCGTTGCATGGGCCGTTCATCTTGCATATCTTGTGAAATTTCTGTTACAGCACGTTCCTGATCACCGGTTAGTTTAAATGGTAAATACGACCTGCATTGTGCCATTAGTACCCCATCTGGTTCCATCTTAGGCCCTACATGACATTGCTCTTTATTTCTAAGCAGAGCCAACCCCGACTGCATGATAAATAGTTCTTCATAGGCCAATTGATACCGTGCTTCTTCATAACTTTCACTACTAGAAGGAAAATGCATTTCTCTAAATGCATCATATCGTTTCATAGACGTGTGACGTTCCATAATTTCAGGCGGTAAAATTTCGTCCATTGTATGATGCGCTTCGAACCAATTTCGAATCGATGCGCGCACCACATATTGAGAAACGCCATCCACCAAGGGATAAATAGGGACAATGCCCGTGTCTGGCATAGCATCTGGCCCAAGATTTTCTATTTGCGGAGAATTCATCTGCATTGAACCATATTGAAATTCGGCCTTACCGTACGCATAGAGGCGTTGTCCTTTTTTGTAAAAATTCTTTTTATATCCTTGATTGAATAATACAATCTTCATCGGACCAGTACCATCTGTGATAGTAACTTCTAAAATAGATAATCGAGGCCGTGGCCGTTTTTCCATAATGGATACGACAGTACCTACAACCCCCGCAGTAATTCCTGTTTCCAATTCTTTTATGGAATAAATTTTGCGTCTATCTTCATAGGAGCGTGGAAAATAGGCCAATAGATTGGATACAGTATCAATGCCTAATTTATGAAGTTGTTTTTCTCGACCTGGTCCAATTCCCTTAATAGAGGTCAGTGCTTCGTTCATTATAATGCCTCACATATAATATAATTAATGAATATAGTAAAAATATATCCATTTTTATATTTCTCTTGCCATATCTCATAGATTTCGACTACAATATTAGCTATAGTATACCAAATATTGTAGTATATTTCATAAAATATCAATGCATGTAGTAAAAACACTTGCTTAAACCTTGTCTTTATGATAATATACTTTTGTTATGTTATAGATTAAGCTTGGAGGTGGAAACTATGGCAAACCTTTGCGAAGTATGTGGCAAATCCACATCTAGCGGTATGAACGTGAGTCACTCTCACATTCGCACAAGAAAAACTTGGAAACCGAACATTCAAAGAGTACGGGCGGTTGTAGACGGTGCTACAAAAAAAGTAAATGTATGCACTCGCTGCCTTCGTTCTAATAAAATTACACGCGCGTAAAATAAATAGTACATGTACTCTTAAACAAAAAGACCGTTACCATTTGGTAACGGTCTTTTTGTCGCCCTATTACAGCGTAATATTGGGAATAAAATAATCTTTAAATAGCTTTATGGCATATTGATCAGTTAATCCTGCCACATAGTCAACAATATCAACAGTGGAATACACACCATTTCGTTCTACATAGGTTTCTATATCATGCGGATGCTCCATAAAGTGTGTAAATAAATTTTTCACTACATGGGCTGCCTTATTACGGTCAGGAATCAATGCAGGTGCAAGATATACGTTTTTAAACATAAACTGTCTAAAAACATTCATCGTGCTTTCAATATCAGCAGACATCTGAATCGCTGGTTTATCCAAAGATTGTTCCACCATATCTTTCACCATGGCCGTAATCATGCTAGACGGAGTATCACCAAAATAAAATCGCACTTCTTCTGGTAAATCGTTAGCTTCTAGCATACCAGCCCGTTGTGCATCATCATAATCGTGACACAAGTACGCAATACGGTCAACAATACGTATAATCTGCCCTTCTAATGTAGATGGTATGGTCGGCCCCGTATGCCCTAAAATACCATCTCGTACTTCTTTTGTAAGATTAAGGCCTTGTCGGTTGCCATGTTTCTCTAATACTTCAACCATGCGCAAACTTTGCTCATTATGGTTAAAATGACCTACCATATCCCGCAATGCATATTCTCCGACATGACCAAATGGCGTGTGCCCCACATCATGCCCCATCGCAATGGCTTCCACTAAATCTTCATTAAGTCTAAGAGCACGCGCAACAGTACGACCGATTTGTCCTACTTCAAGGGTATGCGTCATTCTTGTTCTATAATGATCACCCGGCGCAATATATACTTGGGTCTTATGTTTTAGACGACGAAAGCATTTACTGTGTATAATTCGATCTCGATCTCGTTGAAATGCGGTACGTAGTGGATCTGGCTCTTCATCAATATCGCGCAATGCCATACTGCTTCTCGCCGCATAAGGAGATAAGATCATATCTTCTCTTTCTTCTATACGTTCTCTAATATTCATAGTACCTCTTCATCAAAAAATATTAACAATATTATAGTATTTAATAATAGGGAGGCTTACGCCTCCCCTATTTATTTTCCGGCAGCCATACGGTTTTTATCTACTAATTGCATAACAAGAGATGCTGTTTCTTCAATGGATTTGTTAGAAACATCAAGCACTTGGCAATGTAGACGACGCATAATGGCTTTTGCATATTCTAATTCAGAATTAATGCGCTCAATAGAGGCATAATTAGCCTCATCTTCTAAGCCAATAGCACGCAAACGTTCACTGCGGATATTATTCAATTTATATGGATCAATAATTAACCCCACAATTTTCTTAGGCGGAATCTTAAATAATTCCTCTGGCAATGGCACCTCTGGAACTAGTGGTAAGTTAGCCGCCTTGATTTTTTTATACGCTAAAAACATGGATAACGGCGTTTTACTTGTACGAGATACACCGATAATCACAACATCAGCCTTTTCAAAGCCAGATGGATTTTTACCATCATCATATTTGACAGCAAACTCAATAGCTTCTACCTTTTTAAAATATTCTTGGTCTAATTTATGAACCATACCGGCCGTCATACGTGGTTTCGTAGATGCTACAGTACCTACTGCATCCAATACAGGGCCCATAATATCAACAGCAGGAATATTATTCTCTGATGCTTTTTCATGTAAATAATTGCGCAATTCTAACGATACTATGGTATGACAAATCACGTGATTACCGTTTTTAGCATCTTGTATAATTTCATCAATTTGAGCTTTATCTTCGATATATGGTATGCGAACAATTTCAATTTGTTCCTTGTCGTACTGACTTGCTGTCGCTCTCGCAACGGCCTCTGCAGTTTCGCCTAAGGAATCAGATATCGCATAAATAATTTTTTCTGCCATGCTTTATACCTCTTGAGTACTACATTCTAAAAACGCTTTAGTAACGGTAGTCTTAGATACACGTCCTACTACCTTTAATCGTTTTTTAGGACTATCTTGTGTTTCATCATCTTCTCTAACTATAACAGGTAAACAATCAACTTCATAGTCAATCATTTTTTGCGCCGCCACAGCTAACGAATCCGATGGTTCTACGGTAATAACTTTGCTAACGGGTGTCATAATCATCGATATAGGCATTGTATGTGCATCGGTTTGACCTATAGAAGCACGCAATAAATCCTTGCGTGATACAACACCTTGTAAATAGGAACCTTCGCAGACCAAAATCGTACCTACATCCTCTGTAAAAATGGTTACGATTGTATCATATAGATTGGTCTCTGGTGATACAATAACAGCTTGTGAAAGCACATCATGTACACTATATGACCTCAAAATTTCAGCAGTTTGGTCCTTTGGCGACAATCCCACATAGTAATACCCCACATTAGGTCTTGCTTCGAGAACGCCAATCATGGTGAGAACAGCCAAGTCTGAGCGCAATGCAGAGCGCGTTACATCCAAATGTTCCGCTATAGCACTTCCCGTAACAGGTCCTTTTTCACGTACAATATGGGCTATTGCTTCTTGTCGTTTTGAAAGTTTCACACCCGTCCCTCCTTTCACATATGAATATTATATCCTATGTATCATTTTATAAAAAGAGGAGGCTCACTCGCCTCCTCTTTACATCATCAAATAAAGTATATCTTTATTACCATTCAAGTTCTTCTACATCTTGGCGACCACGACCTGTAAGTGCATCCATCATCATGCGTTGCTCAATTTGAGCCACCATCTTCTTAGTATTCTTAACCGCATCTGGGTTAACAGAGATGGAATCGATACCACTCTTAACTAAGAATTCACAAAGTTCAGGGTAAACACTTGGTGCTTGGCCACAGATGGATACTGTTTTACCATCTTTATGAGCCACTTCGATAAGATGACGAATAGCTCTACGAACGGCTAAATTACGTTCATCATAAATGTGTTGAACTGTTTCATTATCGCGGTCACAACCTAGAACAAGCATTGTCAAATCGTTAGAACCGATGGAATAACCATCTACGTATTTGTTGAATTGGTCAGCTAAGATAATATTTGCTGGAATTTCAGCCATGAGCCAGATTTTGAAATCTTTACCGCGTACAAGTCCTTCTTGAGCCATCAAGTTAGTTACGAGTTCAGCCTCTTCTACAGTACGGCAGAATGGAATCATAACTTGTAAGTTTTTGAAACCAAATTCATTACGCACCTTTTTGATTGCTTCTAATTCTAATTTGAAAGCAGGTGTATATTTAGGATCATAGTAACGGGAAGCACCACGCCATCCAAGCAATGCACTGGATTCATGTGGTTCATATTTGTCACCACCTTTAAGGTCGCGGTATTCACTGGATTTAAAATCGCTTAAACGAACTACTACTTGGCGAGGCGCTAATGCTTGACATACCTTACGCATACCTTCTGCCAATGTGTTGACGGCTACATCACTGCGACCTGTTTCGATAAGGTGCAATGGATGTTCATGGATGAATGTAGTCCAAATGAACTCTTCACGCATTAAACCGATACCATCACAAGGCAATACACCGTATTTTTCAGCCAAATCTGGATCGCCTAAGTTCATGTAAATCTTAGTACCAGTTACAGGGATGTATTCACTTGCTACCACAGCTTGTTCTTGTGGTGCAGCTGGTTTAACAACATCTTCTAATACGCCATCATAAACAATACCATTAGTTGCATCAACAGTAATCATTTGGCCTTCTCTAATAGAAGTTGTAGCTTCATGGCTACGGCTCTTAGTACCAACGATACAAGGAATACCAAGTTCACGGCTAACGATGGACGCATGGCAAGTCATACCGCCAGCATCTGTAACGATAGCTTTGGCTTTTTTCATAGCTGGAACCCAGTCAGGTGCTGTCATAGCTGTAACAAGGATTTCGCCTTCTTTAAACTCATCAATATCTTCAGGATTAATGATAACATGTGCCTTACCAGCAGCTTTACCTGGGGATGCTGGTAAACCTTTAACTACGATTTCACGATCTGTTGTAGTTGCTACGCTTGTATCTGCAATTTTTTCAGATTTATCTTTTCTGGACCATACTGTTTCTGGACGAGCTTGAAGAATCCAGATTTTACCATTTCTTTCATCTACGCCCCATTCCATATCCATGTAGCAGCCATAATGTTTTTCAATAGCTTTAGCGTATTCAGCTAATTCCAATACTTGTTCATCGGAAATAACTTGTTTATTAGCTTCATCAGCAGGTACGATTTCTTCTATGCAATCGCCATCAGCTTTACGTACAAGGCGAATATTTTTATCATTAATCATACGATCAGTGATAACCATTTTTTGTTTATCTACACGGAAGTTATCTGGTGTAACTGTACCTTGTACTACATATTCACCAAGGCCCCAAGAACCTTCGATTAAGATATTATTGTCATTGCCTGTTACAAGGTCAACCGTAAACATAACGCCAGCAGCTTTGGAGAATACCATCATTTGAACAGCTGCACTTAACGCTACTGTCATATGGTCAAAGCCTTGTTTTACACGGTAATATGTTGCACGATCTGTAAATGTAGATGCATAACATTCTTTTACTTTTTCAATGATTGTATCTGCACCACGAACATTTAAATATGTATCTTGTTGACCAGCAAAGCTAGCATCTGGTAAATCTTCTGCAGTTGCACTAGAACGAACAGCTACGAACGGATCTTTTTCGCCTACCTTTTCACCTAATTCTTCATACGATTTGCGAATAGCTTCAGCCAATGCAGCAGGCATTTCTTCTTGACAAATCATACGGCGAATTTTTGTACAAACTTCGCGAAGTAATGCAGAGTTTTCTACATCATCTAAATCATCTAACTCTTGACGAATACGATCTTCAAGGCCAGTTTCTTTCATAAATTCACGATACCCATATGCAGTTGTTGCAAAACCATAAGGTACAGGTACATTTGTAGAGGAAGTTAATTCACCTAAGGATGAGGATTTACCACCTACTAAATTTACATCTTCACGTTTTAATTCATCAAACCATAATACATAAGCTGTTTCGCGATTCATGTGAGAACCTCCTGTTTGTAATTAGTGCAACACATTAAACCTTTTATATATAAATAGTATACCTTAATCGAAATTATGTCAATTTTTATAGGCATTAATATGCAAAATAAATTGAGAAAAACCAAAAAAGATGATTGCCTTATAGTAAACAACCATCTTTTCAATACATAGGTATTATTTAATTATTGTTTCTTCCAGGCTCTAATAAGAAAATATACATGCCTAGAAGCAGAAATTGGAAGATATCTTCATCAACAAGCCTACTTAAACTAGTAACAACAATAAATAGAGGATAGATCCAAAACGGCAATCCTATATCATAGGATCGTCTCATACCGGTCATAAAAAAGAAAGTAAAACCATATATACAAAAGGAATACCCGAGAATGATATACATAATACCCTCGGTAATGGTTTTAGAGTCCATTGCTGCTGGTCCATATTTTACTGAAAAAAATCCAATACCGAGTGCAAATGTATTCCCCACAAGGAACAATAAACGTCCTAATGGAACCTCAGGATCTAAATATTTAATATGTTTTATCTTCCCATAAATTAATAGAAATATAGATATAATAATACCTATAGGAATTGTATTAAACCCAAACCATTTTATTATTTCCATTTATTATACCCCAAATACCATTTTCATAATTATAATACACGCTAGAAAAAATATATCTATTATAAATTGTATATCTTTGCTAAAGTCAAAATATATCATAAAAAAGTGACCACCACAAATAATAATTGAACTTACAATCGCTAATATGATTTCATATTTGTTTAAATGCTTATTTTCTTTATAACGTTTGTATAGTACATAATTAACATAGATAATCCAGAAATAAGGAAAAAATTCAGGTTTCATATATTTACTCCGATGCTTTTAAATAATACTCTCTATCTTTTTCTCTATCATCCTCAGTCTTTATATCTATAGTTTTTATAGGCTCAACCATATAGTTATAAATATTTGTTGTTGCTATATCTGTATTTGAGCCTAATTCAGCATTTACCTGACTAGGTAATCTACAGCCATTTTCTTGGACAGATATAATTAAGCTACTTTTTGGGACTGAGTTCGGTATTCTACCGGACTTATTCCTTTTAATTTGAGCTTAATGCGTTTTGTATTGTAATAATCAATATAATCCTTTAATTTACTAATGAAATCTTCATAGGAATCAAACTTTTCTAAATATAACAACTCTGACTTCAACAAACCAAAAAAGTTTTCCATCACGCTATTATCCAAACAGCTTCCTTTACGAGACATACTTTGGATGATAGCGTGATTTTTTAATGTTTCTTGATAAGTACTATGCTGGTACTGCCAGCCTTAATCTGAATATAAGATGCAGCCTTTGCTATTTGGTCTATTCTTAAAGGCTTTACTTTTTCTTTAACTTCTTTTGAGTATTTTGACATAAAAAAACTGCACCTCCAAAAATTGTGTCCAATTTTTGGGGTGCAGTTCAAACCTCATCACAGTTTTATATTAGTTAAATTTAATTTTGATAAATTTACGCTTACCTACTTGAACAATCATACCGTCTTCAAGAACTAGATTTTCTTCGCCATATTTTTCACCGTTGACTTTGAATGCACCAGCTTTAATGGATCGGCGTGCTTCACCATTAGAAGCAGTCAAACCAGCATCTGTACAGAATTGTGGTACGAAAATAGCTTCGCTAGGTTTATCAATAGCATATTCAGGAATATCGGTTGGCAATGCATGTTGTTGGAATACGCGTTTAAATTCATCTTCCGCTTCTTGCGCTGCTTGTTCACCATGATATAAACGAACGATAGTTTTTGCCAATTGCATTTTTGCATCACGTGGGTGCAATGTGCCATTTTCTAAGCGTTCTTCCATGTCGTCTTGATCTTCGATAGACATATCCGTAACGAGCATGAAGTAACGCATCATCAATTCATCAGGAATAGACATGGCTTTACCATACATATCTTTAGGGGCTTCATCGATACCGATGTAGTTCCCCAAGGATTTACTCATCTTTTGAACGCCATCAAGACCTTCAAGCAATGGCATAGTAATAACTACTTGAGGTTCTTGTCCTGCCAACTCTTGCAAGTGACGACCCATAAGTAGGTTGAAAGTTTGATCTGTACCACCAAATTCAACGTCCGCATGCAATGCTACAGAGTCTTGACCTTGCATCAATGGGTACATGAATTCATGGACGCCAATAGGACGACCTTCTTTGTAGCGTTTATCAAAGTCATCGCGCTCCATCATACGTGCTACTGTATAAGAACTTGCTAAGCGAAGTACATCAGCAAAGTTCATGGATTCAAGCCATTCACTATTATCGCGTACAATTGTTTTTTCAGGGTCTAATACCTTGAAGATTTGTGTCTTATAAGTTTCCGCATTTTTTAATACTTCTTCCTTAGTAAGTGGTGGGCGTGTTACGCTTTTACCAGTAGGGTCACCGATACGTGCTGTGAAACCACCGATTACAATAACCACTTGATGGCCAAATTCTTGGAACAAGCGAAGCTTACGAAGTGGTACGGTATGACCTAAATGAATGTCAGGAGCCGTAGGATCGAGGCCCAATTTTACGATCAATGGTTTATTCTCTTTAATAGATCGTTCTATTTTTTTGACTAAGTCTTCTTCATTAATTATTCCAGATACGCCATGTGTAATTTGGCGCACTTGTTCTTGTGCTGTAATCATGGAAATCCTCCTACATAAAATCTGTTCTTTATAGTATACCATTATAAATAGGCTTTCACAATTATATATAGTGTTTGTTTTATGTCTTTTATGGTATACTATTTATAACTGCGTAATATATTTTACGTTATATTTACTTTAAAAAAGAGGTGACTCTATGGGTAATAACTCAAATATAAGAGCTCGTCGTAAGCCAGCTCCTAACCCGAGCAATCCAAAGGCATCAACTAAAAAGACGATTTGGATGATTGTATTATTACTTGTTCTTATTGTAGCCGGTGGCGGTTGTGGATTTATAAGTGCTACCATGTCTAACCTTCCAGATGTATCGAATGTACGACCATCTGCATCGTCTCAGATCTATGACGTACATGGCAATTTAATTACTACGGTTCATTCCACAGAGAATCGATTGCCAGTTCCAATTAACGAAGTACCAAAAGAATTACAAGATGCTTTTGTAGCTACTGAAGACTCTCGTTTTTATAGCCATCATGGTATCGACCCTATCGGTATTTTACGTGCTATCTGGGTTAATATTGTACATAGTGGTGTAGCTGAAGGTGGTTCCACAATCACACAACAATTGGCTCGTAATGCATTTCTTTCCCAAGATAGAACACTCAAACGTAAGATTTCCGAAGCTTTATTAGCACTTAAAATTGAACAGCACTATACCAAACAAGAAATTCTAGAAATGTATATGAACCAAATTTATTTTGGTCAAGGTGCGTATGGTGTTCAATCAGCAGCCCATGTTTACTTTGGTAAAGATGTACGCGATTTAACATTAGCTCAATGTGCTATGCTTGCTGGGTTACCTCAAAGTCCTAACTACTACTCCCCATTCAACAACTTAGAGGCCGGTAAAAAACGCCAGGCTGTTGTATTGGGCCAAATGGTTAAGTATGGTTACCTCACACAAGATAAAGCCGATGCAGCTCGCGAAGCAGATTTAGGTTTAGTTGCTAAGCAAGAGCAAACTCACGAAAACAACAATGCATCTTATTTTATCAATTACGTAATTGCTCAAATTTCTGAAAAATATGGTGATGATGCAATCTATAAAGATGGTCTAAAAATTTATACCACTCTCGATATGGATGCTCAAAATGCTGCAGTTGCAGCAATGCAAAATCTACCAACTATGTATACTGACCAAAATGGTCTACACCAACCACAAGGTGCTATCGTAGCAATGAATCCACATAATGGTTATATCGTTGCCATGGTCGGTGGTCGTGGAGATGATGCCTTTAACCGTGCATCACAAGCGGAACGTCAACCAGGCTCTGCTATGAAACCATTCGTTTATTTAGCTGCTATTCAATCTGGTAAAACTCCAGGTTCCATCGTTGATGATAGTCCTGTTGATTTTAATGGCTGGCGTCCTCAAAACTATGAACGAAACTATGAAGGCAATATTACTTACCGTTATGCATTACAACATTCTCGTAACGTACCAGCTGTAAAAATAGCTGATGAAGTAGGCATGTCTAAGATTATCGACTTAGCTAAAAAAATGGGTATCACCACATTAACCGATGAAGATAATAACTTATCAACCGCTCTCGGTGGTTTAACGCATGGTGTTTCACCATTAGAAATGGCAGAAGCCTACGGTGTACTTGCTAATGGTGGCGTTAAGGTTCAACCTACAGCCATCATAAAAATCGTGGATCGCAACGGACAAGTGGTGGAAGAAAATTCCATCCAAGAAAAGCGCGTCGTTGAAGAAAAAGATGCTGCTATCATCACTGATATGTTAGAATCTGTTATCACTGGTGGTACTGGTGGCAATGCTGCTATCGGTAGACCTGCAGCTGGTAAAACAGGTACAACAGATGATGAAAAAGATGCTTGGTTCGTTGGATATACGCCTGACTTAGTTGCTGCTGTTTGGATTGGCGATGACTACGGATCTGAAACATTAGGTATTACCGGTGGTTCAACGCCGGCAGTAATGTGGAGACAATTTATGTCGGCTGCATTAGCTAATACCCCTGCTTCCGACTTTAATGTACCAGCTAGCGCTCAAGCAGCTGTTAGTGAAGGACATTATAATCCGGTGAAAGAGGCTCCGAAAAAGGACGATAAAGACAAAAAAGATGACAAAGATAAAAAGGATGATAAGGATAAAAACGATGCAATCTCAAAAGATGATGACTCATCATCCAAGGTAGAATCTTCAGATTCCAAACCAAGTCAATCGAAGTCTAAAAAAGATAAGAAGAAAGATCGCTAACTTATAGCTGATCGACATGCTAAGAGGCAAAACCACATGGTTTTGCCTCTTTTCTATTACAAAAAAGAAGCAGACTCATGTGAGTCTGCTTCTTTTATTTCACTATCTTAAAAATAGTATGTTATTTTAACACTACATTTGTAGCACCTGCACCACCTTCATCATAGCCAGCAGTTTCAAAATGTGCTACTTGTGGCAAGGTTCGTAAATACTGATGCACGCCTTCGCGCAATGCACCAGTTCCTTTACCATGAATGATACGAACTTGGTTGATGCCGCCTAATAGGGCTTGATCAATAAATCGTCCTACGGAGACTACTGCTTCATCTACGGTTTGACCGAGAATATTAATCTCTGTACGTACCTCTTTTTGACGTTGCACGGCAGAGCCCCCTGCTCTCTTACGTGTTTTAGGTTGCGCCTTAAGACTATCGCGTTGAATCTTATTGGACTCTTCTCTCGTAGTAGATTGTAATTCACTTACTTTCACAGTAGCAGATAAACCATTGATATCTACTGTCACGCGATTACCTTTAATGGATAAAACCGTACCAAGTGAACGCAATGACGTAACATATACAACTTGACCAATAGCAACGGCATCTATAGTCAACTCTTTACGATTATCATCTATAGGGGCATCTGGTACGTGGACATTGGATATACCTTTACGGGCTGCATTGATGGCGGATTGACGCTTATCCTTATTCGTTTCAGAGAATTGAGCTTTTAATTGTTTAATGATAGCTTCCCCTTCTACGCGGAGACTGCGTTTCATCGATTCCGCATCGGCCTGTGCCTTCGCTAACATCTGTTTGCGCTTTTCATTAAACTGTTTCTTTTCTCTTTCCAATTGACCGCGCATACGACGTGTTTCATCTAATTCTTTTTTGAGCGCCCGTTCGCGTTCCGATGATTTACGTAATTGTTCGTTCAAATCAGATAAAACATTTTCCATTTCACTACTACCAAACTTGGATTTGTAATCACGAGCGCGATTGACGATGTCCTTTGGTAACCCCAAACGCGCCGCAATGCTCAATGCATGACTACTACCAGCTACGCCAATATGTAATCGATAGGTTGGCTTTAAGGTACGCTCATCAAATTCAACGTGACCATTCTCGATACCTGCCGTATGGTACGCGTAGTTCTTTAACTCATTATAGTGAGTACTGACCATCATGAGCGTTCCTTTTTGACGGAAGGATTCAAGTATAGATACAGCTAAGGCGCTACCTTCTTCTGGATCCGTACCGGAGCCGAGTTCATCGAGTAATACAAGATCATTGGGACCACAATATTTAATAATAGAAATCACTTGTGTCATATGTGCAGAGAATGTACTCAAGCTGGCTTCAATGCTTTGTTCATCCCCAATATCTGCAAAAATGTTGTAAAAAATCGGCAATATAGAGCCGTGGTCAGCAGGGATAAATAAACCACTTTGGTTCATAAGGGATAATAAACCAAGTGTTTTTAAGGACACCGTTTTACCACCCGTATTGGAGCCCGTAATCAATAGAATCCGATAATCCGTCCCCAAGCGAATATCCGTTGGCACCACCGTATTAGCAGGAATCAACGGATGGCGAGCACGCATTAAATTGACGTCACGCCCTTCGCTCAATGTAGCTTGCACTGCCTTTTGAGCCATACCAAGTTTTGCTTTACCATAGACAAATTCAATATGGGATACCTTTTCACAAGCATCCATCAAAACGTTACTATGTTGTTTGATAAGGCCTGAAAGTTCCTTATAAATGCGTAGAACCTCTTGTTCCTCGCCTATCAAAGCTTCTTGCAAATCATTGTTTAGTTCTACAAGTCGCATTGGTTCAATATATAATGTTTGACCTGTTGCAGAACGATCGTGAATCAAACCATCAAAATATTGGCGATACTCTTGCTTAACAGGAATTACATACCGATTGTTACGTTGCGTAATAATCGTTTCTTGGAAATATTTCTGATTATCCTTGTCATGCAATATAGCTTGAATATCGTGTTTAATACGGTCACGAGTCTTACTAATCGTATTCCGCAAGCTCGCTAATTTAGGAGATGCTGTATCGAGCAATTCCCCTTTTTCATCAAATACGCGTTTTAATCGTTGTTCTACACGATCCATGTTCGGCATGTCTTGCATCCATAAGGACAACAATGGATATTCCATATATTTCGCTCTAAAGAACTTCACCATACGCTTATAGGCGCCTATGGTTATATAGACATCCCATATGGCTTCTCGTGAAAGTACAAAATCCTTGCGACTCTTTTTACAAGCTTCGCGTATATCCCGCGTGCCGCCTAACGGTTGCTCAATTTCTGTTTGCCAAGAGCGCAGCGCTTCTGCTGTTTCATCTAAAGCCTCTTGAATCTTTTCTCGATTCGTCATGGGTTCCAATGCTAAAGCCATTTCTTTAGCAATAATAGAGCTACAATGACTAGCCAACTCTTCTTTAATTTTTATAAAATCTAATACATCTTCATTAAACAATGTACTACCTCGTTCTATAAAATACCTCTAAAATAATGTCCCCGCGTAATAGATTCGCCTTGAGAATCTATTTTCTTAGGTGGGGCCTCCATCGTACCCTTTGCTATACCGACATATTGGGATACTATGGCTTTTACATAACTTGGCTCCATATGACGACCATCTACGCGCAATATGGAAATTCCTTTTTGTAATAACATAGGTACATAAGCACGCATATCCATTTCATGACTATTCATGATGTGCATACGACAGTATGGATCCGTACGAATTGGGAATATTTCACCTTTTCTATCCTTTAACGAATACGATTCCTTAACACATGGCATCGGACAATTTACTTTACTACCTGTGCCAACAAAACTTGCAATAGCACAATATTCGGAAATCATCATTTCCGTATAGCCATGTATCATCGTCTCAATAGGAACGTGACTATGTTTAGCTAGTTCCGTAATTTGTTTTAAGGTCAACTCTTGCGATGGATTTACACAACTTATATGTAACTGTTCCCAGAAATGCAATGTAGGTGTATTGAAAATATTAAGACCTGTATCAGCCTCAATGGCACCTGTATATCCTAATTCACGGAGCCATAATAATGCTTGTGGCACGTGAATAGAAATACTATCTGGATGAGCCTGTACGATTGCCTCTAATGTATGTTTATATGCTTCTACTTCATCATCTTTCACAACTCGCGGTGTAGCAAAGGTGCAAATCACATCAGATTGAGCACATAAACGGGCCACCTCATCATATATAGATAACGCATATGGTGTACGACTCAGTCTATCACCACCAAAAACGATTTTCTGTGCTCCACCAGAAATTGCTGCTTTCACACCTTCTATTTCATCGACACGAGCTGAAATCATAGGACAAGTATCATAGGATAACTCGTGTTGCGCCTTGAAATCATAATCTACATCGCCTGTTACTTGCAATGCTTGCCATGATTCTACATGATGTGTAATTAACGCTGTTTCTAATGCAGTTACGGCATCACGACGTAGTGCATTAAGAACGCTAGCAGGCCACATATAAGGGCCATCAGGAATATCTACATAAGAAAGCCTAAATAACGTATTACCCAATCGACCTAACTGTTCTGTTACCTTCTCTAACGATGTGGGCACTTTATTAGCAATCGCTGGCACATACTCATTTGTAACAGTCACACTAAGACCAGAGTCTAGGATGGCAGTTAATTCAGTATCATTTGTTTCACCATTAGAACCAACACTGAGATATACAGACATATCATATTTACGGGTAAACTCTTGTAAGCCTCGTGACTTTGTATTCTTTGGTGTAGATGCTAAATATAATTGACCTACTACTAAGCCCTCTGCGGGTCGCCCTTTATACAGCATATCGGATACACATGTCCATTCATCATCTACCGTATAATAGGTAACACTGCCATTAGATTGTAATATTTTAACTAATGAACCTTGTTCAATAGGTTCTGTTAAGGATAAGTAAACTTCCCCTTTTTTCGTATACGATTCGCCGATTGGCTTACCCTGGTGATTTGGCGCCACTACGGTCATCATTTGTCGACCTACCGTATCTTCTAAATAGGCTGTGGAAAATCCACGATTAAATCCAGAGGCTAGTGCTTTACGTTGATTTTCGTGAATTGATGCCTCATCCAATATCTCTCTATAAGTACCTATCACTTGACGAACATAGGATACCTTTTTCATACGACCTTCTACCTTAAAAGATGTAACACCAGCCGCTACGAGTTCATTCATATGCTCACTATAATTGAGATCCTTTGGACTTAGCAAATAGGCTTCATATTTAGGTAATACACTTTCACCCTTAGAATCCAATAATTCATAAGGCAAGCGACAAGGTTGTGCACAAGCACCTCGGTTGCCACTGCGTCCACCGATGAAAGAACTCATCAAACACTGACCGGAGTAGCATACACATAATGCACCATGTACAAATACTTCAATTTCTGCCTTACAATGTTTGCATATATGTTGAATTTCCTTAAGACTTAATTCACGAGCCAAAACAACGCGTGTAAATCCTAGACTTTCATAAAAACGAACCGCATCGAGTGTAGCAGCCGTCATTTGTGTACTCCCATGAAGATGTATATTGGGTGCAACACGTTTCGCGATTTCTGCAACAGCTAAGTCCTGTACGATGATGGCATCTACACCAATGGAATCTAAATCCTTAATATACTGTTCAAGGTCCTTCAGTTCCGTATCACCAATCAAAATATTAACGGTTACATATATAGACACATCTAAAATATGTGCTAACCGTACAGCTTCGCGTAATTCATCGATACCAAAATTGGCTGCATGAGCCCGTGCGTTAAAGACCTTGCCCCCTAAATATATAGCATCTGCCCCCGATTCTAAGGCAGCCATAAAATTTTCCATCGTACCCGCTGGTGCTAATAATTCCATAATAAATCCTTTCTGACTCATTACCTATACCTTCTATTATACAACAGGGGATAGATAGACATAAAAGGGTTTACCATAAGGTAAACCCTTTTACGATGATTTATCGTAATTTACAATTTTTAGTTGCTAATGCATCAATAATCGCTTGAATTGCACCATCGATGTCTTCATCATTTAATGTGCCTTCCATGGATCTAAATTGCAAGTTATAAGCTAAGCTACGATAGCCTGCTTCAATATGTTCCCCTTCGTAAACGTCGAAGATAGATACGGATTCTAAGTATTCTCCGCCATGTTCCTTAATAAGTGCTACAATTTCACCACTTGTAACAGATACTGGTGCTACAATAGCCAAGTCACGACTTGTACCTGGGAATTTACTGAATGATTGATATCTAAATGGCGGTACTGTAATGGATAAAATAGCTTCCAAATCGATTTCAAACATATACACTTTACCAGACAAATCGAAGTTTTTAACCACTTGTGGATGTAATTCACCATAGTTAGCAATCGTTACACCATTGACTGTGTAATGTGCACTTACGCCTGGATGGTAATAGCTTTCACTAGATGGTTGAATATCATATTGAGTCAATCCTAATTTAGCTAGTAAGCCGTCAACTACGCCTTTTACATCATAGAAATCAGTGTCCCGTTGCGCTTGATTCCATGCAGCCTCTGTAACCTTGCCCATCATGATACCACATGCCATAGGGCGTTCATGCGGTACTTCTGTTAATGGCAATGCCTTTGGTTCATACACATTAGCCGTTTCAAACAACCACAAATCCTTGTTTTGTTGTGCAATATTGCGTTTAGCTGCTTCAATAACAGCTGGTACCAACGTAGTTCTCATATATGGGAACTCTTCGGAAATAGGGTTTAAGATTGGAATTGCCGTATAACGACTGTCACCTTCTGGTAACATCATATTCGTAAGACCATCTTTGTGCATGAAGCTAAATGTAATGATTTGGCTTAAACCTGCATGTGCTAAGTAATGCGTTACTTCTTTCGTTAATGCTTTCTTAGGTGTCATACCGCCAGAAGATAATACAGCCACAGGAATTGTTGGTTCAATATTATCATAGCTTACGATGCGCGCCACTTCTTCAGCAATATCAGGCATAACAGTGACATCATCGCGCCATGTTGGAACGAGTGCTTCGATGGTATCACCAGATTCAGTAATGCCAAATTCAAGCTTCGTTAAAATATCAATCATTCTATCTTTTTCAATAGAAGTGCCAAGATAGTCATTGATTTGTTCTGCTGTGAAAGTTACAGTGCGTTGTTCTACTGGTTCTGGATATACATCAATAACGCCAACACTTACCTTACAGGAAGGACAAATTTGTTGTAACAATTGTGCAGCACGGTCGATAGCATATGCTGTATATTTATGGTTTACACCGCGTTCAAAACGACCGGATGCTTCAGAGCGCATACCTAATGCTTTAGATGTACGACGAATAGATGGTCCATTAAATACAGCAGCTTCGAACAAGACGTTCGTAGTCTTATCTGTTACTTCACTAGTAAGACCGCCCATAACGCCAGCTACGCCAATTGGGCCTTTTGTATCTGCAATGATAAGCATGGACTCATTGAGTTCACGTTCATTACCGTCTAATGTAGTAAGTGTTTCACCGGCTTTTGCACGACGTGCAATAAGGGTATGGTCAGCTACGCAATCATAATCATAGGCATGCATTGGTTGACCTAATTCGAGCATAACGTAATTTGTTACGTCTACTACGTTATTGATAGGGCGAATGCCGCTGTTACGCAAACGATTTTGCATCCACAATGGAGACGGTTCAATGGTAACATTCGTAACAAGACGGGATGTAAATCGCGTACAAAGATCATGTGCTTCGATAGCTACAGATGCTTTACCTTCGATGGACTCACCATTTTCATTCACCATGATAACTGGGAATAAAGCCTTTTGATTTGTCATGATGCCGAATTCACGGGACAAACCTACCATAGAGAAGCAGTCTGCACGATTAGCTGTCAATTCAAATTCATATACAATATCGTTAAGCATGAGTGCTTCTTTAATATCTAAACCGATTGGTGTTCCTTCAGGGAAAATATAAATGCCTTGTGCTTCTTCCGGTCTTACCAAGTCACTGGAAATACCGAATTCAGCAACAGAGCAGAACATACCTTCTGATACAACACCACGTAATTTACCTTTTTTGATTTCTGTACCATCTGCTAAACGAGATTTATGATACGCAACTGGTACGATTTGACCTACAGCTACATTCGTAGCAGCGGTAACGATTTGCTTAGTAGTTTCTTCCCCATCTTCAGATAAGCATTGTACTTGGCATACTTGTAATTTATCTGCATCTGGGTGTTTTGTAATTTCTACGATTTTACCAGTATAGATTTTTTTCAAACCTGGATCCATAGAAAGTACTTCTTCTACAGGAATACCTGCTTGTGTTAATTCATCCGCTAATTCTTGGGCAGGACGATTTAGATCAAGAGGTACATATTCATTCATCCATTGTAAGCTTGCTTTCATTTCTACCTCCTAAAATTGTTCCAAGAAACGGATATCATCTTCAAAGAATAGACGTAAATCGCCAATACCATATAACAACATAGCAATACGTTCTACGCCCATACCAAAGGCAAAACCTTTCACCTTATTAGGATCATAGCCATTAAGTTCAAGTACACGAGGATGTACCATACCGCAGCCAAGGATTTCAAGCCAGCCTGTATGAGAACATACACGACAGCCTTCACCACCGCACATTACACAGGAAATATCTACCTCTGCAGATGGTTCTGTAAATGGGAAGAAGCTTGTACGGAAACGTACCTTTGTGTCATCGCCAAACATATGACGTAGAAATGTTTCGATAGTTCCTTTCAAATCAGCGAATGTAATATGTTCATCAATAATCAAGCCTTCTACTTGATGGAATACTGGGGAATGCGTAGCATCATAATCCCAGCGATATACCTTACCAGGCGCAATCATGCGAATCGGACTGTTCGGCTCATGACGTTGCATGGTACGTGCTTGTACAGGAGATGTATGAGTTCTAAGCAAGAAATTTTCTGTAATATAGAAAGAGTCTTGCATATCGCGTGCTGGATGATCTTTTGGTAAATTAAGACACTCAAAGTTAAAGTGGTCTTGTTCAATTTCAGGACCTTCTTCAACGGTATAGCCCATTTTCATGAAGAAGTCTTCAATCATTTCATTTACTGTTGTCAACGGATGAATATGACCAGCTTTTGGCGCTCTACCAGGTAGAGTAATATCAATTTTTTCTTCTTCCAATCGAGCGTTCATTGCCGCAACTTCCATAGACGTTTTCAATGTATCGATTTCTGCTTCTAATGCTTGACGAACTGCATTGACAAGAGCACCCATCTTAGGGCGTTCCTCTGGGGAAAGTTTACCTAACCCTTTTAGCAATGCCGTTACTTCACCTTTTTTACCTAAATATTTTACGCGTACGTCTTGCAACGCTTGTTCATCAGAAGCGCTTTTAATAGCAGATAACGCTTCTTCTTTAATGCGTTGTAATTCTTGTTCCATACAACCGTCCTCCTAAATTACAAAGTTCAAATTTCATTATATCAAATTTGGGTCATCTTCTTCAACGAATCTCCAAGGTAAATCCGGTAAAGGACGCTCTTCTACCACAAAAAACGTGCCTCTTGCTATATGTACCACTTCACCTAACTCATTATAAATACGCGCAGTGGCTACCATCGTAGTTTTACCACTGTGCTCTACATTCGCTACACCACGCAATACTGTGCCGCCTTTGACGGCTTTCAAATAATTACCATTAATATCAATGGTACTCACCGATTTCCCTAGTGTAAAGCATGCCGTTCCCATCAAGCTATCTGCAAAACCAATACAAACAGCACCATGCAAGTGTCCTCTAAAATTGCAGTACTCTGTTTCATTTGTTTGCAATGTCATTTCTGCATGCCCCGGTTCTACAGTTGTCACCTCAGAATCTTTTACCCAGGAAAAAGGATTCTGTGTACGTAATTCATTAAAATATTCCAATAATGTTGTTGCCATAATTTCCTCACTAAATTAAAAATAGTGCGTTACATCATACTTAATTGTATCATGCAACGCACTATATGCGAATACGTCTATTACATTATGGAAATGTGATATCTCCAAAATATCCGCATCTATAAATACTATTCATAATGTAGTGCATCAATCGGATTCAATTTAGCCGCTTTTCGAGCTGGATAGATACCGAATACCAAACCGATAGCCATGGAGAATGCAAAGGATAACACGATAGTCGGAACCGAAATTACCGTACTCATACCAGATGCCAAGCCTATCAGCTTTGATGCGCCTATACCAAGAGCAATGCCTATGAGCCCACCCATGAGACTGATTACGACAGCTTCGATTAAGAATTGTGTAACAATGACAAAATATGTAGCACCTAAAGCCTTACGAATACCAATTTCACGAGTCCGTTCGGTAACGGAAACGAGCATGATATTCATAATCCCAATACCGCCTACAACAAGAGAAATAGCTGCCACAGCACCTAAGAACAAGGTCAAGGTTCCTGTCGTTTGCTCCATTGTTTCCATAATTGATTTCATATTTTGAATATTGAAATCATCGAGATTTGTATCCTTAATGCTATGACGAACACGCAACAGATTTTCTATATCCGATTGCAAACGATCAATACCGTTATCATCACTAGCAACAACGTAGACCATGCGCAGGTAATCAACACCTTCTACCCGCTCCATAGCAGTAGTATAAGGGATAAAGATAGCATCATCTTGGTCATTCCCCATAGTACCATTCCCTTTACTGTTAAGAACGCCAATAACGCGGAACGGAATGTTTTTAACACGAATTTCCTTACCCACTGGGTCCTCACCAGCAAATAAGTTCTTAACTACAGTTTGTCCCACAACAGCTACACGCTCACGATTTTCTACATTTTTACTAGATATAAATCGACCTTCAGCCATGGTCCAATTATTTACATCTTGAAAGTTACTACTTACGCCACTAACAGTAGTAGTCCAGTTCTTACTTTGGTATATAGTTACATAAGAATTGGCTGTATATGGACTTGCTGCCTTGACGCCATCTAATTTGCTAATAGCTTGATAATCAGAGACCTTCAAAGATTTCATAGATCCCTGTGATGGACGCACACCCGGTGTGCGTGGAGCACCAGGCATAACCATCAATAGATTAGAACCTAAACTAGAAATGGAATTCTGAATATCTTGTTTAACACCATTACCGATTGACACAAGGGCAATAACAGCAGCTACACCAATAATAATACCTAGCATCGTTAAAATAGATCTCATTTTATTGGCAATCAACGATGCCCAGGCCATTAAGAAACTTTCTTTATACATGTGTCACCTCCTGAACAGGAGTCATATTTAAGTTTTTCTTATCCTCCACAATTAATCCATCACGCAATACAACGTTTCGACTTGCATAGGTTGCAATTTCAGGTTCATGAGTAACAAGAATTATGGTACGGCCTTCGTCATAGAGGCCTCTAAAGATATTCATAACATCTATAGTCGATTTCGAATCCAAATTCCCTGTCGGTTCATCGGCCATGATGATAGCAGGGTCATTGGCCAATGCACGAGCAATCGCCACACGTTGACGTTGACCACCGGATAATTCTGCCGGTAAGTGATCCATACGATCACCCAAGCCTACAGAAGTAAGCAAAGCCTCTGCACGAGCAGTACGTGTTTTTTTATCGATGCCTGCATACACCATGGGCAACGCCACATTTTCAATAGCCGTTAGTTTCGTTAATAAATTAAAGCTTTGAAACACAAAGCCGATTTCTTTATTACGTACATATGCTAACTCATCATCACTGAGATTAGCAACTTCATTTCCATTCAAGCAATAGGATCCAGATGTAGGTCTATCTAAGCAACCTAAAATGTTCATAAAGGTAGACTTACCAGAACCAGAAGGGCCCATGATAGACACGAAATCGCCTTTTTGTACCTGTAAATCTATGCCATGTAGAACGGGAACTGTTAATTTACCATTTACATAGGTCTTTGTAATACCTTGAATATCAATAACTGACTGATTCATAGTTCACCTACGCTTAAAATGGTCCACGAGAGTTATTCTTAGGGCTCGTTACATCACCACTAACAATAATTTCATCACCTTCGGAAACACCGCTTAAGATTTGAACATTTGTATCACCAGTTACACCTGTAGATACAGCAGTTCTAACAGGTTGACCATTTTTGATGACATATACATATTCACCTTGTTTATCAGTACGTACCGCTGTTAATGGTACAACAAGGGTATTCTTAATATCATCGCCAAAGATTGTGGCACGTGCGGTCATAGATGGCAAGAAATTCGTGGAAATATCAGCTGGAATTGATACTTTCACAGTATAGTACACTACGCTATTACTTGTAACACCCATATTTCCTTTAGTACCCTTTGCAATTTCAGAAACATAGCCTGTGAAAGTTTGACCTGGTTTAGAGTCAACAGTAAATTCTACCTTAGATCCATTTTTTACATTACCAATATCAGTTTCATCAACTGTCAAATAAATTTCTAAATCAGATAAATCTGCAATGGTCGCAATAATCATTTGTGTAGAAATACCTGTACTAATCGTTTGGCCTGCCTTAAGAGGTGTCCCTACTACGGTACCGGACATAGGAGCAGTAATAGTAGCATCACTTAAATCAGCAGATACTCTATCATAGTTTGACTGAGCTTGTTCATATGCGGTCACAGCATCATCATAAGTTTGCGCTGCTACAGCATTTTGGTCGATTAGCGCTTTATAGCGATTCATATCTAAACGCGCTTTATCCAAAGCAGCCTTTGCATTATCGACCTGTGCTTGCAATTGTCGTGTATCAATATAGGCAATCACTTGACCTTGCGTAACATGATCATTTTCTTTGACCAATACTTTTTCAAGTTTACCAGCCACGTTTGTAGACACATCGACATAATTAACAGGATTAATGGTACCTGTAGCACTAATACTAGTTTTTACATCGCCCTTTTCAACCCTTCCAGTTGTATATTTTTGTTGAGTTTGTGCACTATCATTTGTATGAACATAATAATAGCCACCACCACCTAATAAACAGATGGCAATAATACCACCGATAATACGTTTACGGTGCTTCTGAAATAATTCTTTCATATATACTCCTTAATAAATGAGTCATTCCATTTTCATGCATTACATTGTACTAAAAAATTATCGTTTATACAATATAATTTTACAATCACATATTAATGACTCAATATAGAGATTAATTCATACTGACTTTTATCAATGCCAAACTTCATTGTTTTAGCCATTTCATAGGATATAGACCGAATATGTCCATCAATATATGCAGTGATACAATTGTGTTCACCACGTAACAAACAATCCACTGCCAATTCACTCATACGCGCTGCTAAAATAGCATCTAATGCGGATGGTGCACCGCCGCGTTGTAAATATCCAAGAACTGTTAAACTTGGATCAAAGTATGTATGTTGTTTAATATACTCTTTAACCTCACTACTAGAGTAGGCCCCTTCAGCAACGAGTATAATACTATATTCTTTACCTAACTGATGCGTCTTATTAATATGTTCACATACCTCATCTAATGGCATTGGGTATTCAGGTATTAATACAAGCTCTGCACCACTCGCCAACCCAGCTTGTAATGCAATGTGTCCTGCATGACGCCCCATGACTTCGATTATAGCCACTCGTTCATGAGAGTTCGATGTATCTCGAATACGCCCTACCGCATCAACTACAGTGTTAAGAGCAGTATCAAAACCAATCGTATATTGAGTACCATTCATATCGTTATCTATAGTACAAGGAATGGTTATCGTAGATTGACCTAGCCGCATCAAAGCCTCTGCGCCAGCTTGTGAGCCATCGCCACCAATAACGATTAAATGGTCTATACTAAAGTCTTGTAGTATTTGATAAGCCCGTTGTTGTACATCTAAATTCTTAAACTCTGGATAGCGTGCAGTTCTAAGAATGGTACCACCAGTGGTAATGATTCCCCCTACATTACGAGCATGCAAAGGGTTTATCTCATTATTAATAATACCTTCAAAACCACGTTCTATACCATACACGCTAAACCCTTCATGAATTGCCTTTCTTGTGATGGCCCGAATGGCTGCGTTCATCCCTGGTGCGTCTCCACCGCTTGTTAGTAATGCTATTTTTTTCATGTCTACGTTCCTTCTGCTGCTTTGTCTCAGCTTGTATGTTTTTAGACACTATTTCAGTTTGTCTGGGTTGTCTTCGCGCCTTAAATTGAATACCTAATGTATCAAGTTGGCGCTCAATTGCTTTCATAAAATCATAGGTACGTCCATTTGTCGTATCCAATACATAATCACACTGTCTATACACAGGTTTCCATGCTTGAATCATAGTATGGACAAAGGCTGAAACATTTGAATAGTCCATTGTTGGTCGTTTGCCTACACGACGATTAACACGACTAACAATACGATATTGCGCTGCCCGTATACCTATGATAAAAGAAAATTTCTTAAGCGATCTAAGTGTTCTATGTTCTATAGGAAAATTTCCTCCCACACTAATAACGGCTTCATGATACAATGAAACCTTTTTAAGAACCTCTTGTTCAGCACGTCGAAATGCTTTCTCGCCTATTTTTTTATAAATTTCTGCAATGGGCAACCCATAACGACCTTCTAACACTCGATCGGTATCCACAAATTGCCATCCCTTTAAATCTGCTAGATTACGGCCAAAATGGCTTTTCCCACTTCCCATGGACCCAATGAGAATAATATTTCGTTTTACTATCATGTTACAATTGCCCCTTATTCTTACGTTAAAATTTATTTTACTATAAAATTGACATAAAAACAAAAATGAACATACAATATTGAGAATTATTACCCAATATTGTATGTTCATTATTTTAAGTCGTTAAAGGTGTAACCTTGCACCTAAAGGATATACTATTTCCCTTCGTTTCCACAGATATAATATGTACATCACAATATGATAGGTGCTGTTGCACTGTATTATACCAAGATAGAAAGGACTGACTTGTCCCTACTACTGTCATATCTATACCATCATCGCTTCGAGAGCTGCTCACTATAACGAGTGGTTCTCTATTGATACTTTGATACATATCATCTTCCCAATATTCATGAATTAGTAATGATGATATTAACTCATATGTAGGGGATGATAAAAATTGCTGTTGTACGATTGTCTCCATCTGATAGTATTCAATTTTATTCCGTAATACTTCACATTGTTCTGTATAGTATTCATATATCCAGAATGAAGATAACCCAATGATTATACTTATACTACAAGACAGGATTACCTTCTTTAGATTTGGAGGCATGCTGTTTTGTATGTCCGTCCAAATGGAATGAACAAGTTCCTGACTCTTTTTCCACTTGTTGTTTGCCATCACATGTTACCTCTCTCATATGAGATTGAATATATTGAATATATGAATGATATACATCTTCATTGGTAGCATTACCATCAATAGTAAAACTTCCATCAGAAAATTCTATATGTCGTAATAAGATATTTCCTTGTGACGCCATCGCACCATCTAACAATATAACTAGCGTTGATTGCTCATTAAATTCTTTATGTTGTTGCAATAGTTGCGATATTTTTTCTTGAACATCGTCATACTGTTGATGTATAGCTACTGATTTTTCATCTGCATGTACTTGTTCATACGTTATTACTTGTTCACCATAGGCTTTATAGGAATAAACAGCTAAACCAAGACAGAAAGCACTGAGTAAGGCAATCATACCAGCACCGATATATATGTATAACTTATAGTTGCATAGTAAAATATACCACCGTAACGAACGAGGCATAAAATTTAGTAATCTATCATTACCATCCTTGTCCAATCCACTGTAACCCCCGCGCAGCCATACCTATCGCCATATCCCAATCTAATTCCCCTAATTTACATCGTGTGCGACCACGTCCAAGAAACATCATCGGTATATACTCGGTATTTCCGTATACTTCCTGCAATGCACTAATATCGATACGCTGTTCTTCGTTTAATCCTTCAATATTATAGAAATGAATACCTCGTATTTCTTCTACACCGAATCGTTGCAACACCTCTTCTAAATCAATTAAGGCAGAGCTGATATCGGCTCCATTTACCTTTACGACACATTCCTTAACACATGTATCTTTCCACCAAGCCCATAAATGCATACCAGTTGGCTCTACAATGCCCGTAATAGTTCCTGTCCTATGCATCAATCCATAAGTGACAGGAAGTGGCCAGCAATCGATAGTATGTACAGGTGCACACGTATCTCGTATTCCTTGCCGAAGCAATTCAAGTTCATGTCGATCTACGGCAGCTAAAAATAAATAATACGTATGACGAGGGTATTCTCTTCGGCATGCATCCAACTCAAATTCGTGTTCTCCAAAATTAAACGTATCTTCTATATTCCACTTTATGAATTCCTTCACATCAAAATCATGAGGATCAAAGCTAGCCATCGTCATTTCTGTAGGAATACAGGCAACGATACTATAAGCCCCTTCTTCTAAATCATAGGTATTGATAAACTCTGCTATATCTTCATCAATTGTACTAGAGCGTTTCATCTCCATTGCATCGGTAATAATCATCGTCTTGTTTTCAATGTGTGCCGTAGTACCAACGATTCTATCCTCAGTAATGCATAAACCTGTATGTATCTGCTTTTTTTCTTTCATAATACCCTTCTCCTTAATGCGGTTTTATACTCACAATTTCTAATGTATGATCTTCTTTTTCCCTTATGTATATGTGCACACGACTTGAGACACCATTCAAGTCAGCACAACTCATTACATGTTTTGGATTGGTGTTCTTTGGATCTGCTTTAATATATATATGAACATTGTCATATGTTTCTACATCAATATCGTCTGTATAATCCCAATGATTTCCTCCATTGCAATAGGTATAAAACCATCGAGCACCACGTTCTGCCGCATAATGAGCTTCCATAAGTTTCATTTCATCCTTTGTATTGCTTAGCGAAAACGTAGCCAGCCGGTTAATTCCTAATATAAGTACTAATAAAATACACATAATATATATGGTGACATACGTAACCATACCAGAGGAATACTTAGAGACTCTTCGGTTTTTTATACCACTCAGAATATGTTGATACCGCTGTAGACACCTCATAATTTGCAATTCCTCCATATCCTTTTGCATATGCTGTAGTCGCATTAAAGCGATTATTCACAGACCAACTAAGGCTAAGTAACTTATTAGCATCCATAGAAAATGGTGTAATCGCATCTAGCCTACGCTTATCCTCGGTACCAATAATACGGCTTCCACTCAATGGTTGTAAGCTACCATCACTTAATTTTCTATACAAAGCCCTTCTAGTAGCTACAAAAGCTGTACGACTCGTATCATTAATAGATAACAAATGACCTTCATCACCAACGGATACTTTTGAGGTATTCCAGATTATATGAGCTACAATAGCTCGCCTTGTATAACGACCATCCTCTTGCATTGCTATGCTATCGTCGATTCTTTCAGTCCATATACAACAAGTCATACATATAGTCATGACCAGGATAATAACGAAGGAACTAATGAGGACACTAATAAGTAGAGACGGTAATATGAATCCATTGATTGATGCTATTCTATGATCAATGATGGGGTGGGCCAAGAAACGTAGATAATTCATAAATCGTATCTCCATTATCAACAGCTTGTACTATGTATCTTAGTATTGATACTCCATTGATCTCTTCTTCTATAACACGTTGTTTAAATGTTATTGTAGACAAATGATGTCTGCTCAATGATGAGATATTTCCGGTTGTTGGCATCCCTCCAGAATCATATGTCGCTTTACCAGCCTCTATGTAAGAAACTGTATCTTGCAATATATAGTCATCAATATACGAGGACTGCACAATCGATAAGGTACCACTCAATATATATAGAATGGTTGGTAATATGAATAATATTAAGGTCACCGCCATGAGGGCATCACCATATAAAAATCCATATTGGTCTATGAGTAACCTACTTTTTGTATTAGCATATTCTCTAATTTGTATCCGTTTCATGATTACAATGATTCCCATCGAACACGCCCTGTTTGCACAGATATCCATATGCGATTAGTCGCACCTGTTTGTGTATCTTGTAAAATAAATTCCGTTCCATCATAGGGCAATCCATAGGCAGAAAAATAAACGCGCTTCATTGTATGCCTACTTTCTATATGTGCAGGTAACTCCATTTCTACATGATGTGACATGAGTCCTTCTTGTATTGAATATGAATGTTTCTTTAAAATAAATTCACCTTGTGCCATTCGATTATCTCTATGACCTAACATAGCCCATAGTTGAACCTTCTTAATAGCGAGCACTACCTCTTCTGTGCTTCGATTTAACTCATGGCGCGAAGGTATCATAACAATGCTACTGACGCCTATGCTAACCAAGGATAGAAAAATAGTAATCCCCACAAGCCATTCTACTAATATAGAGCCATTACAGTAATGTGCATGTATTTTATTACCGACCAATATAACGCCTCCCACTCATTAGCAAAATGTAAAGCATTCCATGCACCAATACACAAGAAAGGGCCAAAAGGAATATATCGTCTACACGTATAACGCATACTATATAAGCTGGCGAGATAGAGGGCACTAGCTAAACAAGAAACGTAAATCATAACAATAATTTGTATGCTCGAAAACCATATGGATATGGCACAAATCCATTTAATATCGCCCCAACCAAAGCCTCCTTTACTTAGCATGCGCAATGTCACACTAATACAAGCAACAATCGCAACATGTACACAGGTGTCGAGGACTGCATACTGTTCAACCATGCTATAGAGGATACCTATAATCGTAAGTGCAATAGCACCTTCGTCGGGTAATATGTAATATAGCTTATCAATGGTAGCACCTATTACGAGAAATAGTGAAAAGAAGCTATAACATATAATTTCAAATAGTGTGTAATCCCTATATAGTAATGGGATCACGATGGCCAAAATCCATATACATAGACAAATATATACCTTTTTCCCTTTCATAACAGTGTCCTTTATGTTTCAGGAGCCGTAACGACTACAGACTTGCCTGCATTACCTGCCACTTGTTCATAGGTAATAACGTATTCCTTACCTTTTGTAGTTTTAACATGCTCTGTTAAATAACCTTCTTGATATAATTTTTCTACTGTTGGAGGTGTATCTAAGCTTTTGTCGATCATGTATAATTGTGTCGCATTGCGGATGATTTGCATATCTGCTACTTGTTTTGCATTCTTTGCCTTATCCGCAGCAGACATAAATTGAGGCATTGCTATAGCAGCCAAAATAGCAATAACTGCTACTACCACCATGAGTTCTACCAGTGTAAAACCGCCTTGTTTAGTATGTTGTAGTCGACGAATACTAATATATTTTAGAAATGATTTTTCTAAATGAGATAAGATTTTTCTACAAGAAATAAGCATTTCACGAGTCTCCTTTCATTGACCTCCCAATGATGATATAGATGTAAAAACTGGATACATAACAGATATAACAAGGATAGCAATACCAATCCCCATAATAGTAAGTAGTATGGGCTCCATAAGGCGCTCCATTCTCGCTATATACTGTGTCAACAATGATTCATAGTAGTGACTGCAATGATTCAGCATAGCTACTAATTCACCACTTTCCTCTCCAACTGCTACCATTTGCCATATAAAAGAATTTCCTATTGATGATGATTTTAGACTTTCACAAAAGGAATGCCCTTTACACAGCATGGCATATACATGATTGCTACACTCTTCACCATATAGATTTCGCCATATACGTTTTGTAATATCGATGGTGTTGATTATAGAAATCCCAGAATCTAACAATAGCGCCCATATATGCAAAATATTCGCATAATATAGGGAGGTTAAGAACGTTTTATGCTGAGCCAACTGCCATAAACGCCTATCAAACCTATATCTAATCGAAGGTTGTTTAAAAGCATATATGAGTACTCCAATAAGTCCCACATGCACACCGATATAAAAAAGCGGATGTTCTCGAAGGGAAGTTCCTAATACAAATAAACCTTTTGTCATCCATGGCAATTCTATATGCATGGTTGTAAACACGCGGGTAAACGATGGAATAATAAACAATATAGTAACCAAGAAAAATACATTCATAAGAACTAATAGAAATAAGGGATATGAAATAGCACTTACCATCTTTTGTTGGTATTTTCGTTCCCGTTCGTAATAAGAGGCTATATACTGCAAGGACTCTCCGACGTTCCCTGACATTTCGCCACTCTCAAGAAGAGCTAATGCAATGGAAGGGAATCCCTTTTCTCGAAGAACCTCAGATAGAGATTGCCCTCGTTGTATGCCCTCATATAAAGAGCGATATAACATCGTTTTTGAACCGTCCATTAAGAGTTCTAAGGAGCGCCTAAGCGAAATCCCAGATTGTAATAATAATCCCAATTGATATGCAGTGGTACTCACCTGTTTATGCCGCCAACGAATTGTTTTTCCAGATGATCTAGCTATGCTACAAATCACATATCCTTCTAGTTTAAGTTTAGTTTTGACCTCTTCTTCAGAATCGGCCCATAATATTCCCTGTATTCTTTTCTTGTCTGTTGTTATCGCTATATAGTCATAGGCATTCATGTAATCCCTCTATGATAGTTGTTGTTCCAATAAAGCATGTAATTGTCGAGCAGCCCCATATTCTGCTTTCACATCTCGTACCGCCATTTCTAATGTTTTCATGGGAGCCTGTGTTTCTTGAATCGAAACAATTTGTGGCTCCTTTCGATTTCTAATTAAATTTGCCACCGCATTAGTATTTAATAGAATATCTCGAATCGTTATAAATGAAGTCTCCCACCGCAATAAACGTTGACATATAACGGCGCGAAGTACTTGTGATATCTGACTGCGCACTTCATCTTGTTGCTCACCTGGAAATAAAGATATCATCCGTTGTACCGCCATGACAGCACGTTGTGTATGCATAGTTGCCAACACTAAATGACCTGTTTCAGCAGCATGCAGTGCTGCTTCTAAGGTATCTCGGTCTCTCAATTCACCGACCATAATGACATCAGGATCTTCGCGCAACGCGTCACGTATCCCATGTGCCATCGAATCCACATCAATTCCAAGTTGCCGTTGATGAATCATTGACTGCAAGGGTATAAATTCATATTCCACAGGGTCCTCTAGCGTTATAATGTGTTTACTCATAGTTGTATTTATATATTCTATGCAACAAGCTAAGGTATATGATTTTCCACTTCCTGTGGGCCCCGTAACGAGAACTAATCCATCATGATATTCACAAATCTCTTTTAACACATCACTATCTTTTGATGCATCTAGCGACAAATTAGCATGACAGAGAAGCCTCAATGTTCCACATATTCTGTGATTAGCCCTATAAATATGTGCCCGAATCCGAATGCCATTGCTGGTGAAAGCATTATCTACAGAATGCCATCCATCTTCGATAACCCCACATCGTTGTAAGACTTCGCTGATCATATCATTACTGCATATGCTTGAAATAGGTTCCAATCCATTGGCAGCCCGAATATAAATGGGTTTATCAACCTCTAGATGTACATCGGTGGCGCTATACTGTAATGCTAAATGGATTACATCTTCTATGTTCGTGATTGGCTCTATTCTTGCCAAACTATTACAATAGGATGCCTGCACGATGTACCTCCTCTAACGTTGTTATGCCCAAATCAACGGCGCTATGCGCTGAATCATGAAGTGAAACATACATATAAGAATCAACATGATTCCAATCTATGTCACTGGATGGTATTTCTACATATTCAAATAGGCCTAGTCGGCCCTGATACGAATTCGTTGCTCTATTAATACGCCTCACGAGACGCTGAGATAATGAACCAATTAAGGTAGCATGTAGTAAATACGGTTCAACCCCCATATCTACAAGCCGGCCTATCACATCTAACGCGGTATTCGTATGAACCGTCGTAATTACACGGTGCCCCGTCAAAGCTGCTTTCACAGCTAGTTGAGCTGTCTCATGGTCTCGTATTTCACCAATCATGATAGAATCAGGGTCCTGACGTAATACGGTACGCAGTCCTTTTGAAAAGGTAAAGCCAATCTTTTCATTAATCCCTATCTGTATAGCTCCATCAATTCTCGCCTCCACAGGGTCCTCTAAACATATAAGTTTAGTTTCCTTTAGATTCAACATTCGGAGCATGGCATACAGAGTGGCTGTCTTGCCGCTACCTGTAGGTCCACATATAGTGATGAGTCCATAAGGACGTTTTAATAAAGAAACTATTTTCTCTTGTAACCCTTGGGACATGCCAAGTTCTAATAAATTCTTATGAGCCCCTTCATTTCCCATCAGCCTACATACAACTGCCTCTCCATATAAGCTGGGCAGACTAGAGACACGCATTGTCACCGCATATGATTTAGCACTCCATTCCCACCGCCCGTCTTGAGGCAATCGTTTCTCACTAATATCCATGCCGCTGAATACCTTGATTCGGTTAACGAGCATATCCGCATCAGTAGCATCGATATACATATAATCTCTTAATAATCCATCAATTCTCAATCTCACTTGTACGCCATTACAAATAGGGTCAAAATGAATATCACTAGCACCTAGGGTAAGAGCATGAGTAATAATGGAATCTAATGTAACATCTACATACAATGTCACCCCCTCCTTTATACCTTGCGGTGTGTTTATGCATCACCTTTGCTTATTGCACTATGTAATTCTTCACAACAAGGAAAACTCCTGTTTATTTTCAAAAAATCCACAATGCGTGTACATATACGCAAGGAAACAGCAAAAAAAGAGACTCCCTTGAGTTTTTACTACTCAACGGAGTCTCTTCTATAGCATTGTTATTCTAAAACCAAATGTATTATTCTATTTTTTCAAATTGTAAAATACCGCATCGCCTTTATATTGTGCAGTTTCATATAACATTTCTTCAATGCGAAGCAATTGGTTATATTTAGCAACACGTTCGGAACGAGCAGGCGCACCTGTTTTAATTTGGCCCGCATTAACAGCTACTGCGATGTCTGCAATAAATGTATCTTCTGTTTCGCCGGAACGATGAGATACTACGCATGTATAACCAGCGCGTTTTGCTGTTTCCATAGCATCAAAAGCTTCTGTTAATGTACCAATTTGATTTACTTTTACAAGAATTGAATTAGCTACACCAAGGTCGATACCTTTTTCAAGGCGTTTTGTATTTGTAACGAATAAATCGTCACCTACAAGTTGAACGCGTTTACCAAGGCGCTCTGTTAATACTTTCCAGCCATCCCAATCTTCTTCTGCAAGACCATCTTCGATAGATACGATAGGATATTTATCGACTAAGTATTCATAGAAGTCAACCATTTCGCTAGCGCTCAATACTTTACCTTCGCCATCTAAATGATATTTACCATCTTTATAGATTTCGCTAGAAGCCACATCGAGAGCTAATTTAAAATCTGTACCAAGTTCATAACCTGCACGTTTAATGGCTTCGCAGATTACTTCTAATGCTTCTTCATTGGAAGCTAAGTTTGGGGCAAAGCCGCCTTCATCACCTACAGCAGTGCTGAGACCTTTATCGTGAAGCACGGATTTCAATGTATGATATACTTCTGCACAACTGCGCAATGCATCACTAAATGTTTTTGCTCCCACAGGCATAATCATAAACTCTTGAAGGTCTACGTTATTATCAGCATGAGCACCACCATTTAAGATGTTCATCATTGGTACTGGCAATTCTTTAGCATTAAAACCGCCTAGGTATAAGAACAACGGCAAATCTAAGGATTCAGCAGCTGCTCTCGCTACAGCCATAGATACGCCCAAAATTGCATTGGCACCCAAGTTAGCTTTGTTATCTGTACCGTCTAGTTTAAGCATTAAATTATCAATCGCCACTTGTTCAGTTGCATCATAGCCGATAATAGCAGGGCCAATTTTTGCATTTACATTGTCTACAGCTTGTAAAACACCTTTACCGCCATAGCGTTTTTTATCGCCATCGCGAAGTTCTACGGCTTCAAACATCCCTGTAGATGCACCAGAAGGAACCGCTGCTGTCGCAATTGTACCATCTTCCAAACATACTTCAACTTCTACTGTAGGATTGCCACGAGAATCCAAAATTTCACGAGCTACGACTTGTTCAATTACTGCCATAATACTACCTCTTATTTATATACTAATTAATCTACTAACAAACTTTCACCTGTCATATCACTTGGCTTATCAATATGAGCCAATGCCAACATAGTTGGTGCAATATCACATAATTTACCAGATTTTAGATGTTTATACCTATCATTTGCATCGACCAAAATCAATGGAACCACATTAGTCGTGTGCGCTGTATGCGGTTTTCCTGTTTCATGATTGACCATTTGCTCTGCATTACCATGATCGGCGGTAACTAAAAGCTGTCCTCCAGCCTCTAATATAGCCTTTGCAATACGTTCTAATCCTGCATCCACAGTTTGAATTGCTTTCACTGCAGCTTTAAAATCTCCTGTATGACCTACCATATCTGGATTTGCATAATTTAAGATAATCATATCGTATTGACCACTATGAATAGCATCAACAACCTTATTCGTCACTTCAGGGGCACTCATTTCTGGTTGCAAATCATAGGTTGCTACAGAAGGCGATGGTACAAGAATACGGTCTTCACCTTCAAATGGTACCTCATTACCACCATTAAAGAAATATGTTACATGTGCATATTTCTCTGTTTCTGCAATGCGCAATTGACGATAGCCTCCATCGGAGAGTACAGAACCTAAAGTATTATGCAACGTATCCTTTTCATAGACAATATGAACAGGTAATCCATCTTCATACTTTGTCATGGTCGCCATATAGATAGATATAGGTTCCCGTTTAAAGCCATCAAAATCAGGTAATGTTAAAGCCTTTGTTAATTCGCGGGCTCTATCAGGTCTAAAGTTACAGAAAATAACTGCATCCCCATTACTGATAGTTCCATTAGGGTTAATTACTGTAGGTACTACAAACTCATCATTAACACCATCTTCATAGGACTTTAACACGGCTTCACATGCAGAGTTTGCTATATTACCTACTCCTTTGACGATGGCATTATATGCCAGTTCCTCACGGTCCCAACGATTATCGCGATCCATGCCATAGTAACGACCACTTACGGTAGCAATTTTTCCGCAAGCAACATCAGACATAAAATCTTCAAGCTCTTTAAGATAGGTTGTCGCCGATTGTGGCGGTACATCGCGACCATCTAACAGAGCATGAACATATACCTCTTTAATACCTTCGTGTTTGGCACCGGCAATGACTGCCTTGATATGTTCTAATGAGCAATGTACATTACCGTCAGAAATAAGGCCAATGATTTGTAATTTGCCATGTTTAGCATGCTTATATAACTCTTGTATTACAGGCTTATGATAAAATTCTCCATTCTCTACGTCCTTAGTAATACGCGTTAAGTCTTGATATACAATACGGCCTGAACCAAGGTTGAGATGTCCAACTTCTGAATTACCCATTTGCCCTTCTGGCAAACCGACTGCAAGACCGGAAGCTTGTAATGTTGTATGGGGATACGTATCCCACAAATGATTAAAATAACTTGGTTTTGCTTGTACTACGGCATTCGTCGTATCTGTTTGGTCCCCCATACCAAAGCCATCTAGGATGACTAGCATTACGGGTGCCTGTAATTTTGCCATATTTATACCTCTAGTATGTTATTTACTTACGTCTTGAACCGCCATGATGATTTCATTAAATTCATCCACGATTAACGAAGCGCCTCCAACGAGGGCCCCATCAATATTAGGCTCACTTAAAATTTCACGCGCATTATTAGCCTTTACACTACCACCATATTGAATTCGAACTGATTCAGCTACAGCAGATGTATATAGCTCCGCTATATAATCACGTATAGATTTACATACTTCCTCTGCTTGATCAGCCGTTGCAGTCTTGCCCGTACCAATAGCCCAAATCGGTTCATAAGCGATAATCAATTGTTCCACTTGATCCGCTGGAATATCTTGTAATGCACTTTCTAATTGTCCGTGAATGAAAGAAATCGTTTCATTTGCCTCTCTCTGAGCAAGGCTTTCACCAACACAGACAATAGGTTGCAAATTATGATGAAATGCACTCTTAATCTTTTCATTAACCATAGCATCTGTTTCACCATAGTACTCACGGCGTTCGGAATGGCCAATGATGACATAGGACACACCGAGTTCCGTTAACATCAACGGAGAAACTTCGCCAGTAAATGCACCGGCATCATGATAATCCATATTTTGAGCCCCTACGCCAACCTGTGTATCTCGTGTTAAGGACACAGCTCTCTCAAGCGCAGTAAAGGGCGGACATACAACTACGTCACAGTCCAAATCTTTATCACCTAGAAAACTAGTAAATGCTTCAATTAAGATAGAACCAGATGCAATAGTTCCGTTCATCTTCCAGTTTCCTGCAATAATTTGTTTTCTCATTTTAGGCCTCTGTTAAAGCAGCAATGCCTGGCAAAACCTTACCTTCCAATAATTCAAGGGATGCACCGCCACCAGTCGAAATATGGCTGATTTTATCTGCTAAGCCGCTTTTTTCAATAGCAGCTACAGAATCACCACCACCAACGATAGTCATGGCATCAGATTCTGCAACGGCTTTAGCTACTGCATTCGTACCAGCTGCAAATTTATCCATTTCAAATACGCCCATTGGGCCATTCCAAATGATAGTTTTCATATTAGCCAATGCTTCTGTATATAGTTCACGTGTTTTAGGACCGATATCCAAAATCATCCAGCCATCTTCGATGTTATCGACATCCACGATTTTTGTATTCGCATCATTGCTGAAAGCATCTGCTACTACAGCATCGATAGGTGTCAATAATCTAGCACCTGCAACGCGTGCTTCCATAACTAAATCTGTAGCGATAGCATCTTGACCATCTTCATATAAGGAACTACCGATGTTACAGCCTTGAGCCTTAATGAAAGCATTCGCCATACCGCCACCGATAATCATAACGTCTACCTTAGGTAATAGATTGGAAATAACAGAAATTTTATCTGTTACCTTAGCACCACCGATAATGGCTGCCATAGGTGTTTTAGGATGTACGATAGCTGCACTTAATGCATCAATTTCTTTTTTAAGCAAGAAACCCGCACCCATAGGGATGTAATCAGCAATGCCAACTACAGATGCTGCATTACGATGAGATACACCAAATGCATCATTGATAGCTACATCAGCAAGAGATGCTAATTGTTTAGCAAACGCTGGATCATTCTTTGTTTCTTCGTTATGGTAACGTAAGTTTTCAAGCATCAATACATCGCCAGGTTGTAATGCTTCAACGGCTGCCTCAACCTTAGGACCAACGCAATCATCTACAAATGCAACTGGTTTATTGATAAGTTCAGATAAACGTTTAGCACAAGGAGCTAATGTCATATCCGGTTTACGTTCACCCTTTGGACGACCAAAGTGAGATGCAAGAATGACCTTAGCATTGTGGTCGATTAAATATTTGATTGTATTTAGTGCACCACGAATACGAGTGTCATCAGTGATGACACCATCCTTCATAGGCACATTGAAATCTACACGTACAAAAACGCGTTTATTATCTACATTCATATCTAAAATGGTTAATTTCATCCTAGAATTTCCTCCCATTATAGACCTTTACTAGCTACGAAAGCTGCCATATCGATAAGGCGTTCAGAATAGCCCCATTCGTTATCGTACCAAGAAACAACTTTCACCATGTTACCATCCATAACCATTGTCAAATCAGCATCAACAATGGAACTACGAGGATCAGAACTAAAGTCACAGGATACCAATGGCACATCGGATACGCCTAAGATACCTTTTAATTCACCAGCTGCTGCTTTGCGGAATGCTTCGTTGATTTCTTCTTTTGTAGCAGGTTTTTCAAGTTCGCAAACAAGATCTGTAGCGGATACATCTGGTGTAGGAACGCGCAACGCAAAACCATCTAATTTACCTTTTAATTGAGGCAATACTTTAGCAACAGCCTTTGCTGCACCAGTTGTTGTAGGAATGATAGACATAGCTGCTGCACGAGCACGGCGAGGGTCTTTATGACGTGCATCAAGAATTTTTTGGTCATTAGTATAGGAATGAATAGTTGTCATCATGCCGCGTTTAATGCCAAATTCATCGCATAATACTTTAGCAAATGGAGCCAAGCAGTTAGTTGTACAAGATGCATTAGAGATAATGTGATGTTTTGCAGGATCGTACATATCTTGGTTAACGCCCATAACCATTGTTAAGTCTTCATTTTTACCAGGTGCAGAAATCAATACTTTCTTAACAGTAGGTTGATTCAAATGAACCTTTGCTTCTTCTGCATCGCGGTATTTACCAGTACATTCCATAACGATTTCTACGCCTTCTTCAGACCAAGGCAATTTAGAAGCATCACGGTCATGGAATACGCGAATTTTTTTGCCATCTACATAAATATTTTCATCGTCAAATGTTACTTCATTAGGAATTGTGCCATGTACGGAATCGTATTTTAACAATAATGCAGTACCCTCATTATCACCAGTCGCATTAATAGCTACTACTTCAACATCTGGATTATTAATTGCCGCACGTACTACACATTTACCAATACGACCGAAACCATTAATACCAACTTTAACTGCCATTGTTTTGTCCTCCTCAAAAGAACTATATAATACTAAAAATAATAAACTAAATTATAACGCAGGAATATTTAGTAATTGGCGCATGCCTTCTGCTGCTTGGTCATCTATTATGAGGATTCCCTTTTTACAAGACCTCATAACGCTGATAATAGCACCAGCTTTATCAAAGCCACCTGCTACAGCTACGACATGCGGTATATTTACTATATCCCTTAATGAAAGCCCTATGTTGTTCGTCGCATAGACGATAGAACCATCCATAGAGCAATACTGACCTAATGCTTCACCTACGGCATCGCCATCAACGAGTTGACGGCGCACATCCTCCGGTATATGTCGTACATCGGCCATATGGAGTGCTTGACCAATACCAAAAACCAATATATCAGTTCTATGGATTAATTCGCTAATCTCCTTGATTTGTGGTTCTAATGTTACAAGCATATCTAGGGAATCTTTAGATAGCCCATCTGGTAAATGAAGCATCTTATACGAGCCATGCCAACGTTCTGCTAATACAGAGGCGATTACATTCGCTTGATATTCGACGACTTCACCAACACCACCACGGGCTGGTACAACCACGGGATGCAACACACTACTAGGCATTTCATCAGCCATTGCCGCCATGGTACTACCACCACTAACGGCTACAACAGACCCATCGGTTACCATACGTTGAACCACTTTCGCAGCAGTAAAACCTAAGCGTTTTAACATTAATGATCCTTCACTAGGTGTGATAATAACATCATCAATATGTAATGCCGCTTTCAACTGTTGCTCTAATTCGCCAACACGTTCATATTCATAAAGAATACTCCTTAATTTGGGAACTAGTTCTCGTCCTTCAGCACTTAGATAGATACCAGGTTTAGAGATTTCAACTAATCCGTTACCACGTAATGCATCAACATGAGATCGTACTGCACGTTCTGATATATCCGTAGCTAGTGCTAAACTCCTACGGCCGAGAGGTTCTTCATAGGCTAAATGACTCAATAATTTGTAGCGATCCTTTAAGACGGTCATTAATTCCGGTGCTATACGCTCGCATACCATTAACAACTCATTCATAGGGTTCCTCCTTTACCCTTTGATAAGGATAACGATATTCGTCCCGGACAAACAAAATCAGTCCCACCTAGAATAAAAAAATACTTCTACATGATTATTTTATACCTTATTACAACTTTATTCAAGTAAAAAACGCCCTTTCGGGCGTCTTTTACATCGTATTTATAGATATATGTCTATCATATGTCGTGATTATTTTGTACCGAAAATACGGTCCCCTGCATCACCTAAACCAGGCAAGATATAGCCATGTTCATTCAATGTTTCATCAAGAGCTGCTACATAAATAGGTACATCAGGATGTTCTTTGTTAACAACTTCTACACCTTCAGGAGCCGCTACGAGGCACATCAATTTAATGCTCTTAGCACCTTTTTCTTTCAACAACGTAATCGCTGCAGATGCACTACCACCAGTAGCTAACATTGGATCGGTAACGATGAAATCGCGTTCGCCCACATCGCTAGGTAATTTGCAATAATATTCTACTGGTTTTAATGTTTCTGGATCACGATATAAACCGACATGACCAACTTTAGCTGTTGGAATCAAGCTAAGCATGCCATTTACCATGCCAAGACCAGCACGCAAAATTGGAATAATACCTAATTTCTTACCTGCAATGCGTTTACCTGTCATCTTAGTCAATGGTGTTTGCACTTCTACATCTTCTAATGGCAAATTACGTGTAATTTCATAGCCCATCAACAATGTAATTTCATCTAATAATTCGCGGAAATCTTTTGAACCTGTTTGTACATCACGCATCAATGTAACCTTATGATGAATCAATGGATGTGTCATAACATTAACGTTCATGATTATGCCCCCTATAAAAACAATCCGAATCCGAAATCATTATTTCGGCCTTTTACTATTCATACATACTCTATCACATATTTACAAATCCTGCCATATAAATATGACCACCACAACATAAAAAGGGTGAGCAAGAAAAACTCTTACTCACCCTTTTGGGTTCTTACTATACCAATACCTATAAATTATAAGTTAGGATATAAAGGATATTTTTCACATAATGCAGCTACGCGTTTTGCAGCATCTTGATGTTTTGCTGCATCTTCTGGGTTTTGAAGTACTGTAGCAATAATATCTGCAATTTCTTTCATATCGTCTTCTTTAAGACCACGTGTAGTCAATGCAGGTGTACCTAAACGAACACCACTAGTTACAAATGGGCTAGCTGGATCGAATGGTATTGTATTTTTATTAGCTGTGATACCGATTTCATCGAGAAGATGTTCTGCTTCTTTACCAGTCAAACCTGTATTGCGCACATCTACAAGCATAACATGTGTATCTGTACCACCAGAAACGATAGTCAAACCTTTAGCCATCAATTCAGCAGCCAATACTTTTGCATTTTTAATAACTTGTTCAGCGTATACTTTAAATTCTGGTTGTAATGCTTCACCTAATGCAACAGCTTTTGCAGCGATAACATGCATCAAAGGACCACCTTGGATACCAGGGAATACAGCTTTATCAATAGCTTTTGCATATTCTTCTTTGCACAAAATCATACCGCCACGAGGGCCACGCAATGTTTTATGTGTTGTAGTTGTAACGATATCTGCATATTCTACTGGATTTGGATGTAAACCAGCAGCTACAAGGCCAGCAAAGTGAGCCATATCTACCATGAAAATCGCGCCTACTTCATGAGCTACATCAGCCATTTTCTTGAAGTCGATTTGACGGCTGTAAGCACTGCCCCCAGCAATGATCAATTTAGGTTTTGCTTCTAATACGATTTTGCGGAATTCATCATAGTCGATTTGTTGAGTTTCTGCATTAACACCGTAAGGAACAACATTGAAATATGTACCAGATACGTTAACAGGAGAACCATGTGTTAAGTGACCACCATGGGACAAGTTCATACCAACAATAGTGTCACCAGGTTTTAACATAGCAAAATATACAGCAAAGTTAGCTTGAGACCCAGAATGTGGTTGTACATTTGCATGTTCTGCACCAAATAAACGTTTAGCGCGTTCAATAGCCAATGTTTCTACTACGTCCACATGTTCGCAACCACCATAATAACGTTTGCCAGGGTAGCCTTCAGCGTATTTATTAGTCAATACACTACCTTGAGCTTCCATAACGGCTTGGGATACGATATTTTCAGAAGCGATCATTTCTAATTTATCGCGTTGACGCATTAATTCTTGATCGATAACTGCTTTAACATTAGGGTCTTGTTTTGCTAAGAAACTCATGGGAATCCTCCTTGAAACATATGTAAATATAATGTGATAACTAATTGAATAAAGATGTATTATTTTTCAAGAGCAGAAATTTTTTCTACACGACGCGCGTGACGTCCGCCTTCAAATTCTGTATTAAGCCAAATCGTAACAATATCCTTTGCAAGTCCCGGTCCAATAACGCGTTCCCCCATCGTAAGAATATTGGCATTATTATGTTCGCGACTGGCATGTGCGGAAAATGTATCGTGACAAAGCGCTGCACGTACACCTGCAATTTTGTTGGCTGCAATACCAATCCCAATGCCTGTACCACAGATTAAGATGCCTCGATCTGCTGCACCATCTACAACGGCATGTGCCACTGGTTCGGCAATATCCGGATAATCACAAGATTCTGTACTATGTGTACCAAAATCTTCCACCTCATGGCCTAATGTAGACAATAATTCCTTAATTTCTTGTTTTAAATGTAATCCACCATGATCACAACCAATAGCAATTTTCATAGCTCTATCTCCTATTCTTTTGATGCTACTAATCCAGCTTTCACCAAATTATAAATTTGCTCAGCACATTGATTATACACGTCTTGATTTGAACCGAAAGGATCTACCACATCTCCTGCACCATGCCCCCATTCAGCAAGGGTTTTAATTTTAGCTACTTCAAAAGGAAATTGACGAAGTAACACAGATTTATGATCTTGTGTCATACCAATAATCAAATCCGCTGAATTGACAAGCTCCATTGTAAGAGGTCTTGATTCATGGCCAGAAATATCAACAATAGATTGAATCGCAATCACAGCTTCTTCTGTAGGCTTGGCACCATAAGCAGCAAATAATCCAGCCGAAACTACATTCACGTCTAGACCAAGCTCTGTTGCCAAGGCCCGCGTAATACCTTCTGCCATTGGGCTACGACAGGTATTACCAGTACATACATACAAAATATTCATAATGACATCCTTACCGCCACAATTTCTGTGGCTATTTATACATTATAGCAAATACATCCAATATGTAAAGACATTTTTCTATTATGAATGGACATAATAAATATTACATAATTGCTTATAAATAGATAATATGACCAGCACTCGCCTTTTCCATGCGATTCATAACCGCTACGCCGAGGCCTGTATTCTCAACACCTTCTGCTAAAATATAGTCTACATCACATTCATTAAAATGATGTAATGTCTTGTAAAAATCGTGAGCTAAGGCAACCGCATCACCACTATGTCCATATACATGAAATTCACCGTGTACACTATCTTTTAACAATTCATATGTTTCTTGGCTAACCAAAAATGCACCACGCTTAGTGTCCTGTTCACGAATCACATTACTGAAAGCTTCCGCCACATCCTTGGGATTGCCTATAAATGCACACATAGGTGCATCGGGAGCATAATGCTTATACTTCATACCAGGAGCCTTTGGCGCTTCATTTTGAGACGACAAAAATGGATCATAGGACACATTATCTACAACTTGTTCTAACATTTCTTTTGTGATACCACCGGGCCGTAAGATGGTCACCCCATCATCTCTCACCTCTACAACCGTTGATTCCACACCAATCGTACAGATTCCAGCATCTACAATATAAGGAATACGTCCATTCATATCATCATAAACGGATTGTGCCGTAGTCGGGCTTGGACGGCCTGAAATATTAGCACTAGGCGCCGCGATGGGCACACCGGCCAATTCTAATATGTTACGGCATACAGCGTGGTCTGGACAACGTAATGCGACGCGATTTAAACCACCAGTTGCACGGTCAGGCACGAGATCGGATTTAGGCAATGTAATTGTTAAAGGACCCGGCCAAAAAGCCTCAATCAAGGCCTTTGCTGTTTCAGGTATTTCTTTCACAAGCGGTTTAATACTTTCTGCATTGGGTACATGTAATATCAATGGGTTATCTGAAGGACGACCTTTAGCAGCATAAATTTTATCCATTGCATCTGCATCGAGGCCATTAGCACCAAGACCATATACGGTTTCCGTAGGAATTGCTACCACCTCACCGGAACGCAAGGCATGTGCAACTAATTGAAGATTCTCTTTTGTAAGTTCAGTAATGATTTTAGTCTCCACATTCTCACCCCTTCACGCGAGCCGTCACAACCCGATTAATGCCCGCTAAATCTGCTGCAAAAGATATATCTACATAGGAGCCAACAGCCTCCAGTAAAGATTTCACAGCCTTAGCTTGATCATATCCTACCTCAAAGGCCACAAGTCCATAAGGTTTAAGATATTTTACGCACCCCATAGCTAACTGACGATAGAAATCAAGGCCATCTTCACCACCAAATAATGCAATATGAGGCTCATTAAGTACATCAGGAGACAGAATTTTCTTATCCTCTAATCGAATATACGGCGGATTAGATACAATCACATCAAACAACTCATTATGATGTTCTAAATAAGAAAACATATCCGATTCGTGAAATTCGCTACGATTCTCTAGCTTAAATGCTTCTTGATTCTTTGTGGCTATTTCAAGTGCATCACGAGAAATATCAAGGCCCATCCCCGTTGCTGTAGGCAGATAATGCAAGAGGCTTAGTAAAATAGTACCAGGGCCCGTACACATATCAAGGATTCGAATAGAGTCTTGTTGATGATAGGCACTTAATACATATTCTACTAATGTTTCTGTATCGGGACGAGGAATGAGGACCTTATCATTTACAGCAAATGTCAATCCCATAAAGTCTTTTGTTCCCGTTAAAGATGCTACAGAATGTCCTTTAGCCCGTTCAATGACAAGCGGTCTAAATCTATCCAGTTCTTCTTGCTCTAACGGTTGATCATAATTCGTATATAGATATATACGATTCTTCCCTAAAACGTGAGAAAGCAGTACTTCCCCATCAAGTCGAGGTGTATCCATCCCCTTGCTTTGAAAGTACTGCTCTGTCCACTGGAGAATACGACCAATCGTCCAAATCTCCTTATACATTTGTATTAGCCTCCTGCATTTTAGCTGCTTGATCAGCGGCATTTAAGGCTTGAATAATTTCATCGAGATCGCCATTCAAAATAGCATCTAATTTATACAATGTTAAATTGATACGATGATCTGTTACGCGACCTTGTGGATAGTTATAGGTACGAATACGTTCACTACGATCACCTGTACCAACTTGGCTCTTGCGGTCTGCGGCCATGCTAGCTGTAGCCTCTTGTTCAGCTTTATCTTGCAATTTTGCACGCAATACGCGCATCGCTTTTTCTCTGTTTTGTAGCTGAGAACGTTGATCCTGACAAGCTACGACAATACCTGTTGGTAAGTGGGTAATACGGACAGCAGATTCTGTTTTATTAATATGCTGACCACCGGCACCACTGGCACGATATGTATCGATTTTCAAATCCTTATCATTGATTTCAATATCAACATCTTCCATTTCAGGAAGTACTGCCACAGTAACCGTAGATGTATGTACACGGCCTTGTGTTTCTGTAGCTGGAACCCGTTGTACACGATGTACACCAGATTCAAATTTCATCTTGGAATATACATTCTCACCATCTACAGAGAATACAACCTCTTTAAAACCGCCTAGTTCAGGTTCATTAGCATCGATAATTTCACAACGCCACCCTTGGCTTTCAGCATATTTTGTATACATACGGAATAAGTCGCCTGCAAACAATGCCGCTTCATCGCCACCAGCGCCACCGCGAATTTCGATGATAATATTTTTATCATCGTTAGGATCTTTTGGTAATAGAAGAACTTGTAATTTTTCTTCTAATTCCTCTTTTTGAGGTTTTAATTCTTTCAATTCTTCTTGAGCCATTTCACGGAATTCTTCATCCATTGATTTATCTTCAATGACTTCCATAGCCTCATCAATGCCAGCCAAAACCTTTTTATATTCTCTAAAGGCTTCTACAGTTTCAGTTAGTTGTGCATGTTGACGTGTCAATTTACGCCATTCATCTTGACGAGCAATGACCTCTGGGTCACTGATGCGTTGCTCAAGATCCATAAATTTATCTTCAATAACTTGTAATTTATCTACTAACATGGGTAACCTCTATCTTAATGTGTATCATCTTCATAAGCATCTTCTTCTGGAGGACGCACCTCTTCTAGAGCGCGAATAGCTACTTCGATTTGATCTGCTTCTGGTTCACGTGTCGTCATATATTGTAACGCTAAACCCGGTTTAACAAGAGATTTTACAAAGGAACTTTCACTACATCCTGCAAAACGAATAAATTCATAAGCAATACCTGCTACAACAGGCATCAATAAAACACGTGACACAATGCGTTCTAGCAAGTTAGGCCAGCCTAAAAAGGCAAATACAAATATACTAACTACCATTACAATAAGCAAGAAATTTGTGCCACATCGCGGATGTAATCGTGATTGTATACGTACATTCTCTACTGTTAATGGTAGATTATTTTCATAAGCATGAATGGTTTTATGCTCTGCGCCATGATATTGGAATACACGTTGTATATCCTTAGTTTGACCAATGCCCCAAATATAGAGCAAAAACAAAGCTAACCGTATAGCCCCCTCTACAAGATTCAAAATAAAGTGATTATCTTGAATACCTGGAATAAATTTAACTACAAATGTAGGAAGGGCCACAAATAAAGCTATCGCAAATAGTGTAGAAACTACCATAGTAATGGCAATTTCACTATTGGACATTTCTTCCTCTTCATCACCAGCCGCCTTTGCAGAAAAGGACAATGCCTTCATGCCGATAACGAGAGATTCATATAGGGCAACACAGCCTCGTAAAAATGGTTTCTTTAATATAGGATATCGATCTTGAATAGACTTAGTTGCTTCTTTTTGCACTACAATGGATCCAGAAGGTTCACGTACAGCCGTTGCTGTATATCCTGGGCCACGCATCATAACGCCTTCGATTACCGCTTGTCCACCAACGAACTTCTTAATACGTTCTTTTGCCAAAGGATTTCCTTTCATAAACAAATAGAGGCAGAGCCCAAAGCCCTGCCAATAGTTGTTTCGCTACATAAACTATTATTTACCGTAACGTTTGTTAAATTGTTCGATACGACCACGAGCTTGAGCCGCACGTTGTTGACCAGTGAAGAACGGATGGCATTTGGAGCAAACGTCTACACGAAGGTCTTCTTTTACAGAGCCAGTTTTGAATGTGTTACCACAACCGCAAGTAACTGTAGCTTCTTTATAGTCTGGATGAATACCTTGTTTCATTCTATACACCTCTTTCCAGCAATCAATATTATTCTTATAGATTATAGCACGATAATACGTACAAATCAAGAAACTACTCTTTAGAAGCCTGTTTTTCTTCAATCGCTTCAGCTAAGATAGTTTCTAAATCACTTTCGTTTAAAATATCGCGTAATGCAATCAATTCTTCTAAGGAAAGAGTAATCCCTTTTTTCATGCTTGTATATTCACTATCCCAAGCGCGAAGGTCAAATTTTGGATTATATTTTCCCCAGCTTGTGCATGTAAGTTGTTTTTTCCAGCCATCTTTATCTTCAGATAATGTACCGATAACCTTGAAAATTTCAAAATTGATAACAGCCATACGTGCCTCCCTCCTTATCTAATTACAGTGTACACTATGTGTCAAGTTTATTTACTTAGTCTAAACGGATACGATATATTGTAAACCAATTTACACATATTGACAATTATTTTTTATAGTCACTGTAATCTTCAATATCGATGGATGTTGTAGGCGGCATTACGTCAGCACCTAAGGAGTTCATATTGCTTTGCCAAGATTCCCGTGCAGATTTGATAGTTTCTTTATAGGCTTCATCGATATTCTTAACCGCATTCACTAGCATTGATTCATCATTTACATCAAGTACGCGACGACGTACACTACTGAGCATATAACCGAAGGATTCCTCTGTTTGAACAAGCATAGAAATCTCTTGCATCAAGGTTTGCCCAATTGTGCTAGAGAAATATGTATACCACATATATGCCAATTCTGCATCAGGGAACATCCAATATACACCCGTACTAGGTGCTTCTGTACCCATAGCCACATCTACATGGTCACTATAACGGGTGAAAGCTAAGTAATACGCCCCATTTTCACGAAGTGCCGCACGTCCTAATTCTGAAACACGACTATCTATACAATAAATGCCATCCTGCCCTAAGGCTACATCAGTTTGACCACCTGGCAATAAAATCGAACGTAAGGACAAACCATAATTTAATACGGTAAACACCGGTAATTGAGCAAAGACACCATGAGGCAATGGAATATAATTAATCGCTTTCCATTCGTCACCAACGCGTTCACGAAGACCAACGCGCATCTTTTTAACATCATATTTACCATAAATAATCTCATAAGCCCCAAGCGGAGTCCATTCACGAATAGATTCTACACGTTTTTGGTTCAAAAAGAATTGTAATGCCATATTATTCAATCCCAATTGATTTTGTGCCATCGTTGCTGGTAAGAACAATTGAGCAGTCCCTTCTGGAACCAAATTATGCAAACCATTAGCAACCTCTTCTACAATATCTTCAGAGGATTGGAACATACCAACCGTACCTGTAAAAATATGGTCGAAATAGCTACGATGTGGCCATTGATTAATAATCTGAGCCATTGGATACAATCGAGAAATAATGCTATAGCATACAGGAGATGCTGTATAAAGTACCACCTTTTTATCCTCATAGGATTGTAAGATTTCTTCTATCATACCAGCATATTCTTCTACATAAGCATACAATACGAGTTCCCCCGTTTTGCTATGAGCTTCTATACTTTCACGTACAGGCGTTTCCCATACAGTACCCACATCAAGGCCATCTAAAATACCAGTATCACTAATAAAATCAAAGAGCTCTACCGTAAAGGATGGTCCATACAATGTACGGAATGTGTTTACATCATATGGAATAGGTCCAAAGGATTCAACAGTAGACTTCTCTGCTAATCCATACAAATCCTCTGGTGTAACACCCCATTCACGAGAATTTGCATTGCTGGAGAGCAATTGATCTAATACTTTAAAACGCATTAATTCATTGACAATATCAATACCTTCTATGCCATATTGGGCACAAAGAGCAATAAATTCTTCATTATTCTTTTTCATATTAAACCTTTCCTGCTGACGGACAAAGATGATTTAAAAAACATGTTTCACATATAGGCTTACGGGCCTTACAAATGCGTCGTCCATGATAAATCAGCCAATGATGGGCTGCAGACCACTTCTCTTTTGGTATAGCCTTTTGCAATTTTTGCTCCATTTCTTCTGGCGTTTTTGCAATACCTAATTTCAATCGGTTTGCTACGCGGAATACATGTGTATCTACAGCAATAGCAGGTGTTCCGAATAATACGGATACTACAACATTTGCCGTTTTGCGCCCCACGCCTGGTAATTCAACGAGTTGATCAAACTCACGTGGCACTTCTCCATGATACTGTTCAACCAAAATATGACAAGTAGCAATCAAATTTTTAGCCTTTGATTTATATAAACCGCAGTCCTTTATGAGCGATTCTAATTTAGTAACACCGACCTCTAACATTTTAGCCGGATGATTTAATTCTGGAAATAATCGTTTAGTAACGATATTTACCCTTTCATCAGTGCACTGAGCTGATAAAACAACAGCCACTAATAATTCAAATTCATTTGTGTATTCAAGGGCAGGTTTAGCATCTATATAATGTTCTTCTAACAATGCTAATTGCTCTGCCTTAATTGCTTTCGTAACACGCACGACTAACTCCTTTCTCACTTGTGAAATTACGGACTCGTACAATGTATATCTTACCATACGTGTTCATTTAGTTCTATGTTATAATAAAATATGTTATTCTAATCTAGAATACGGGAGGCAATTATGAGTAATATTAACAACACAATAAAACGGATAAATGAATTGGCCGCTAAGAAAAAATCTGGTCAAGAACTAACACCAGAAGAATTAGCTGAAAAGAAAGAGTTATATAATACCTATCTAGGTTTCATTCGTGGACAAGTTACAAGCACATTAGACCGCGTTGAATTTGTTGATCCTAAAACAGGTGAACGAACAGCTCCTAAAAAAGCACTAGATGACCTAGCGCAAGAAGCAGATAAAGATATAAAAGAACATAAAGATATTCACTAATACTAAAAGGCACTTCAAATTTGAAGTGCCTTTTGAAATTCATCCTTTTATAATTTTCCTAATCGCTTCATAGCATCATAAATTTTCCCAGCTAATCCCTGCATTTGGAATTTAGGAATACCACAAGCTGCTACGCGAATACCATTGCCTAAAGCGATTACATAAATATGCTCTTTCTTTAATTCTTCACAAATCGCTGTGCCCGCATCGGTTGGAATCGTAATAAAGAAACCACCGCGATATGGCAACATAGGCAAACCTACTTGCGCTGCTTCTTGTTTAAAGATATTAGCACGATCGCGAATCAATTGATAATAACAATTACGTTCATCCTCATAAGCTTTAAATTTATCAGGATCAGATACAATATTTGCCATAGCACGCATTGCAGGACGACAAATATTTGACCATGTGGCACGACTAGTCGATTTATTAACCTCTAAGAATTCATCAGCTACTTCTTCATCTGAAGAAATGCCAATCATAGCGCCAACACGCTGACCATACATCGTAAAGCCTTTGGAAAGACTATAGCATACACATACAAGAATTTCCTTTGGCAAATGACCCATCTTTTTAAAGAATGCACGAACTTCTTCTTTTTCACCAGAATAATCCAAATAAGCCACATCAATGCCAATGATAACGTTATTACGGCCAATAGCAACTAATTCTTTCAAGAACGCAAGAATAGAATCCCAATCCTTATCCTCTACAGAATAACCGGTTGGATTATTACCTGGTGTATTAAATAAAATAACAACATTTGTTTGTTTAGCAGCTAATTCCTTAACACGATGTTGGAATGCATCATGATTAAAATTATTATGTTCATCAAATAAAGAATAGGTAACTAGTGTACGTCCATTATCACTACAAATAACACGATATGCACCCCAGTACCAATCTGCAGTTAACACTTCATCGCCAGGTTCAGTATAGTTATGCACTAAATGATGAATACCACCTGTACCGCCAGTAGTAGCAATACTGCGAATATAGCCATCAGGACGAGATGCGCCAAAACATTCTTGTTCTGCACATTCCAAATATTGTGGAATACCTGCAATAGGAGCGTACCCCACATGTTCAGTATCAGGTAAATTTAAATATTCTTCCTTTACAGTTTTTAAGAATACTAGATTTCCTTCTTCATCATAAATAGCACCTAATGTACCATTTACTACATTCTCTCGACCATTTAGTTTAGTATCTTCAGCCGCCTGACCCGCAGTCACAAAGATTACATCTTTTAATTTTTTTCCTCTTGCGTGTTTCGCTGCTACACTTGTCATCGCATACACCATCCTAACTATAAAGAACTATTACATCATTATCATACCTAAAGTTAAGCATTTAGACAATGTGTATTCATGAAAAATATTGTATACATGAATACATACAAAAAAACCACCCATCTAAGATGAGTGGTTTCAAGTTCATATATGACGATTAGAATGTATAACCTACGCCAGCATGTAAACCTTTGGAAGTCTTGTCATTATCGTTTACGCTATATTTGTCATAACCATAATAAACGTTCAAATCAATGTTAGGTTTAACTTCATATTGAGCACCAACTTGATAGGATTGTTTAATATCGTTACCCCAACCAGCTTTTGCAAAGCCATTAACTTTATCAGTCAAAGGCACATGACCAATTACACCAGCTTGAACGCCTAAATCTGTGTCATGAGTGCGAATTGCAGTACCAGCACCATATAGGTTTACATTAGGATGTACTTTGTAAACATATGCCAATTGGTGATCTTTAATATCGCCATTTTTAGCATTTACTTTGTTATAAGAGTATTGAAGAGCAGATTTATTACTTAAATCATGTTCTAAAGATACACCATAGCCATCATTGTTAGTGCCGCCGCTATTAGATACGCGTTGATTGAACGCATAGTCAGCTTGAATTTTTGTGGAATTATCACTGATTTTAGTTACAGGCACGGATGCAGCGAATGCACTACCAGTAATCACTGTTGCAGCTAAAGATAATAATACTAATTTTTTCATTTGTACCTCCTATACACACATAGATATGTGTCTTAATAAGTTACTTTTATTCTAATATTGTAAGTATATATATTAAATATTAGCGTTTCATGAATACAGGGATATCAGGGATACCACTTGTAGGTGCAGATGTGTTTGTTGCTGGACGTGCAGCAGTTGTTGTTTTACCAAATTCTGGCACACTTTTAGCGTTATTACCAAAACCAGTTGCTACAACAGTAACTTGAACTTTATCACCTAAGCTTTCGTCGATAACAGAACCAAAGATAATGTTTGCATCTGGATCTGCTGCGTCAGAAATAATTTGAGCAGCTTCATTTACTTCAAAGATACCTAAATCAGAGCTACCAGAAATATTAAGCAAGATACCTTTAGCACCGTCAATAGCTGTTTCTAACAATGGGCTATTGATAGCCATTTTTGCAGCGTCCGCAGCGCGGTTTTCACCTGTACCTTCACCAATCCCCATCAACGCTTCACCTTGATTAGTCATGATAGTTTTTACGTCTGCAAAATCGAGGTTAATTAAACCTGGAATTTGGATTAAATCAGAAATACCTTTGATACCTTGGCGAAGAACTTCATCAGCTTTACCAAATGCATCAGATACAGAACATTTTTTATCTACAACTTGTAACAATTTATCATTAGGAATAACGATGATTGTATCAACTTTTTGAGTCAAGAACTCAATGCCTTTTTCTGCTGCAGCACGACGACGTTTACCTTCGAATGCGAAAGGTTTAGTTACAACGCCCACTGTTAATGCACCAACCTCTTTAGCACATTCAGCAACGATTGGAGCAGCACCTGTACCAGTACCACCGCCCATACCAGCAGTTACGAATACCATATCAGCACCTTCGAGGGCTTTTGTAATCTCATCACGGCTTTCTTGAGCTGCTTCTTCACCGATTTGTGGATTTGCACCAGCACCAAGACCTTTAGTAACTTTTTCGCCAATTTGAATAGTTACATCAGCTTTAGATAATTCAAGCACTTGGTTTTCTGTGTTAACTGCTAAAAATTGAACACCTTTAATTTGGTTATCAACCATACGATTAACAGCGTTATTACCGCCGCCACCGACACCAATAACTTTAATATTTGCAAAATCAGACATTGAACTTCCTCCTCTTATCGTTATCTATTTTTGTCAATATAAATGCGAATACGTCTATTTATATACTGAGTTAATTATAACAATTACATTTATTTTACACTAAAATTTAAAAACTTTCCACTATAACTGTAATTGAATCATAATAATTAGAATCGTTTAGTCATAATGTTCTTTCGAATAGCGGCTAAATTAATAAATACCCGTAGCCCAAATCCAATTAATGCAACATAGTACAAATTAATGCCGATTAAATCGCCTATATATACTAGGACAACAGACAGTATTACATTGGAAAAGAATCCGATGATAAAATTACTTAAATCAAATATTCTCTCTAATGCAGCACGACTGCCACCAAATACCGCATCTAATGCAGCTAGCACAGCTACAGAAGTATAATTAGCATAGCTTGCTGGAATATGTAATGGTGTAAACCATCCTACAACAACACCTACTATGAGTCCAATGATAGCAAAGATATAAATATTCATTCTTTACCTCCTAACTCATTTGATTGTAAATGCTCTTCTCTATAAGAACCGGTAAATGCCGGAATGGCAATAGATGGCTCCTCTTTTATGGTCACCTTAATGCCCCAATGTTTTAAAGAGTCTACAATACCTCCACGCATAGTGAGGGCTGAATTCAATGTTTTAGGATCCCCTATGGCCTTAACTGTAAATGGAGCGCCATACACCTTACCATTCACGGTAATCGTAGGACCTGAACAACGGATTTCAGACGTACCAATCAAACGTTGATCATTTATCGCCAATGCTTCAGCACCACCAGCTCGTAATTCATTGACGATACGTAAAATATCTTCATCATGAATTACATATAGATTAGGATTTTCGCCCCCTTGAATTGGTTTAGCACTATCTTCTATCAGAACGGTTACACCAGGCCCTTTGACATTAGTCAATGCGGCTTTGCGAAGTAATGTTTCATCTGCACTAGAACCGGAACCACTGGCTTTTAATTGCTCAATTTGCTTTAGTAAAGCATCCTTTTCATGTTCTGCATCTTTTAATTGAGCCACCAAATCACCAGTTCGTTGTAGCCGTATATTCTCTTGAATATTATCTTGTGTCATCTTGTACTGAGTAATGACCATGAATCCCAATACAAAGCTGACAAGACCAATAGCCCATCGTTCGTGTTTCACAACATCATCCACCCTTTTTGTGCTTATAACTAATCTTGTTTTGATTTTGATACATTAGCACTTTGTTTTGATGTATCCTTATTTTCAGATTGGCTAGTGTCTGACTTAGATTTATTAGATTTTGGTTGTACCGTTACCTTATCGGTCTTAATGAAAGGAGATGACGGATTAACATCTATATACTGCACATTACCTTGACTCTTAGGTAAGTCTTTTAACATAGATGCCGTTAAATCAGCTTTGCTCTTTAAATCTTCGCCATCGCCTAGTCTAATCTGTATACCTGAAACGGTATACGCCAACATATTATCTGGATCACCAATATTGATTTCTGCAATTTGCTTAAATGTATCATCATCTAAGGCACGTAAATAATCAAGAGCCTGTACAATAGGCTTATCGGTAACCACATCACCTAACAATATATTTCCACCCTTAACACCGGAAATCATAGGCACCGTAGTGTCTTCAATAACAGCATCAGAAGCAATAACTTGCCCATTTTTATCCAATGTTAAATATCCAAATTGAGCTGGTATCACAGCAATAGCCTTACGCTCAGTTACATGAACTACCATCGTTAATGGCAACTCGTAGCTTATCTGTGCATCTTCAATGCGGAGATCCTTTGATAAGTGTTGTCGTAATGTTTCTCTATTAATGCGAAGTATATTAACCGGTTCCCCAATATCACCGGCAACCTCCACATCCTGTACAGTAACCTTATCGGATCCGACAACCTTAATAGAACCGAGTGGAATTGGTAGATTAAAAAGTCCAATTAATACGATGGCCACTACACCACCTATTTTAAGAAACTTTTTTCTAACTTCTGCTTTCTCCCGCTCACGCTTACGAGCTAATTCTCGATGGCTATCATGAGATGTATTTGGATCATTCTCATGAATGGATTCCGTATCATGACGGAGAAAATCCGGTATGTTATGATCCGAATCTATCGATTCCGAGTTGGGTGGATGTTGCTTCAAATCATCCATAACTACTCTCCTTACACATTACAGCATTTAAAATTTCCCATAACCTGCTGTTAATAGAATTTTTTCACATAATTCAGGAAAATCTATGCCCACTTCTTTCGCTGCCTTTGGCACCAACGAAGTAGCTGTCATCCCTGGAATAGTATTATATTCTAATACATACATATTATCTTTATCATCAGTCATTACGTCTACGCGAATAGCACCACTTGCTTGTACTTCGCGATACACGAGTTCACCAATAGCTTGCATTTCTTTAGTCATATCCGCACTGATTGGCGCTGGTACTAAATAGTCAGTAGCACCGGCTGTATATTTACTAGCGTAATCATATTCGCCAGAATGTGGTCTAATTTCGATAATAGCCAATGCCTTACCATCCAATACTGAAACAGTAAATTCACGACCATTTAAAAATTGTTCCACCACAAGAATTGGGTCATATGTAAGCGCATCTGTAACGGCCTTAGCCAATTGATCTTGTTCTTTTACAATAGTAACGCCGATACTTGAACCTTGTGTTGCTGGTTTTAATACAACTGGCAAAGAAAATTTAGATTCAATATCTTTAATAATATCTTCTTTCGACTGTAGATTGCCATTGTAGGAAATAGATTCAGCAGTAGGAATATGAGCGCCTTTGAACACATCTTTACTTACTTTTTTATTCATTCCTACAGAATGAGCCATAATACCGGAGCCAGTATATGGGATTTCAGCCATTTCTAATGCGCCTTGCAAAGCGCCATCTTCACCATAACGTCCGTGAATCGCATTAAATACAATATCGCCCTTAAGGTTTTCAATGTCTTGTAATACAGTACGTGGATTTAGTTCTAATGTAGAAACGTGATATCCCTTGCTAATCAAAGCCTCTGCGATGGCTGCGCCAGTTCTACGAGATACTTCAGCCTCAGCAGATGGCCCACCCATTAATACGATGATATGTTTATCTTTCATTGTAAACCTTCTTCCAATAATGCTAATAACTTTGGACCATATTGATTAATCGATCCTGCCCCCATAGTAATAACCAAATCATTTGGTCGTACCACCTTCGCAAGGACGGCTGGCAAATCATTTACATCTTCCACATAATTGACATGTTGATGCGTTACTTCACTAATAATATTTGGAATTGTATGACCATCAATGCCGCTAATTGGATCTTCTCCAGAGCTGTATATATCTGTCATATAAATTTCGTCTGCACTGGTGAAAGCCGTAGCAAACTCATCCTTCAACAAGGATGTACGAGAATAACGATGTGGCTGGAACACACAGATAACACGATGTTTTTCTAGCTCCTTGGCAGCCTTCAATGTCGCTTTAATTTCTGTTGGATGGTGCGCATAATCATCGACCACCCACACACCAGCTACGTGACCTTTGGTTTCAAAACGACGCTTAGCACCGATGAATTTACCAAGGGCTTTCACAATGGATGAAACAGGAACGTGACAACATTCGTGGGCCACGATAAAAGATGCTAAAGAATTTAACACATTATGATTACCTGGTACACGCAATGACACACGGCCCAATGTTTCACCTTTACGAACTACATCGTAGACTAAAGAACTATCTTCATAGTGAATATTTTTTGCTACATAATCATTAGACTCTTCTAAACCATATGTGATAAATTGACGTGCCACTTTGCTCATAACATAACGAATGTTATCATTATCGCCGCAAACAACTGCTTTACCATCAACAGGTAACGTTTCAACGAATTGACAGAATGCATTCAATAGATTTTCCATCGTCTTATAATGATCCATATGATCATCTTCAATATTCGTGATAACAATCGTCTTCGGTCTTAATTTTAAGAAAGAACCATCACTTTCATCGGCTTCAACAACAGAGTATTCACCTTTACCTAAGCAACTACTCCCCTTTAGGTAATCAACTTCGCCACCGATAATAACAGTTGGTTCCATTTGTCCTTCTACGAGAATTTGACCAATCATCGATGTAGTTGATGTTTTACCATGAGCACCGGCTACGGCAATGCCATTCGTAACATCCAATACGGCTTTTACAATGTCAGAGCGATGTAAAATAGTGATACCTTGTTCCTTTGCTGCTACGATTTCCGGATTATCTTCACGAATCGCTGTGGAACGAACTACAGCATCCACACCCTTTACATAATCAGCATTATGACCAATATGAACGGTAGCCCCCATTTGTCTAAAACGTTCAATTACATCAGATTCTTTAACATCAGAACCAGATACTTCATATCCTTTTTGAATTAAAATATTCGCAATAGCACGCATACCAGATCCACCTATACCGATGAGATGAATCTTATGGATACCTTCTAACATAATTACTCTCCTTAACTATTTCGCAATAGATAACGCTAATTCTGCAATATCATGAGCTGCATTCGGTTTTCCTAAACGCAATGCACTGGCCCCCATTTGAGCCAATAATTCACGATTCGCCATAAACATTTCGATTTCACCAATTAAATCATGGCTCGTCAAAACCTTATCTACAATCATATGCGCAGCCCCTTCTTGTACGAAAATGCGCGCATTATACGTTTGATGATCTTCTGCAGCATAAGGGTATGGCACCAATATAGATGGAATACCACGTACTGCCAATTCAGCCAATCCGATAGCACCAGATCTAAATACAGCCAAATCCGTAGCGGCTAGCGCCTTTGGCATATCATGTAAATATGGCAAAATCAACGATGATTCTCCCAAACCAGTACCATCGTCAATACCTAGTTGCTCTAATACAGTGTTATATTCCCCATTCCCTGTAATGTGTATCAACTTAATGCCCGGTTTACCTTGAAAATGTTTATGTACATCTATCATGGCCGTATTAATCGTACGTGCCCCACGAGAACCACCAGCGATAAGAACTGTAAAAATATCATCAGACAGCCCAAAAAATTGGCGACCTTCTGCACGTGAATCTACAAGTACATCAGGGCGCACTGGATTGCCCGTATATACGACACGTTTCGCCTTACCAAACGATTTAGCAGCCTCATTATAGCCAACTGCGACTATATCAACAAAACGACTCAAAATTTTATTCGTAATACCAGCAATGACATTTTGCTCTTGAATTAATGTAGGAATATTACGTAATGCTGCAGCCATTAGAATAGGGCCACATACATAACCGCCTGTGCCAATAACGACATCTGGTTTAAAGTCAGAAATAATTGAGTTGGCCTTTATAAGAGAAAATGCTGTTTTCCCCATCGTTACCAATGTACCTAATGAAAGCTTTCGTTGCAGACCTTGTACAGGTAATGTAACAAAATCAATGTTCTCCTTCGGTACCAAATCAGCTTCTAAACCATGTTCTGTTCCCACATAGAGGACCTTAGCATCAGGTTGCTGTTTCATGATTTCTTTGTAAATCGTAATGGCCGGGTAAATATGACCACCCGTACCACCGCCAGAAATGATGATTCGTTTCACGCCCTTAGCCCCTTTCCTCTAATTCTCTAACACAGTTTTTAAAATCTTCGCCCCGTTCTTCAAAGCAACTATACCAATCAAAGCTGGAACATGCTGGTGAAAGCAATACAATATCTCCAGCTTTTGCTAGTTGATACCCCAATGCCACAGCCTCTTTCATAGACTGTGCACGATGAATATGTTGAACGCCCATTTTTACAGCAACGGATTCAAATCGATCTGCTGCTTCCCCCATAAAAATGACCTCTTTAGTATGTGCTTTCACAATATCCATAAAGTCTTCTAAAGGCGTCATCTTATCATGTCCACCAGCCAATAAAATAACTGGTTTATCAAAGGCATCTAAAGCTTTTACTACGGAGTCTGTATTAGTAGCCTTAGAATCATTATAAAATGTAACATCATGGAATGTTGTAACACGTTCCAATCTGTGTTCTACACCATGAAACTGTTCAATGGTATGTTTAATATACTCTACCTCTACACCTAAAGCATATGTTAAAGCAATGACAGCCAATATATTTTCAATATTATGAGAGCCCTTAATGTGGATATGTTCTGTATCAATAACAGGAGTAGCTTTACCATCTAATACGGCATAGCACGTATTCCCTTCAAAATACGCACCGTTATCAACCTTATGATGTTGGCTAATGCTGAGAACCTTACTATGTGCATCTTTTTTCATAGCCCGAACAATAGGATCATCATCATTGAGGACAACAAAATTCTCAGGATTTTGATTCATAAAAATACGAGCCTTCGCAGCTGCATAGTTTTCCATCGTCTTATGACGTGCTAAATGATCAGGCGTTACATTTAATACAATAGCACCTAATGGGCAAAAGGATTTAATCGTTTCTAATTGATAACTAGAGAGTTCAGCTACTAGATAACCACCCTCTGGCATATGATACGCGGCTTCACTTAGGGAATCACCAATATTCCCGCCTACCTTAACAGGAAGGCCTGTAGATTCCATAACTTGCGTTAATAGGGTAGTCGTAGTGGTCTTACCATTTGTGCCAGTAACACCTAAAATAGGAGATTTGCAAACATCATAAGCAAGCTCTACTTCACTTACTACATCTATGTTACGGCGCAAAGCTTCTTGTGCGATGGGAATGGACAACGCAATACCAGGAGAAATAATGATACGATATACGCCATCGAGCAAGCTATTATCTTGTCGTCCCGTAATAATAGTTACGCCTGCATCTTCTAATTTTTTACGCGTAGATGGTTCAAAATCTACTGGTTTATAATCATTTAATACTACATTTGCATGCAGTTGTGCTAATACCCATGCTGCACCAATTCCACTAGAACCGGCACCAAGAACAAGGATATGTTTCTCTCCATAATCCATTTATATCACCTAAATATACTAAGCACGAAAAAATTTTTATCTTATCTTATTAGAATACCATTAAATGCCCTTCAAGTTAAGTATTTTCACGTACTTAACTATCAATTTGCAAAGATATGGTTCTTGTATCAAATAGTTACAGTTGCAAGTATAACACCCAACACAGCTAGAACCGCACCACCGAACCAGAAGCGATTAACTACAGTTTGTTCAGACCAACCAGATAACTCAAAATGATGATGAATTGGGCTCATCTTAAATACGCGCACGCCCCGCGTTTTAAAGGAAATAACCTGAATGATAACAGACAAGGCTTCCATTACAAAAATGCCGCCAATAACTACGAGTAGCAACTCTGTTTTAGTTAAAATAGCCATCCCTGCAAAGGCACCACCAAGAGCCAAAGAACCGGTATCGCCCATGAACACCTTTGCTGGATTGATGTTAAACACCAAGAATCCTAGACATACAGCAGTCACAATGGCACCAAAGAAAGCTACACTTTCAGCAGCTACAGAACTTTCAGTGGAGTATATCATCAAACCGATTACAGAAAACGCAATTGCTGCTACAGCGGATGTACCGGATGCTAAACCATCGAGACCATCTGTAAGATTGACCGCATTAGTAGCGCCTACAATGATCAAGAAAGCTAAAATATAATAGGCAAAACCCAATTGGATATGTGCATCTACAACAGGAATCCATAATGTTGTGGGAATGACCATAATTTCAGTAATAAAGTAACAGAATATAGCCGCTAAAATAAATTGACCTAATAATTTTTGTTTTGCCGTTAAACCAAGATTACGTTTTTTTACAGCTTTTACAAAGTCATCAAAGAACCCAAGTAAACAATGACCAAGGGTAAGAAATAGCAACATACCTGTCGCCACATTCCATGGTGCAAAAATAGCCACACCAATCGTAAGAGCTACCATCATAAATGCACCACCCATAGTCGGTGTGCCAGCCTTAGCTTGATGGCTTTCAGGACCTTCCTCACGTATACTTTGTTGAGCATGCAATGATTTAAGCATAGGAATACCAATTTTGCCCAACACTAATGTAATTATAAATGTCACTACAAATGCTAATAGAATGTGGTAAATCATATTACTCCCCTATTCTCTAATAACGGCCAATGCGGCTAGAAGAATCTAGCCGTTATAACCTCTATTCACGTTCTTTTAATTCCTCTACAACACGTTCCATCCGAAGGCCTCTGGAACCTTTTACCAAAATAACATCACCCTTTTCACGAATGTCATTGTAGGCATTTGCCATTTCAAGATGACTATTGCAACGATGCACCTCAAGGCCTGCTAATTTCGCTTCTTTAGCAATAAAATTTGCTGCCTCACCAAAGGTAAATACAACGCTATACCCTTCTTCGGCCAATAATCGGCCAACTTGGCGATGTCCTTCCTCCGTGAAATCACCTAGTTCAAGCATATCGCCGAGCATAGCAATCTTACGCTTACCTTCTAATTGACCTAGTGCTTTGATAGATTCACTCATAGAAGAAGGATTTGCATTATACGCATCATTGAGAATAACAATATCATCAAATGCTACAATTTCTTGGCGCATAGGTGTACCGGTAAACTCGCTAAGACCTTTTTTAATCTTATTAGATTTAACGCCTAACACACGGCCTGCAGCGATAGCAGCCAATGCATCATATACATTGTGTTCACCAATCATAGGCAAAAATACGTCAAATACTTCATCATAGCATTTACATGTAAACTTAATGCCATCCTTTTTATAGCGTAAATGACTGCCAATTACCGTAGCATTGCTATGAATACCGTAAGTAACAGTTTTTCCTTTTGCAATGGAACTCATGGCCTTTACGAAATGATCATCTTCATTTAGAATAGCCACACTATCGGGACCTAAACATCTAATCAATTCACCCTTTGCCTCAGCAATGGCTTCTTGAGAGCCCAACAATTCAATATGGCTAGTTCCTACATTTGTAATGATACCCATTGTAGGTTCTGCAATAAGGGCTAATTCTTCAATTTGACCTAGTCCACGCATCCCCATTTCTACAACACAAGCTTCGTGTTCTGGTGAAAGTTGCAACAATGTTTTTGGTAAACCAATTTCATTATTAAAATTCTTTTCTGTTTTTAATACATTAAACTCAGTGCTAAGAACCGCGGCTACCATTTCTTTTGTTGTGGTCTTACCTGATGAACCAGTAATGGCTACCACAGGAATTTGAAAGCGTCGTCTGTGAAAGTTTGCTAAGTCTTGGTATGCCTTTAGCGTGTTTTCCACTTCAACACAAATAATACCGTCTACACTGCGTCCCTTTTCAACGATTGCTGCTGTTGCCCCTTTTTCAATGGCTGTTTTAATAAAATCATGACCATCAAATGTATCGCCTTTCAACGCTACAAATACATATCCCGCTTCAATCGTACGCGTATCTGTAGATATATCTTTAAATTGTAAACTTACATCGCCCTTACATGTGCCACTAGTAGCATCAATTATTTCTTGTAATGTAAATTCTGCCATATTAGATCTCCTTAAGAGCTTTTCGAGCCTCTTCTCGGTCATCAAAATGAATTGTTTCATTTTTTAATATTTGATAATTTTCATGACCCTTACCAGCGATAATAACGATATCACCAGCTTTTGCATCATGAATTGCATGATTAATTGCCTCTCTACGATCGACAATTACTTCATAAGAAGTACCCTCACGAAGTGCTTCTTTTACACCCACTTCAACGTCCTTAACAATTTGTACAGGATCTTCAGTACGTGGATTATCGGATGTTACATAAATCTTATCCCCGTATTCTGCTGCAATTCGTCCCATAATTGGCCGTTTTGTAGCATCACGGTCGCCGCCACAACCAAACACGATGATGATACGATTTTCTTTGATTGCTTTTGCAGTTTCTAAAATATTTTGTAACCCATCCGGTGTATGTGCATAGTCGACAACAACGGCAAAATCTTGCCCTTCTTCGATCAATTCAAAGCGCCCAGGAACGGAACTAAAGGTTTTTAATGCCGTATCAATCGCTTCCATAGAGATGCCTTCTTGTAAACAAGCTCCAATGGCAGCCAATGTATTATACACATTAAACAAGCCTGTTGTATTCATCGATACGGGGTAGCTTTCACCCTTATAATTCACAGTATACTGACTGTTCTTAGTAGACATATGAACATCTGATGCATTCAATGTGCCCTTGCCTAATGTACTATACGTAATCGTTGGAGCCGTAGTTTTTTCGATAACGCGATGACCATAGGAATCATCGATATTAATAACAGCACCTTTATTATCTTTTACTTGATTAGATGCACTAACTTGTTCAAACAATTTACATTTAGCAGCCAAGTAATTTTCAAATGTTTTGTGAAAATCTAAATGATCTTGCGTCAAATTCGTAAATACGGCCGTATCAAATTCAACACCGCTAACACGGCCGAGTGCCAATGCATGAGAAGATACTTCCATTACACAGTATTCCACATTTTCTTGAACCATTTGATGCAAAATATGCTGTAAATCAACAACATCTGGTGTCGTATTATGAATTGGATAACTCGTATCACCAATCATAATATGGACAGTACCAATGACCCCCACCTTGTGACCTTGAGCTTTAAGGATATGACGAATCATATGAGTCGTAGTCGTCTTACCATTTGTACCTGTAACACCGACCATACGCATGCGATTAGCTGGGTAATCAAAGAAGTATGGAACGCACGCCATCATAGCTTGACGTGTATCAGCAACAGTGATAACACACACATCATCAGGTACAGTAACCGGTTTTGATACGATAACGGCAACAGCACCAGCAGCAATAGCTTTATCGATGTAATTGTGACCATCAACTGTGGCTCCATCAAGAGCAATGAATAAACTATTAGATTTTACTGCTCTAGAATCAGCTGTAATATCTTGAATAGATACATTTTGATTACCTTGTACCTGTTGTACATCTAGCGTACTTATAATATCTTTTAAGGTTTTCATACTACATTCTCCTCTATATACGCAAATTAAAGCAGCCCATAAGAGCTGCTTTTGCCTGCTAATCTATAATTTGCTGTTTCGCTTGTACATTGCGTTCTGAAGTCGTACTTTTAGTGCTATACACAAAGGAATCAGGCAAAACCATCCCCAATTGTTCTTCCGCAATTTTTTGAATGCGTACTGGAGATTTCAAGGATGCCACCTCTACATCAAGGGTATCATTATCCTTTGCTAATTGTACTACAGTTTGTTGTGTTTTAACTACTTCATAGCCTAATTTTGTGGTATATGCATTCATAGCCATCATAATCATCAAAAATCCAACAAGGATTGCTAATCCTTGGATTATTTGCTTCATCAATGGACTAATATCAAAAACAATACTAACTTTCGCTTTTTTCGCTTGTACACCTAGCAACACATCACGTTTAACGTGGCCCACAACAGCCTTTCTCGCTAACATTAAAATAACCCCTTCCAATACTACAATTTAATCCCTACTCTAAGTTTTGCACTTCTAGAACGAGGATTCATTTCTACTTCCCCTGCACTAGGCTCAATGGCCTTATTTTTGGCCTTAATAACGGCCTTATGATGACATACACATACTGGTAATTCCGGTGGACAAATACAAGCTGTACTTAGCTCTTTAAATGTTTGTTTTGTGATGCGATCCTCTAAGGAATGGAATGTAATAACACCAATTCTCCCCTTTGGCTTCAACATACTCACAGCATCTACAAAACTATCATGCAAAATAGCAAGTTCTCGATTCACTTCAATGCGTATCGCTTGAAATGTACGCTTAGCCGGATGTGGACCATCCTGTCTTGCTTTTGCTGGTATAGCTTTCTTTATTATTGACACCAATTCGCCAGTAGTAGTAATTCTCTTTTCATTTCTAGCAGCCACGATAAATTCTACAATACGCTTAGCCCATCGTTCTTCACCGTAGTCACGAATAATCTGTAATAACTCATCCGGTTCATATTCATTTACGACGATTTCTGCAGTAATAGGCGCCTCTTTATCCATACGCATATCGAGGGGACCATCATTCATATATGAGAAACCGCGTTCTGGTGTATCCAACTGATAACTTGAAACACCTAAATCGAATATAAATCCATCAACTTCATATATACCATGTTCTTCTAAAGCATGTTTTAAGTTCGAAAAATTTGTAGGTATTGTCATAACCTGACAAAATAAATCGGACAACCGTTGTCTTGCTACCGCTAAGGCATCTTCATCTTGGTCTAAACCGATAATCATGCCTTGTGAGCTCAATCGTTCACCTACGGCATGAGCGTGACCAGCGCCACCTAAGGTACAATCAACATAGATACCATCAGGATTGGTAACAACAGAATCCACCGTTTCATTCAACAGCACACTGACATGATTAAATTCCACGATAGCCTCCTACAACACAATGCCTTCTAATCCTTCAGCCAAGGATTCTACGCTGTCAGCCACTTCCGCATCATATGCATCAAAACGTTCACGGCTCCAAATTTCAACCTTATCACCAGTACCAATAATAACCGCATCCTTTTGTAGCTTAGCATGCTCACGAAGGGCGCTTGGCACCAAGATTCGGCCTTGTTTATCAAATTCAAGTTCCGCTGCACTACCAAAGTAAAACCGTTTGATAGCACGCGCACTTGATTTATTAGATGGTAATGATTGTAATGTGTTTGAAAGTTGCTCCCAACTTTCGGCAGTATATATAGCGATGCAATTATCGAGGCCTTTTGAAAGCACACAGTGATCACCTAGTTGTTCACGTATTTTGGCAGGTATAATCAACCGTCCTTTTGCATCAATAGTGTGATTATATTCACCCATAAACATCTAATATCACCGCCTTACAATCCTCATTCACCACTATATGGTAAATTTTACCACAATCCCCCACTCGTTACAACAAATAAAACGTAAAAATTGATGAAATTATGAATTTTTCTTCATCTTTTATTATTTTTCATCGTTTTTCTTAATTTTTCACAAATATATGTTCGCTTTTATATGGCTATTTATATAATTTTCATCATATATGTACCACCATTCACCACCACCCATACACTTTCACCACATAATTAAAAGTTCAAGATCAAAACAAAAGAAAACCGCGTAGCACGAATGTACTACGCGGTTATACATACCTTAGATAGACAGGTATTCAGTGCCTACCTTTTGGGAGGTACCTTATTTAGTTGTTTTTTGAGCTACTTGAGGATTAGCAGCCAATACTTTTTCAAGCACTTCTTTAATTTCTTTATTTTGTGCTTCTAAGCTAGCAACCTTATCTTCAAGTACTTTTACAGTTGCAGGGGATGCAGGTTTAGATGGAGCTACAGGAGCAGATCCAATACCGATAGTTACACCAGCATTTGCCATTACACCATTATCACCATCATAAGCAGCACCAGCATGGAATAACAAATCAGGATTTGCATAATGAGCAACACCTAATGCAGTTGCTGTTTTACCTTTGTATGTACCAACAGCTGCCATGATTTGAGCTTTTTGGCCTTCATGGTATTCAATAGGTTTCAATGCTGCCAATGCGGCTGCAGATGCACCTACAGTTTTAACTTCACGTTCTACACTGCTAATGCGACGGGAGTTATCTTGAATTTGTGCTGTATGTTGTTCAATAGTTTCATGATCTTGAAGTGTTAGTGCACTTGCACGCAAGCTGTAATTTGCAGCTTCAGCTAATGTACTAATATCTGCAGTATTCTTGTTAACTTGTAAGCCCATTACATTGATACGTTCATTGTTTTCCAATGCAATCGCGCCTACTGCCTTAGCTAATTTAGTATTGTCGTTAACTTGATTTGTTACAGTAGCAATACTTTGTGTATTGGTATTAACTTGGTTAGATACGTCTGTTACACGGTTATTAACAGTATTAATATTAGTAGCATTTGCTTTCACAGATTCAGTAATACCAACGATAGCATTTGCATTTGTTGTTACACGGCTATCAATATTTTTAATATTTTCTGTATTCACGCTAATATTCTTAGCATTTACATTGATATTATTGATATTCGTAGTAACTTGATTAGATACTTTAGCAATGTTAGTAGTATTTGTTGTTACTTGATTGTTTACCTTTGTAATATTGTTTGTATTTTCAACAACGGATGCATTGATATTCGCAATATTATTAGTATTTTTGTTAACTTGAGCAGATACACTATTAATTGCTGCACTATGTTCATCAACCTTGTTGATTACTTTTTGAACTGTTACGTTAGTATTTTGAATTGCTTCTGCATTTTGTTTGATAGCAGCTTTGTTAATATTGATATTTTCAGTATTGTGTTTAATCTTATCAGTATTAACTTCCACTTGGCTTTGAACATTTTTAATGCGTTCTTCGTTAGCATTGGCTTTGATTGTATTCGCATTAACTTGTTCTTTCACCTTAGATACATCAGCGCTTACATTTTGCAAATCTTTGATTGCTTGTGTATTTTTGCCAACTTGATCTTTCAAGCCAGATACATCTGATTGGATGCCGTTAATAATCTTAATATTGTTTTCAACCTTAGCATTCACATTTGTTACATCAGATTTAATGCTAGTTACATCAGATTTGATGTTAGTTACATCATTCTTAATATTTGTAACTTGATTATTGATGGTCTTCACATCATTCTTGATGTTTTCAACATTGTTGTTCACAATATTAATCTTCGCATCAACCTTCGCATTAATGTTAGTAATATCATTCTTCACGATAGTTACATCAGCTTTGATATTGTTAACATTCTTTTCAACATTTACTACATTAGCTTTAATGTTGTTAATGTTAGAAGTGTTGTTTTGAATATTTACAGTATTAGCATTGATAACACTATTTTGAGCTTTAATGTTGTTTGTGATATTTTCAACTTTCTTTTCAACATTAACGATTGTAGTGTTACCTTTACCTACTTGACCTTTCAAGGATTCAATAGCTTTCGCATTAGAATCAACTTTACCGTTCAAGTTACCAATAGCCGCTGCATTTGTATCGATACGAGTGGAGTTAGCATTTACCTTAGCAGAAACATCTGCAATGTTTGCTGTATTACCAGCTACTTGTTTAGATACACTAGCAATAGCTGTTGCATTATTAGTTACATCAGTGCGAATTGCTTTAATATCTGCTGCATTCACATCAACTTTACTATTAATATTAGCTACATTGTTTTGAATAGCTGTAATAGATTTACTATTGTTTTCAATAGATTTTGCATTCGCATCAACTTTTACATTTACATTGTTGATCTTGCTATCGATATTTTTATTATTTTCAATAATCTTCGCATCGATATTCTTATCAACTTTGTTAATAATAGTTGTGTTGTTGTTAATTGCAGTTTCAATATTCTTATTGATTACTGTATTGTTATTATTAATAGCAGTTTCAATGTTCTTGTTGATTACTGTGTTGTTATTAGAAATTGCGGTGTTGATATCGTTTCTAATCACAGTGTTGTTTGCTTCAATCTTAGTATTGATTGTATTTTCTACATTTGTGATTGTTGTACCAATTTTACCATTCAATTTCTTGATAGCATCTTCATTAGCAGAGATACGTTCAGAATGATGAATAATGTTGCCATCAATGTAATCAAGACGTTGATCATGACGGTCTACGCGTTCTTTAAGGCCAGATACATCACCTTTAACGCCATCAATCTTAACATTTACATCACCAATCTTCGTATTGATTGTGTTGTTAATTTGTTTGTTGTTTTCATTGATTTTTACATCAATATTTTTATCAACCTTGTTAAGAATTGTAGTGTTATTTTCAGTAATCTTATTATCGATAGACTTATTAATAACTACATTATTTTCATTAATTTTGTTAGTAATAGTGTTTTCGATATTTGTGATTTGAGTACCAATATGGCCTTTTAATTCATCAATAGCTTTAGTATTGGATTTAACACCATCTTCTACAACACTAATACGTGTAGAATTATCTGCGATGTTATCTTGTAAGTAATCCAAACGTTGATCATGGCGGTCTACGCGTGCTTTAAGACCTGCTACATCACCTTTAACGCCATCAACTTTTACATTTACATTGTTAATAGCAGTTGTATTATTTGCAATGTTAGTTGTATTAGCATCTACTTTTACATTTGTTGCATCAATACGTTTACTATTATCTACGATAGCTTGTGCATTAACAGCAATATTCTTGGTATTGTTTGTGATGTTAGTAGTGTTATTTTCTACCTTACCATTGATATTCGTGATTTGAGTTTTAATATCGTTGATAACTGTAGAGGATTGACCTACTTTACCTTTCAATTCATCAATAGCTTTAGCGTTAATATTGATATTCTTAATGTTGTTTTCAATAGCTACCTTGTTGTCGCCGATAAACTTACGGTTTTCAAGAGCAATTGTGCCAGCTACATTAATATCTTTTGTATTTTGATCTACCCGTTTAGTTAAGCCATCTAAATCGCCTTTAATACCATCAACTTTTACATTGATATTATTAATATCACCTTTAATGCCATCTACCTTAACATTTACATTATTAATAGCTGTTGTATTAGCATCTACTTTAACATTTGTTTCGTTGATGCGTTTGCTATTATTCACGATAGCTTGTGCATTAACAGCGATGTTCTTAGTATTGTTTGTGATGTTAGTAGTATTATTTTCTACCTTAACATTTGTTTCGTTGATGCGTTTGCTATTATCTACGATAGCTTGTGCATTAACAGCGATGTTCTTAGAATTGTTTGTGATATTAGTAGTGTTATTTTCTACCTTACCATTGATATTAGTGATTTGGTTTTTAATATCGTTGATAACAGTAGAGGATTGACCTACTTGACCTTTCAATTCATCGATAGCTTTAGCATTGATATTGATATTCTTAGTATTGTTTGCAATGTTAGTAGTATTAACCTTTACATTATCTTCAACAGCACTAATGCGTGTAGAGTTATCTACAATATTGCCTTCTAAGTAATCTAAACGTTGATCATGACGATCTACGCGACCTTTGAGGCCATCCAAGTCGCCTTTAAGACCATTTAAATCACCTTTAACACCGTCAATCTTAACATTTACTTCACCAATCTTAGTATTGATTGTATTGTTGATTTGTTTATTATTTTCATTGATTTTTACATCGATGTTTTTATCAACCTTATTAAGGATTGTTGTGTTGTTTTCATTGATTTTAACATCGATATTTTTATCAACTTTATTAAGAATTGTAGTATTGTTGTTAGTAATAGCAGTTTCAATATTTTTATTGATTACTGTATTGTTATTATTAATAGCTGTTTCGATGTTTTTATTGATAACAGTGTTATTATTAGTGATTGCAGTATTGATATCATTTCTAATCACTGTATTGTTAGCTTCAATCTTAGCATTGATTGTGTTTTCAACATTAGTGATTGTAGTGCCAATTTGGCCTTTCAATTTCTTGATATCATCTTCGTTAGCACTAATACGTGTGGAGTTATCTACAATGTTGCCTTGCAAGTAGTCTAAACGTTCGTCATGACGATCTACGCGTTTAGTAAGACCAGCTACATCACCTTTAACACCATCTACACGAACATTAACATTATTGATTGCTGTTGTATTAGCATCAATTTTCTTGTTAACATCAACGATATTAGCATCGATTTTCTTGCTCAAGTCGATAATATTGTTATCAATCTTAGCGTTGATTTCATTAACTTTATTATCTACCTTCGTATTGATAGTTACATCGTTCTTATCAATCTTAGCATTAATTTCGTTAACCTTGTTATCAATCTTAGTATTGATTTCGTTTACTTTATTATCAACTTTTTTGTTGATAGTAATATTATTATTATCAATTTTTGTATTAATAACATTTACATTGTTATCGATTTTCTTGTTAATAATATTTACATTGTTATCAATATTTGCATTGATTTCAGTTACTTTGTTATCAATTTTTTGATCAATAGCAACTACTTTGTTGTCAATCTTAGTGTTGATTTCTGTAACTTTATTATCAATCTTAGTATTGATTTCATTAACTTTATTATCTACTTTTGTATTGATAGCAATGTCATTTTGATCAATCTTTTTATTGATGTTTGTAATATCATTTTTAATATTGTTGATATCTACTTGAACGTTGCCAATATTTTGACCAACTTTACCTTTCAAATCAGCAATATCTTTTGTATTGATATTGACTTGATTTGTTGTATTGCTCAAATCAGTCTTAATGTTCTTAACATCATTTTCTACAGCTTGTAAACGACCTTCATGGTTGCCCATAGCGTCAAGAATAGTATTAATACGATTATTATTAAATTCTATTTTAGTTGTATTGCCGTCAACCTTAGTGTTTACATTGTTAATTGTAGTGTTGACATTATTAATCTTAGCATCAACATCAGCATTCACTTTATTGATAATAGTTGTGTTATTAGCATTAATTTCATTTTTAATTGTCTTATTAATTTCGACATTATTTTGTTTAATGCTATTATCAATATTAGCGTTAATAACTGTATTATTAGCATTAATTTCATTTTTGATTGTCTTGTTAATTTCGACATTATTTTGTTTAATGCTATTATCAATGTTAGCGTTAATAACTGTGTTATTAGCGTTAATTTTATTATCAATGTTAGTGTTTACTGTATTGATAATATTTGTTTTACTATTATCAATTTTAATGTCTACATCTTTATTGATTTGATTAATAATCTTAGTGTTGTTTTCATTAATCTTATTATCAATTGTTGTGTTGATGTTGTTGATAGTAGTACCAACTTTACCTTTCAACTCTTCAATAGCTTTTTTATTATCATTGATGTCTTTTTTGTTATCGCCGATAAGTTTGCGGTTTTCTATCGCAATAGTATTGTTGAAAGTAATATTTTTAGTGTTTTCGTTAACTTGTTTAGACAAGTCAGCAATAGACTTGCTGTTATTATTAACGTTAACAGTCAAGTTGTTAATAGCTTTGCTATTAGCATCTACCTTAACATCTACCTTGTTAATATTCGCTTGTAATTCGTTTTTAACATTAGCGATATTTTGATTGATTTTTACATTATTTTCGTCAATCTTATTAACAATTGTTTTGTTAATTTCAACATTATTCGCTTCAATGCTATTTTTGATATTATTGTTAATAACAGTGTTATTAGCATTAATTTCATTCTTAATAGTCTTGTTGATTTCTACATTGTTAGCATTGATTTCGTTTTTAATGTTGTTATTAATAACAGTATTGTTGTTTTGAATACTTTCATTAATAGTTTTGTTTACTGTATTGATGATAGACGTATTATTCTTTTCAATCTTAGCATCAATATTTTGGTCTACTTTATTAATGATTGTTGTATTGTTATTTTCAATCTTAGCATCAATATTTTGATTTACTTGATTAATAATCGTTGTATTGTTATTTTCAATCTTATTATTAATCGTTTGATCAATATTTTGATTTACTTGATTGATGATAGTAGTGTTATTATTTTGAATTTCTTTTTTGATGTTGTTATTTACTTGATTAATAATATTCTTATTATTTTCTTCAATTTTAACATCAATCTTTGCGTTTACAGTATTGTTTACTTGATTAATAACATTGTTAGTAACCTTGTTGATAACATTTTTAGTTACATTATTTGTAACTTTGTTTTCAATGTTTTTCACACTGTTATTAAGTGTATCAACTTTTATATTAAGATTATTAATAGCTAATGTATTTTTAGATACTTTATCAGCTAAACAATAGAATTTACTATTAAGGCAGTTAACATTATTATTCAATACACTGATATTATAAGTGTTTCGGTTAACTTGATTCTTAATATTAGTCAAATCAACGATGACTTTACCAGAACCTTGTTTTTGGGATTGTTGGCCCCATTGTTGTTGCTGTTGCCATTGTTGTTGGTCTTGTTGTTGCCATTGTTGATCTTGTTGTTGAGACCATTGTTGTTGATTTTGTTGGTCTTGTTGTTGACCTTGTTGCCATTGTTGTTGATCTTGTTGATGTAAATCAATTGGTTGTTGTTCGACTGCTTGACTACCTTGGCCAGGTGTTAACCATTTTTGACTACCAATAAGATCAGTTCTATACCAATCTGCAGGTGTGGATGCAGAAGCAATGCCTCCACCCAAACTGGCACTTAACAAAATGGCTGCTACAATTGTAGTGGCTGTTTTTTGATGCGACTTAGCCAACTCAGATGTTACTACATATGCGTTCTTAGTCGCACTCCATACTACTTTGAATACCTTATTCATATTAAGTTCCCTCCCAACTTATGCGGCTCTCACCCCGCACAGATGAAATAAATGAAAATACTGGAATATACTTCACTAAATATTCACAATATCTAATTAAATACTAGCACAAGATATTTTAAAATTAAAGCGTTTTTTTAATAAGTTAAACTTATGCTTCATATTTTACTCATGATTTTACATAGTGTAAATCGTGAAAATGCCTTATCTATCAAATTTTTCCGATATAGAAATTTTCCTCTTCATTTTATATTTAATTAATATTTTTACTTGTATTTTTATTTACACAGATAAAAAAGGCCTATCAATGTATATGTATACATTAATAGGCCTTATATATTTTACCGTTTATTAATCTAGTTAGAATTTAGATTCGATAGCACCTTGCAAATCACCTTTTGGCATGTAACCAATTTTACGATCTACTACTTTGCCATCTTTCAAAATTACAAATGTAGGTAATACTTCTATTTGTAAATCACGTGCCAAGCTTGGTTCTTCATCAGTATTTACTTTTACAAAGTTAGCTTTACCTTCTAGTTCACCAGCGATTTCTTCAACAATTGGCATCATACGTACACAGTAACCGCACCATGGTGCCCAAAAATCAATAACTGTTACACCACCTTGATTAAGAAGATCTTGATATTCTGCTGTTTTTAATTCTTTTAATTCGCTCATTATTTCCTCCTAAGGCAATTGAACTAATACACAATCTTGAATGTAATCCAAACCTACCTCTTTAGCCTTCGCTAAGACTACGGGTTTATCCGCACCGGGTTGTAACCAGATTTTCTTAATTCCCAATTGCTTACATTCATCAATTGCTGCAAGCCCGGCTGCTTCTGGTACAACAAAATCAACAACGCTAGGAACAACTGGCAACGAAGATAGACTTGGATAACAAGTATCGCCATCGATACTCGTCACATTTGGATTAACCGGATAGACTTCATATCCATGCTCTTTTAAGCACTTATAAATCTTATAACCAAACTTATCGGTTTTATGAGTGGCACCTATTACAGCCCAAACTTTTTCAGCTAATGCATCTTTAATAGTCATTCTTACCACCTCTTATATACTATTATATATCAATATCGAAAATTGTCAATATATTATATCGATTTTTTTAAAACAATATGTTCACAGCGTAATTCTTCTGTTCGCGCTATATATGTTAGTAATGATTGTAAGGAGATGCTTGGCGCATCACATGTAGGAATAAATCCTGCTAACACGGCTAATTCACCTAAAATACGTTCTGCTGACCATCCCAGTTCTTTCAATTCTTTTACGGTTATACTTTTCTGCCGTTTTGAAAGCCTATGTCCATCGTTATCCATAAGAAGTGGTGCATGGCCATAGCAAGGTGGCTCCACATTCAATGTGCGATATAAATACATTTGTTGAGCCGTAGTTTCTAGTAAATCGTGCCCCCGAATGATTTCAGTAATCCCCATTGCTATATCATCTAGTACGACCGCCAAATTATAGGCATACATGCCATCCCCACGGCGCAATACGAAATCATCAACACCTTGGCGCAATACAAAATGCTGCGGCCCTTGGTATATATCGTTGAAATCCATAGTAGAATCAGTCACCTTAATACGCATTGACGGATTCTTTTCTAATCGCTTCAATCTCACTGTAGCACTATCTAAACTACGACAATGTCCATCATAGTGATGAATGACTTCTCCACGATGAGGTGCAGAAGCAATGGATTGTAAGCGAGTACGATTACAAAAACATGGATAAATCAGACCTGTATTCTCTAATTGTTGTAAGACCTCATCATACATTGACAACCGTTCACTTTGCCAATACGATAGTTCCGGTCCACCCACACGAGGACCCTCATCCCATTCAAAGCCAAGCCATTCTAAATCGTCTAACAAGGCTTCTCCTAAAGAACGCTTAGAGCGCTGCAAATCAATATCTTCCATGCGTACCACATAGGTGCCATGCTGGTTTCGTGTCGATATATACGACAAAAGGGCGATCCACACATTCCCTAGGTGGATATACCCCGTTGGGCTAGGTGCGAATCGTCCTTTCATAAATAGTATCTCCTTATTACGCAAACAATATACTATTATATTAATACATTATTATATTAACACATGGTGAGGATAGTATCCGTTTATAAACTATATATTATCCAAGGGATACAATGCTATCAAAGACACCGGCATCTTTGATTTTTTGTTCGTTACCCATAGAACAAATATGATTATCCTTTAACACAGGTTCTACCACATCTGCAAGAGCTACAATATCTTCTGGTCTACAAGCGATAACTTGTTTTCTAAATGCCACTTTATCTTCAATGTTAGCACCACTAAAATACAAGCCCATAGCACGAGGACCACGCAATGCAGGTGTCATCGGTAAATCAAGTCCACTCATAGTACCGATAATATATTTACGCATTTCTCGATCTGTTAATGTAAATTGACGTAAGTACTCTGGTAATTCTTTATATACATTAAGTGTTTCTACAAGATTTGGATCTCGATAGCTACAGAAAATCATATTACCATCGTCGTAGAAGTTAGCAAATGCACCATAAGCTCCACCTTGTACGCGAATGCGAATCCATAAGTATTCATAACGCAAGATTGTTTCCAATACGCTCATAGCACCAACATGAGTAAATCCATGATCGATGAAATTACCACCTTGCGCTACATATTGAACCTTACCAGCAGTGACAATACCTTCATTGCTCTTCGTATGTTCTATGGATAATACATTATTTGGTAATGCCTCTGCATTCCAAGAATCAAGTAATGGTTTCATTAACTCTGTAAATGGTACTAGCTCATGTTCTTCACCTACGAACATGATTTCTACATTGTTAGAACGGAAAATCTTGCGTGCTACATCAGCTAATTTTTCAGGCAACAATGGTAAAGCAGCTGGATTAGTAGCTAACTCGCTAATCTTTTGATAATAGCCTAAATTACCATCATCACGGAATTTACCAACCTTCGATACCTTTGCCATAACTCGTTGACTAACGATGGTATTACCTCTACGGAACGCCTCATTATCCCAAATAGCTTTGCCTTCTTGTACAAGTTCTGTTAAACGTGTTACATCGGTATATTGAGCATCGTGAATAACTTCATTAATGATATTGCACAACTCAGGTAATTTAGCATGTAATGCTTTACTACGCACAATCATGAGAGATACGAATTCATCTCGTTTTCCCGCTTTACTAATACCTGTAATATCAGCACTCAAACCACCAAGATTTAAGTTAATCAGTTTTGCCAAATCTTCATAAGAACGTTTGGATGTATCTACGCGGCCGATGATATCACTTAAGATATCTGCATAGAATAATTCGTCCTCAGTAAGGCAATCTAGTTTAAAATAGTAGGCCACATAATTGATGCCCTTTGTGAAAGTCGGCACAAAATGAATTTTTGTATGTCCAATCATACTTTCACGACGTTCCACATCTTCCACTTCTGGACTTAAATCAGATAATTCTAAAAGAGGAATTGTAGCTAACGCTTCTTCACTATCTGGTGTCTCTTGACGAAGTTTAAGACGTTTTGTTTGTTCTACAATAGCTTCTAACTCATCTTGTGTCATAGACGCTTTGATGTCAGCTAATTGAGCTTTAACCTCTGCATCCTTTTTATCTTGCAAGCCTTGTTCAGGATATAAGGATACGAGAGATTTATGATTGTTATCTAAAATAGAGTGACAAATCAAATCTTCAAAGTAATAACCTTGTAAACCTTTACGAATATTAGCTAATGCTTCTTCGTAGTGTAATAACTCAATTGGATCTTTTCCGTATAGCCAATTATCCATCATGCGGATGACATAAGCTAAACCGATTGGACGACCTCCAAAGTCGCTTTCACGAAGGGTAAACTCAATGCTATTAAGAGAAGCCTCTAACAATTCCTTGTCGATGCCATCCTTACATAATTGTTGTAATGTAGATTCAACAATTTCTTGTAATTGACCTTGTTTATCCATATTAGAGCCGCTGGCTTGAACAACCCAAATTGGTTGACGAATGCTATCTAAATAGTATCCAGATACATCAGAGCCAATACCAGCTTTCACCAATGCCTGTTTTAAAGGTGCTGCAGGAGATGTCAATAAAGCATGTGTTAAGACCTCAAAAGCGAGGCTTTGTTCTGGTGTTACATCTGGTAACACATAGGAGAATGCATGTAAGGTGCGATTATCCATACTTTCATCAGAACCTACACTATAAGGATATGTAATTACTTTACCTTCCTTAAACGGAGCCTGCTCAGTCACCTCAGTATCGATTTCAATAGCATCGAAATGGCTCAAATATTCATCGTTGATAAAGCGCAATTGCTCTTCAATATCCATTGTGCCATATAGGAAAATATAGCTGTTGGATGGGTGATAGTACACATCGTAGAATTTCTTGAATTTTTCGTAAGTCAAATCCGTAATATTATCTGGATTACCACCGGAGTCAACACCATATGTTGTATCAGGGAACAAGGAATACATCAATTCGCGTTCGAGAACGGAATCTGGAGAGGAGTATACCCCTTTCATCTCGTTAAATACAACGCCCTTATATGTCAATTCATCATCAACGGAGTCAAGTTCATAATGCCAACCTTCTTGCATCATGATTTCTGGATCCTTTGCTGCCCGTGGATAGAAAACGGCATCAAGGTATACGTCCATCAAATTGTGGAAATCCTTGTCATTCTTACTTGCTACTGGATACATTGTCTTATCCGGATAGGTCATAGCATTTAAGAATGTATTCAAAGAACCTTTTACAAGCTCTACAAATGGCTCTTTTAATGGAAATTTACGAGAACCACAAAGCACGGAGTGCTCCATGATATGAGCGACGCCTGTGCTATCTTGAGGAGTGGTTCTAAAAGCAATATTAAATACTTTATTAGTATCTGGTGAGTCAATATAAATAAGACGAGCACCAGATTTTTCATGTTTCATTTCATAGGCTGTGCCATTGATTTCATCAATACGTTCTATGCGATCAAGGCGAAAACCAGAATATATTTTATTCAATTCCATAGATACCCTTCTTTCTAATTTGTTTATAATGTATATATATATGTAAAATCTTAATCTATTATTGACTATCTATTATACCACATTACGAAGATTTACACGAATTTTCAAGAATTATTATCAAATTACAAAGATTATCTATAACTTATTCTTATTCATGAGATATAAATATCGCATCTATTGTGAAAATAAATCAGGACACCCTTATAGGAGTGTCCTGATTTATTATTAATCTTGTTTAATTTGCCATTTTTGGTTGCGTCGACTTGTCAAAAGACCTTCGAGGACAACCTCAAATTGGCGAAAACTCAATGTATAGGGAGCATACATATCTGGTACTACCTTATAAGATATGGTCACCTCTGACGCATCATAATTATAAAATATACCATGTAAATTGCTCACTGTTGTATAGCCTGTCTGTGCTTGCTCTAATGTAGGGATAGGTTGCGTTTTTAAATTCGCTAATAAATCGCTAATAAAACCTTCCTTACGCCCTTGATCATCGAGCATTTCGTCCATAAATGTACGTAGACTATCCATCATGTATATTAGCCTCGTTCGTTTAACAAAAGACTATTATGAATAACACGAACTGCATCTTTTACGCGGTTTTGTGCAACCAAGCAAGAAATACTGATTTCAGAAGTACTGATGATTTCAATATTGATGCCTTCCTTACTAAGGATATCAAACATTTGAGCAGCTACGCCAGGTTGACCCAACATACCAGCACCAATGATGGATACTTTTGCCATATTTTCGTCAATATTAACAGCTTCGATATCAACAGTTTGTTGTAATTCTTTTAACACTTCACGTGCCAATACCACATCATCAAGAGCAATTGTGAAGATAAGGTCAGTTTTAGGTTCACCTACGGAACGAATAGATTGAACAATCATATCCACATCAACATTTTTTTCTGCTAATGCTTTGAATACTTTTGCTGCAATACCAGGTTTATTTTCAACGCCCACAAGAGCTACTTTTGCTGTATTTGTATCATCGGCTACGCCTGTAATTACGTGTTTATTAGATTCCACGGTATAATCCTCCCGAATAATTGTGCCTGTATTATTACTAAATGTAGAACGAACATGAATTGGTACACCATAACGGAACCCCATTTCAACAGCACGCGGTTGCATTACGCCTGCACCTAAACGTGCCATTTCAAGCATTTCGCCATACGTAACTTCTTCTAGTTTGAAAGCTTCCTTTGCTACGCGAGGGTCAGTAGAGTATACACCTTCTACATCTGTAAAGATTTCACATACATCAGCTTTCATAGCGCCTGCTAAAGCAACAGCAGTTGTATCAGAACCACCACGGCCTAATGTTACCATGTCACCGTATTCGGTAATACCTTGGAAGCCGGCAACAACAACGATATTGCCTGCATCTAATGCTTCGAATACACGATTAGGGTCTACGCCTAAAATACGACCCTTATTAAAGTTATCACTACTTGTAATACCAGCTTGATCACCAGTTAAAGAAACAGCCTTTTGGCCGCGTTCATTAAATGCCATGGCCATCAATGCGATTGTTACTTGTTCACCAGTAGACAACAAGCGGTCCATTTCACGACCATATGGTTTAGATGTTACTTGTTTTGCCAAAGCTACCAAGTCATCTGTTGTATCCCCCATAGCAGATACAACTATTACAATGCGATCGTCCTCTTTCTTTTCATGAAGGACACGATCAACGATATTAAATATTTTTTCAGGTGTTGCAACAGAACTGCCACCAAACTTTTTGACGATTAATGCCACTATAATCCCTCATTTATCATTGTACTAAAAAATAACATGCATATACTTTACCACAAAACAAACCGCACTGTAAAGGGATATACAGGTATTTTTCCACTATAAAAATACAAAATTCTTTTTATAGCGGACATACATTGTATTTATAATCAATAGTTAATGTTCGTAACGTGTCATACTCTCTATACAAAAAAGACCAGCCCTAAGGCTGGCCTTTTACAGTCAAATACAATCTATTATTCAACTACGATAGCTTTTTCAGATTCCCATAAACCATGGATGTTGCAGTAAGATACAGCAATCAATTTACCAGATTTTTTCAAGGATACTGCCAATGTACCTGCGGAAACTGCATGTACAGGACCTTCGTTTGCTGTTGCACCGTCACCGTGTACGTTGAAGGATAATTCACCAACTTCGTAAGGCAATTGAGTACCTTCAGCTACGAAGTACAATTTAATCCATTCAATATGATGTTCTACAGTGTTCGGATGAGCAATGTCTTTACCAACGGATAATTTTACGTCGAATGCTTCACCTGCTTTTACTTTGTCAGCAGCTTCGATAACAGGAACGTGTTTTTCAGTAGCGAAATCGCCAGATTTAATGTAATCATGTACAGCCATAGTTAACCTCCTGGTTATAGTTATATACATACTTAATGTCTAAGAATATTAGCACCTTGTGCTTATGACTATATTATACATTTTCGATATAGTTTAGGCAAGGACTTTTTCGAAAATTTTCTATATTTCCGCAATAGCAGGCCACCGGTGGCTCCACCGGCCGGGTCTCGTACACTCTTTCTATTAAAACTCGATTCCTTTTGCTGCTTTTATGCCTTTTTCGTAAGCGTGTTTTACTACGTTCATTTCGGTCACTGTATCAGCGATGTCGATGATTTCTGGTTTTGCATAGCGGCCTGTTAGGATAACATGTAGTCGCTCTGGTTTTTGTTTGAGCATGTCTACAACGGAGTTAACATCGATGAGTTCATAGTTAATGGCATTGTTGATTTCGTCCATAACGATGAGATCCCATTTGTTGGAGTTGACTTCTTTAACTAATGTTTTCCACGCTTCTTGGGCTGCTGCTTTGTGTTTTTCTAGTTCTTCTACAGTAACTTTATCTCGATTATAGTAGATAAATCCTTTGCCCATAGATTTGATGGTAACCGCATCACCTAGTTTTTTCAGACCTTCTAGTTCACCGTAGCCATGGCCACTTTTAATGAATTGTAGAATCAAAACTTTCAAACCTTGTCCTACGGCTCGTAATACAACACCTAATGCGGCTGTTGTTTTTCCTTTACCATTACCTGTATTGACGAGAATTAAACCACGTTCGCTCATTTCTATACTCCTATTATTTATGTCACACTATGTAGGGCTGCATCTATTGTTACTATAACTATTTAATACTAATATAATAGATTTATTTAGTATGACCAAAGGCTTCACACATGTCTACAAAATGCTTAGCCTCTTCAAGAGAGCCAGCAAAGTTAAGGTGTAGATAGGATGCCAACACATTATCTGTAGCATATCCTCCATCATAGGATTGAGGTTTACGGCCCCCTTCTAGGTGAAAAGCCCATGGGAATTCCTCAATGGTTGGTTCCATGGTGGAAAAATGGAATTCATGACCATGCAAGGCTGTTCCTGTATTGCCAAGTAATGTGTTGCGTTTAGCTGTTGCTGTTACATAGCCTACCTTTTGCAGTTTTTGTTGCATTACGCAGTTGGCAGGTACAACACCAACCGTATCAAACACATTACCGTCAAAATCGTGAATGTGTTCACACAGGTACATAAGCCCACCACATTCAGCATAGATAGGCATATAACGTTTGTTGGCTTCAAGGATTGATTCCTTCATGGTCGTATTTTCGGATAACGATTGCAAGAACATTTCAGGGAAACCACCGCCAAATACGAGACCATCTACATCAGGAATAGCACTATCTTTTAAAGGGCTAAAATAAACTAGCTCAGCGCCTTGAGCTTCAAGAGCAGATAAGCTTGCTGGATAATAGAATGAAAAGGCTTCATCATAAGCAACGCCAATTTTTGTTCGTTTTGTAACACCTTTGGTTACATCAATCGGTGCAGGCATAGGTGCAGCACTGGCCGCTACCTTATAGAGTGCATCTAAATCCACCATAGATTCCACGGTATGCTGAATTGCAGCAATAGCCTCAGTCGGGTCAACTTCTGTAACCGGCGTCAAACCAAGATGGCGTTCAGGAGAGTGCATACGATCATCACGGCGTATAGCACCAATAACAGGAACGCCAATTTTTTCCATACCTTCACGGACCATGCGTTCATGGTTATCGGAACCTAAACGATTTAAAATGACACCTTTAAAGTCCACATCTTTATCATAATCTCTAAAGCCCATGGCAATGGCAGCCGCGCTTTCACCCATGGCCTTACAATCGATAACGAGCACAACAGGAGCACCTAATTGCTTAGCAATTTGAGCCGTACTGCTCACACCCTCACGGCCCCCATCATAGAGTCCCATAACGCCTTCAATAATGGCTAGGTCTGCATCACCTGCCATGGACGCAAAAAATGATGGCAATGTATCCGGCGGTACTAACCAAGAATCTAAATTGTAACTTTCACGGCCCGATGCAATTTTATGAAAGCCCGGATCAATATAATCCGGGCCTACTTTAAAGGATTGCACCCCATGGCCACTTGCTCGATACGCTGCGAGAAGGCCCGCAACAATAGTCGTTTTACCGACACCGGAATTGGTACCAGCTATAACAACACGTGGAATGGGTACAGTATTCATATGTATTACCTCTTATTAATACTATCTATACAGCTTTCACTAAAAGCATTCAGATATCAGAGTATAGTCAATTAACGATCTTTACGTTTTGCCAAAATTGTGGACAAATAGTTTAATTTCTTGTTCTTAGGCATATTATCAAGACCTACGAAAACTTGTTCATCAGGTAAGCCAACGCGAGAAATCATAACCGCATCGTCAGCCATATTATGTTTCAACAATACTTCTTGCACTTCGTCAAAGTTTTTATACACCTTCATGATAACTGCATCATCGGCAACAGCCATAACAGCATCAATTTTTTCCTTAGGTGCAGTAGCAGGAACGATAGCCAACACTTCTTCTTTTTCTACGATTGGATAGCCAAGATGGGAACCAATGGCGCAGAATGCAGTGATACCAGGAATTGTTTCAATTTCAAAGCCCGTATTTTCAATCAAACGATATACATACATATATGTACTATAGAACATTGGATCGCCAAGTGTTAAGAAAACAACATTTTTACCTTGCTCTAAATACGATACGATAACGCGCTTAGCTTCTTCCCAACCTTCTTGTTGTGTAGCATCATCGAGTACCATTGGAAATACAACTGGCACAATCTCAGTATGTTCTTGAATGTATGGTTTCGCAATATTAAGGGCTACAGAACCATCTTTCTTTTCTGTTTTAGGTGTAATGATAACGTCCGCTTCGCCTACAATGCGCGCAGCTTTCACAGTCATTAATTCAGAGTCTCCAGGACCAACACCTATGCCATATAATTTACCTTTCATGATGATTCTCCTATTCTATATTTCAATATGATTAACATTACTATTATACCTAATTTATTAAATATATTCAAAATTTTTGTGAAAGTCTGCTCTTATTTCACATTCGGAATCGCCGGTCTATGACTGCTGCGTTTACCATATATATCATCGATACAATCTTGAATATGTTGGCAATAGATGTCTTGAATCTCTGTATATTCACCGAGGGCATGATGCATTGCTTCTACTTCATAGCCAGCCTCTTTTAATACATTGACTACGCTATCCTCTTCATCGCCAAATAAATCATTGAGCGCATGATCGCCAAGTACGAGAAGCAATGGGTGCACATAAATCTTATTAGGTTTCTTACCATCAAGCCATTCCCAAGGCACAGCTATATCCTCTACATAAGGAGCATTTTCCAAGGTGGCTACACGAATATGATTAAGGCCACTGCGAATCAATTGGTATTGCAAATAACCATATGCAGAATTACCAGAGCCTAAACCACCATGACCAACTAATAATAAACCATCTTCATCACTAACAGCTAATGATTTTACAAATGTGTCAATTAAAATTTGATAATCATTTGGGTGTTCCTCTTGGCCCATATAGTATACCAATGGTCTGCCCACACGCAATGTATTAAGTTCTTGTGCGCGTTCGTGATTTAAAATATTATGTTTCAACTTATCAAACTCTTCACCACCAGTGAAGTGCAATGGTTGTACATAAATATCTGTATATCCTTCACCAATGAGAGCATCTAATGCGCCTTGCTCTGTAGGAATTTCAATACCACGGTCTCGCAAACGCTTTACGATGATACGAGATGAAAAGGCTAAACGCACTTCATAATCTGTATATTTCTCTTTAATACGGTTTACAACGGCATCAATTTGATGTTCACGAGCGGAATCAACTGTTGAGCCAAAGGCCACTACTAATATAGCTTGTTTCATAACGGTCTCCTTATCAAATATAATTCACTATTCATCATACCACACGCACTAGTATAGTTGGATACCATACCCCGTATAAAGGTAATATTATAATTAACTTTCATACCCTTATAGATACATACCAAAAAGCATCCGCCCCTAAAGGTGGATGCTTTTTGAAGATAGTGTGTATTTATGAGAGAGTTTATATACAACCTTACCAGAAGTAATTAGGAAATCATTCCTTGAGCTTCTATACGGGAAGGTCGAATAACAGTTTGATATGATTCGCGTTGAGAGCTACGTTTTCTATCAGACATACGAATCGCTTGACCTAAATGTTTCAAGAATAAATCTTGTACATATGGATTTTCACCTAGGCCTTCATTCCAAATATCTACGTTGTACCCTTGTTCTGTCAAAAGTGCATAAATAGAATCGGAACGATCACCGCCAAGATAATCCATTAAATGAGTAGAACCAATCAAAGCCAATGGTACAACGAGTACATCTTTATGCCCCATTCTATCTACCAATGTTAAGGCTTGCTTAAATGTAGGGAAACCATTTGTGGTAAATACTGCTACATTAGGAGCAGAACCATACATGGCTTTCAATTGTAATGTTGAGAATTCCAATTGATTTTGACCATTTGCCATCAATAAAACGGATTTATTAAGAGACTTAGTATTAATATGACGCATGATGCCATCTAATGTAGCTTCATAATCATCAGCGTAATTTTTAACACCTAACGATGTTAATAACGGTTTACCGATATTAACTTGAGAGAAATTATATTCACTGCTATGTAAGAACTTAAGTGCTTGCTTACGCATTTGTTGATAGCATTGATCCGCTACGAGAGTAATCGGCTGAATATATACCTCATCAATTCCCTTGCGGCTAAATTCTTGCATGACGTCGGTGAAAGAAGCAATCGTATCATCATATTTTTCATTCCACTTTTCCACTAATGCATCAGACAAAAATACACGTCGTACCTCTACATCTCTGTATAAGGAACGAACTTTAGACTCTATAGTGCCAATGGATGTTTCCACCGCTTCTTTATAAATTGATCCAAAGGATGCAATGATTATACCTTTCATATGTGACCTCCATATACCCATATATATGAAACAATTTTTATAAATGAAAATTGTTATCAACTACTATGTACTAATCATACAAGATTAACGTATGAAAGTCAATGAGAAATATTATCATATAATTATTTTGAAGATTCTATATATTGCCAGGACAAAGCCCCAAGAACAGTATTGGTATAATATAGCCTCTAAGCCTCAAAATGCGCATACAATATTATTGATACTAATTTAATCAACTATTATTTGATTAAATTCTTAACAACATCTATATCTTCTTGATTTAAATCCTCTATCTTATCAATTACGATAAAATCATCTCCATAAGTACTCTTTAAGTATTCTAACGACCTATCATAAATACTAGACACCTCTTTTTTGCTTAAATTATCATAATATTCCATACTAGGAACTTTAACAATCTTAGGATTAATAGTATTTAGAGTAAATATGGTTACACCAGATTTTCCATGCATATAAAGTTTATCATCCTTAATTACACACTTATAAATAGCTCGCTCAATACCATTATCTCTCCAAGTATCTTCAAATGTTGATTCTGCATGTAGCTTGTAACGGCCAAAGCAAAAGTATTGGTTATAATCGTAATGCATATATTTTAATATATATTGTGAAAAAATTAATCCACCTAAAATTAGAAAAATAATATATTTCTTCATATGCAATTTTCCTCTTTACTTTTATGTATTAATCTGTACTTACCTCATATGTTGTTTTAAATGCAAACGTCCTCCTAAATCCAGATTGCTGTAATATGTATGCAGCCTCATATATTCTTGGATAATGCACTAATTCTGCCAGCATCTTATCATGATTCCAATTATCTATAATCGTAATAATAGGTCTATCATAAGGTCTATTCTTATCAAAAGTTGTTATTGTGCTTGCTCTACCTAAAGCTAATGCAGGATCTGCTCCATATGCATAAAAATTGTGGGAGGTTGTATAGGTAGGCATAGATACATCTGCCGTCCCTACCTTATTAACCGCATCCGAAACAATATCTAAATTTATAAAGTAATAATATGGTGATCTAAATGTTTTATTGAGTAGTAAATCAGGCCCAAATGTAAAAATAGAATAGCCATCTTCAGTCTTATCAACAGCTATAATTCCGTGAGCATTTGGATTTTCATCTAGGAAAAAGCCTAACAAATCTCTAGCAGCTGGTGTAATACCAAAAGCTTCTGCATTGTTATATGCATATAATAAATCATTGATATGCCTTATAAACTTGTTCTTGTGTGTATGGATTACCCGCTCTAAGTTGCTGCAAATACTCATCATTAAAAGTTTTCTTAAAACTATTGTACTCATTCAATCGCACTTTTTTGGCATGTTCTGTTAAATTTAAATTCCACTTTGTTCCATATTGCGCTTCAGTAGCACCTGTAACAATTGGCTTATCTAAAGCACCATTAACCACAGCGCCAAGAGCCGCACTCAACCATTGTGCTACAGCAGGATTTGATTTAGAGATTTTTTGAATTTCACCAATCAAAGCCTCATTACTAAGGCCTGCATAAAATCCACTTCCAGCTGAATTTCCTGCAATGCGGGCAGAAGATTCTGCTACTACAGCATGAGCCAATGCTTTTGCAACTTTTTCTTCTTTAGTTCTAGGTTTCCAGTAGTGAAGTTGTTCAAATGCATCTTTTGCAAATAGCCGAGCCAATTCTTGACGTTCTTCTACTTTTTTCTTATCAAAAATCGTATCTAGTTTATTTAAACTAGAATTCGTATCACGGGAGATTTTATCAATATCAATATTAGAAGACTGTGTCTTTATTGTACCATTAGCAATAGCAGACTTAGTAGTACTTTCAGAAGATTTACTAGAATCTGGTAATAATTTAGGTAGTAAACCTAATGAATTATACACAGCATCCTTACCAGCTTGACTTAAATTTTTAAATCCTGATACAGATGTATAACTTAAACCTGTATTGCGAGATGTATACTCAGCTTTATTCTTAATATCTTTGATTGTTAAAGAATCTGTTACTAATGAATTTTTGTCTGCTGTTGCCTTGCTTCCAATGACGGCTCCTTCTAACGTTGTATTCCCTTTAGTTTGAATAACAAAGCCACTTGTTCCAGCATATATGCCAGCTTGGTCAGTAACACTAGCATAATCACTTTTCATAGTTCCATTTGTATATTCAGCAGATACACTACCCAATTGAAGCCCATTTGTGGAGACACTAAAACCGGCATTCTTAGATTTTCCACGATATGTTTCTGTATCTTGTAAACTTTTTATCGCTAAGTTACCACCAATCTCAGCAGTAACTGAATCACCATAAACTTTAGAGCCAGCAATAGTAGTATCCTTCCCCGAATGAAGATTTACCTGATCAGCTTGTATTACTGTGCCAGTATGTGTTGTTTTAAATGTATTACCACGTTCCATACCTTGGTTATAATTCGCATCTAAACCAAGTAATCCTCCACCATTAACACTAAGATTAGCACCTATTGACCAGCCTTTACTATCATAGGCAACCTGTTTCTCAGATGTATTCGTAGCTGCTAATAAAGAAATATCTTTACTAGCCTCTAATGCTACAGACTTACCACGAATAGTTTCACCTACAGCAACAATATTACCTTTATCTTGCATATTAGGTTTAGCTACCAAAGTAATACCCTCATCAGATACCAGTTTCCCTCCGGCATAGTTACGACTATTAAGAGTTGTTTCACTACGACTTTTACTAGAACCTATACTCACATGAATATTCGCTAACCCATCTTTCTTCGCTCTCTTCTTGGCGTTATATTGTTTTTGATCTTTCGAATTAATATCTTGTAAATCGTTCGTACCTTCAGCATGCTCTTGATTGGCTTCCTGTTCCAAACGATTTCTATCTTTTTCTAATCTACGTATTTCTTTATCAGACAAGTTAGGATTTTTTAATTCTTCATCAATTTGAGCAACATAACCTTTCTTAATTTTGCTCGATTCAATTAAGCTTTCCGCTCTTCGTTTTACAAATTCAGGTGTAAATTCTTGATACTCTTTAATCTGCTCATATCCTTTTTTTAGTTCTTTTCCCGCTTCTATATTTTCAAGAGTTGCTAATCGTTTATCATTTCGACTGCTTGCTTTGCGTTGTAAACCATGTGCGGTATTTAATGCAGATGCAATTGAACCACCTAAGCTTACAGTCAAACCAGACCTTTTTTCTTCATGTACTTGCTTTGACATAGCTACATCATGATTACCATCAAGCGTAATATCTGCTGCACTTACCGTTATACCATGTTTACCAACAATATCCGTACTTGTAATATGAGCATCATTATTCGCATTAATAGCAATGGTACCATCAACAGAACCAATTAATGTATTTACATTTGTTGTATAAGACTCTGCTTCTGTATCTTTAATCTGTTTACTACCAATAGTAAATCCTAAGCCAGCCCCCATAAGGCCTTTTTTCTTACTATGTTGATATATATCATTGCGACTGCTATCTTCTGCAGAATTAGTGCGAACCTTATTACCAGCACTAATAGCTACGTCACCTGTCCCTAACACATTAGATCCGGTTACATTTACATCACGGTTAGCTCCTACTTGAATTGTATTGCCACCAATAGTGGATGCTACCACACCCGTATGCTCATAATCTTTACGAATCGTATTAACTGTACGAGATAATAGCCCTTTTTCCTTGTACTGTAGTCCATATTGATCACGGCTATAGGTATTCCCATTTTCAATATTCACATCATTACCAGCTGCTATAGTTGTTACACCATGCTCACTATTTATTACACCTTGACGAATATTGATGTCATTCTTGGCGGCAACTGTTACATTGCCATCACCTAAAATTTGTGTACCAATTTCAGTACCTCTATCTGTACGTAGATAATTTGCAGCATTTAATGTCATATCTTTCTTGGCACTTAATTTTTTAGTATCCACATTAACCGTATTGGCACTAGTAATAGAGATATTACCCTCATCTCCACCTGTAATAATAGCGCCAGTTAGATGTACATCCTTATTACTATGAATGTCTATGGTTCCTTTAGGATTTGATATACCAATACGTCCTTGTTGCATAAGTACATCTTGATTAGCTAATTGATTTGTTTCAGCCTCAACGCTTATGTCATTATTAGCACGTAAGGTAACACTATCGTTACCATGAATAGCACCAGTATTTCGAATAGAATCCGTAGCACCAATAGCTACAGTATTCGCATTAAATCGACCTGTATTATCCACTGTATTTGCCTGTACTACAATGGAGTCAGCCATCATATTACCACTATTCTTAAATGTACTATCTGTATTAGCGATAATGGATTTACCACTTACAACAGCGCCCATAGCATCGATTTGATTAGCCGATTGTTTAGCTAAATATACCTTCGGATACAATACTTGTTGTGGTTGTCCATTTACAACAACAGTTTTTGTTTCAAGCCATACCATATCTGTTGTAATGGCTTTCATTTGTTCTTCTGATAAGGTAATGCCAGGCGTCAACTTATATTTTTTACCATATGAAATACCAGCTTCGAGTAATGCTTTATATTCGCTTTCATTATCTGTATAACCTTCTAAATATGGTTTACCAGTAGCAGATAGGATTTGTGAATTAATCAGACCTTGTTCATAGAAACCATCACCTAGGCGCTTCATTCTTCGCTCTGGGTCATTAGCTAACGCATTTAGCATATATTCAGACGATACAAATTTCTTACGATTTGTAAAAGCACTATCTGTTTCAATTAATGCATTCGCTGTTATATCTGGATGAATATTATAAATTGCCTGTGTTGGTAATTTCAATCCTTCAATCATTACATTTCCAATACTAGACTTTCCTTGATTACCTGTGCCAAACGGATCAAGACTATCATTTACTTTACGTTTGTTAGCCTCTGCGATAGTATCCTCAGCATGTTCCTGTATTGTACCAATTGGTTGTATATTTTGCTCTTCTATGGAAGGTGTCATAAATACTTCTGGATCCCAATATCGGCGCCATTTATACCTATAACCATGAGCTTTATGAACTCTTTTCGCTTCACTAACTTGTGTTGTCCCTGTTTTAAACACCTTATCACTGGTTTTGTCACTGACAGTCTCATGTGCCCCATTAAATACAACTTGGCTAGCAGATGCAATTTTGCTATTTATATTAGATGAAGCGCCATTGATAACTATATTGCCACCAGCAGAAATAACCCCTGGTTGATTATTCGTAACTTCTGTATGGGTATGCTCCTCTTCACTTCGAATCAATGTAAAGTTTTTTACAGGTGGAACTCCCTTATCTACCATTTTAATCGAACCATCAGCTTGTTTCACTGGTACTTTATGAGCCACACCATAGCCACCTTTTCCTGTATAGCCAGGAAATTCAGAGACATCAAAAATTTGATTTTCTTCTGGATGATTTTTATCATCAACTTTAAGTTTATCCCCATGCTTTGTAATACCATCCGAAACACGCTTCATACCAAAGCTTGCATTATCATTAACAAGATTAGACGTTGTTAGAGTCATCTCTCCACCTGATTGAATGGTAGCGCCCTTATTTTCAATGACATGAGAGCCTGTTAGATTCATCGTATTTCCACTATACAATAAAGCATTTCCATTATTATGGATTTCATTAGCTTGTATATCCATATGGTCACGACTTGCAATTGTACCAGACTTATGACTATCTAATTCCTTTTGTACTTTAGTCATTACTTCCTGCGCTTTATCATAAGTCTTAGTTAGCTCTTGAATTCGATTACGATGTGCTTGCAACTCTTCTTTAGACTTATAAGCTGTTATATCTGCATTCCACTCTTTATCAAGCGCCTCTTTAGCTTGTTTTAAAATATCTGCAGCACTTGTATATCTTGCTTCAATAGTTGCATCCGTATGATTAGATACAGTATCCGCTTTAATTGACACAGTATTGCCATATATACGGCCATTTTCAGCATTATCTACCGATTTTGCATGAATATCTGTAGTACCATTTGAGTTTACCAAACCATGATTAGTCATAGACGATTGACTTTCAATAGCTAAGCCGTTGTCACCTTGCACAACACCATCTTGTCCCACTGAAATGGCATGACCTGATATAGATGTCTGACCATTACTTGTTATGCCGCCATCCACTTGAATCATACCATCCGCACTAATATTAGTCGCATGAACAGAACTTAATGTACCTTTAACATTAATACCAAGTCCATCATTAGTTCCTTTCATGGTAATAGAGTTAGCATACATACCACCAATAGCAGATACATCTAGACCAATTTGATTAGAGGAACCCAATGCCTTAGATTCTAAAGACTTGACATCTATTATATTTTTACCTGTGCGAGTCTCTACTGCATTAGCCCATACACCTGCGTTTACTTGAGTGGCTTCTGTTAAAATTTGTAAAGAGTTAGATTCTTTTGCATTAAGGCCCTTTCCATTAATCGCAATAGAACCTTGTTCTACCCGATAGGTATTAAGATTTCCATTAGAGTCATATTCAGGCTTACCAGTCGTTAATACAGCACGGTCAGTATTTATAAAACCGCCACCATCTACAGTGATTCCATTAGGATTAGCTACAACAACTGAAGCTTTACGTCCAGCCACCTCAATAAAGCCATTCATGTTAGTAGGATTATGAGATGTGACCTCATTTACAATAACCGAGGCAGATCCACGCATCATATTAACATTACCTGGCACATACCCAGCTAAGCTCGTATTCGCCATTTGATATGAATTATTTAAAATCACACCATTTTGTGGCACATTAAAATTTGTATAATCGTTGCGAGATACACCACCTGCCGTAGGTCCTGCAATATTAACTAATGTAATACCGTTTGCAGCTTGTCCTACTTGTGCTTGTCGATGTTGAGGTGCATTGCGATCTACTTCTATAGGATTTTCTGCATAAGCTAAAGGAACTACTAAAGGATCCATAACCATGAGGCCCATTGTAAGCCAAACAGCAATTTTACATTGTAATCGTTTTTGTTTCATAAATTCTCTCCCAAACTATATATATGAGATATGACAGCAATTTACTAAAATCTAAATCCCGCTTGGAATCCTGCTGTTATATGATTTGTTTTATAACCTTCCGGTTTATATAACGGTATACCAACAAAGGCATCATAAAATAATCCAGACTTAAATTGGCCTCTCATACCAATGGCTGTACCGGCAATAAACCGACCTGTCAATACATCGGTACTAGGCCCGTATACGGCACCAAAATCTATATTGGCATATATACTTGATTTCCATTTTGGTATATAACTAGCTACTTCATTTCGCATATACCAACCACTCTCAGCCATCAACGTATGCTCACCATCAAAGCCTTGTACGGTATATCGATTGCCAAGGCTAATCATATCTCGTGAGTATAATTGCTTACCACCTAATGTCCATTGCCCATGAAATGATGTTGTCATACTTGCAGGACGGTGGCCCCATGTACGTGGCATTTGATAATCTACATCTAATAATAGTTGTGTATAACGCGTTGTTGGTGCACCATAGCCATAATCAGGTTGTGATCCAAACCAACCAACACCTTTTTTTATAGCGACACGAGAAAAGATAGTATTTTGTTTACGATACCGTCGTTCTGAAAGTCCAAATTCCAATGATGCTGTATTCGCTCTCTGTACTTCGATTTCCACATCATTAATATAATTCTTGGAATTACGTTTAGATATCGTTATATCCCAACTCCGTTTAGTTGTTCGACTGCGATGAAATACATGATTCCATGTTCCTCTAAATGTCTTAGCTCGACTAGAACTAATAAATGGATTGGCCATAGTATTTACCGTTTGATGATATTTCATATTACTATATGAAACAGAAAATGTATCTTTCCCCCGTGGAATCGAGTAAGAAATGCTATGGTTTTTAGTACCCTTAACTTCGCCATCTCGAGCACCATCCTGATTTAAACTCACTTGAAAGGTATCATTAGCATTGAATAATCGATCAATGCCTATAGAGGTCGTCCACTGTAGTTTTCCAGTATCTTTTAATCCAGAATCATCAATAGACACCATACCATGAATCGGAGGCTTTTTAGACGTTTGCAATATAATAGTAGAATATAACGGTTTTGACCCAGCTTCTAACTCAACAGCTACTGATTGGGATCCAATTCGTCGCATCTGCTCTAAGCCTTGCTCAATATCTCGAATATTTAATATATCCCCTTCTCGTAATGGAAATGCATTATGCCAAGGTAAATGGGGTAAATCTGGCTGATACGTAACAGCTTCAATCCTCCCAATTTGTAAATTAAACTGTAATAGTCCCGTGGCAAGGGATTGTTGTGGAATTCCCACTTTAGATGTAACAAAACCATGAGATAATAATGAATTATTTAATTGAGTAGATAACCCATTAATATCCTCAATAGATAACTTTCGATTAATATAAGGTTTTATTTCTTTTCTCAGAAATGAGAATGTCTGAGGAACATCAAGTAATATATCCTGACCTTTTGATTGATAATATAAAGGACCTTTAATCAGTCTCGTACTATATGGCGCAGAATTATCTATCGAAGAATTTGAGTGTTCGCCTTCTTCAGCTAACCGTATCTGCGTAATATAAAAAGACGGCGAAACACTCATAGGTCCTGATGCAGGTCTTGGTGTCTTACCGTCTGTATTAGATGATATATGTTGCCATTGTATCCGTTCTTCTCCTAATCGTGCCTCTCTCGCTTCTTGACTAGCTCTTGCTCTATCTAGTTGTTCTTGTGTGTCTATAGGATTAGCACCATGTACCTGTAAAGGTATCACACATGCTAGCCCTAGATACAAAAGTACCGCTCGCTTAATCATATATTTCCTCTCTAAATAAAACATAAACCTATATTTTATATTTTATTATGTTTTTTTTTTTGAAAGTCAATAAAAGATTTAGCAAAAAAGGTGCACTACCTCTAAACAGTACACCTTTATTTAATATATATTTATTTTAGAATTCCACATAAACTACAAAAACCAAATGATTAATCCTACTGAAACATCGAATTACTTATAATTATACCGTCATAACCAATAAGAATATTTTTATAAAACATAGGATTATTCCTCATTTATTATGATTTTTTATAAAAAACCAGGTGTATTATTTATACGTGTACAGGTATGGGGTTTATTGACATCTATATTCTAGGTTGCTACGATTAATTATAGATTTATAGTTATGTCTGCATAGTCAGATGATGTTGTTTAATGAGGTGATTCACTTATGATTAGTGTAAAAAAACGTGCATTAACTGTTTCTGCTGCATTGGCGGCTTTCGCATTAACATTTGGTGCTCCTGTACTTGGTCACGCTGCATACCAATTAAATCCTGAAGTAAAAGACCCTACTCCAGCATTAAAAGAAGCTTCTGCAATCGGTGTTCGTACACACAATACTGAAGCTTTACAAAACTTGCCAAACAAAGATGCTATGGTTGTTATGAGCTTCGGTACTACATACAAAGATACTCGTGCTAAAACAATCGATGCAACTGTAGATGCTATCAAAGCAGCTCATCCAAACACAAAAGTAATTACAGCTTTCACAAGCCATATTATTCGTGATCGTATCCAACAAAAAGAAGGTATTACTTACCCAACTCCTGAAGAAGCATTGGCTGACCTTAAAAAAGACGGTTACACTCGCGTTGCATTAGCATCCCTTGATGTAATTCCTGGTATGGAATACAACTACGATGCAGCAGTATATAATTTGTACAAAGATAATTTCAAAAAAATGACACTTGGTACATCTCTTATGTACTGGATGGGTCAAGAAAACCAAACTGACCAAGTTATTGAAACATTAAAAGCTGTTCAATCTCAATTCCCTAAATTAGGCAAAGAAGACGGTCTTCTTATCATGGCTCATGGTACTCCAGATCCTTCCAATGCTTACTATTCTGTAATTCAAGACCGTATCCATACTCTTGGTATGAAAAATGTATTCGTCTACACAGTAGAAGGTACTCCAAATCTTGAACAAGTTATCCCTCAATTAAAATTACATGGTATTAAGCACGTTACATTGATGCCATTCATGATGGTTGCAGGCGACCATGCAAACAATGACATGGCTGGTAATGAACCAGAATCCCATAAATCCATCCTTGAAAAAGAAGGCTTCAAAGTTGACACTTACATCCATGGCTTAGGTGAAAACCCTAACATCCGTAACTTGTTCGTTGAACGTGCTAACGAATCTTGGGACGCTTTACAAAAATAATCAATCTACAATTTAACTAGTATCGTTATATAACGTACATAGGAGTACATCATGAAAAAATTACTACTCTGTAGTCTAGCTTTGGTCATGATCGTACTAGCAATAGCTGGGTGTGGTAAATCCACATCCAGCTCTTCTGCTACTACGAAGGAACTTACCTTTAATGGTGAAACCTACACTGTACCAAAAGATCCTCAACGCATCGCTGTTCTTTCAAACTCTGTATTATCCATGCTATATGCTGTTGATGGCAAGGCTATCTCCCGTGCTAGCACAACCGATAAATTAGCTCCAGATTTAGAAGCATTACCTGCATTAGGTCAAACAGCTAATATCAACATGGAACAATTGTTAGGTTTAAAACCAGATGTGGTATTGGGTCTACAAAACCAACATAATAAATATGAATCTCAATTACAATCTAACAATATTCCAGCCGTACTTTTCAATTACGATGGCATCAAGGATAATGTGCCTATGCTAACATTTCTTGGAGAGTTAACAAACCATCAAGATAAGGCTAAGTCCGTTATTGCTACCTATGAAAGTAACATTCAAAAGGTAAAAGATGCCATTAAAAACCAACAACCTGCACGTGTTGCTGTATTACGTGCTACAGGTAAAGGTGTAACTGCGGAAACCGACGAAGCAGTAACTGCATCTATGGTCAAAGAATTAGGTATGACAAATGTGGTAACATCTCACCTAGATGGCACAACTAAGGATAAAACGGTACCGTATTCTCTTGAAACATTAACCGCTGATAACCCTGATATTATCTTTGTCGTTACCATGGGTAAAGAAGAAGAAATTACTAAGGCCATGAAGAAAGCTATGACAGATAACCCTGCATGGGCAAATCTTAAGGCTGTACAAAATAATCGTGTCATTTACTTACCATCTAAACTATTCCTACTTAACCCAGGTCTACAAACACCTGAGGCTATGGCTCGTTTAGTGAAAGAAGCATATGGTATTAATGTAACATTCTAGCATATCTTATAAAGATAAAGAGGGCATCCCCCATTTTGGGAATGCCCTCTTTCTTACTATTAGTTTAAATTATTTAACTAAACCTTTTACCCGTACATATTGTTTTTGATCAAACGTATCAATCTGTACATCTACAGAGAATACTTTTTTAAATAAATCATCTGAAATAATTGATTTCGTTTCACCAGAGGTTACTAAATGACCTTCTTTAATAATAGCCATATGATGAGAGTATTGTACAGCTTGTGTCAATTCATGGAGTACCATCAGTACGGTTAAACCTTGTTCTTCATTTAATCGCTTTAATAATTCCATGATTTCTAGTTGATGGTTAATATCTAAGTATGTTGTTGGTTCATCTAGCACTAACAACTTTGGTTGTTGTGCTAACGCCATAGCAATCCAAACGCGTTGTCGCTCACCACCCGATAAAGATGGAATTAGTTGATACCGCAAATGATCTGTTTTAGTAATTTCTAAGGCATAGTCGACAATTTCTCGATCTTCTTTGGCTGTATTCTTCCACCATGTTTGGTATGGATATCGTCCACAATATACCAATTCTTCTACTGTCATATCCTTTGGCATATTAGGCACCTGTGGCAAAAAAGCCATCTGCCGTGCCAATTCACTTTGTGAATAGGACTGTAATGGTTTTCCTAAGATTGTTACACATTCGCGAGGACTATGGATATAGCCAATCATAGACCGTAAGAGCGTACTTTTACCACAACCATTAGGCCCTATCAAGGTCGTAATTTTTCCGACAGGAACCGATACATTAATATCATGTAGAATCTGACGATTACCGAGAGTTACGGATAACTGTTTTACTTCTATAGCCGTATTCATTAGTTATCCCTCCTCAATAAATACAAGAAGAATGGCGCTCCAAAGAATGCCATAATAATACCAACAGGTACCTCGATTGGACTCCACATGACACGTCCTACCGTATCGCTAACAACAAGGACGAGTGCGCCTAATAAGGCTGAGCCAGGTAACAAATACGCATAATCGTTGCCGATGATGAGTCGCAACATATGAGGTATAACGAGGCCTACAAAACCGATTAAGCCCGCAATACTAACGGCACCCGCCGCTAATAGAGCAGCAACGGCAGTCATAATAAATCGTGTTTGTTCTACCTTAAGACCTAGTCCCTTTGCTGTTTCATCACCTAAACTTAAAATAGTAAGGCGTTTAGCACCTAGACAGGCAAAAATAAGACCTATTATAGCATATGGAAATAAAACCTCTACTTGAGGCCAACTGCGAGCGGCAAGTCCCCCTACCATCCAAAGTAAGGCCCCCTGTACACGATCGCCAAAGAATACAAGTAATGCGGAAATACCAGATCCTAAAAAAGCAGCCACTGCAACACCAGCTAAGATGATACGGCTTGGTCGTACACCATTCTTCCAAGCCAGAGCATATACCATTAGGGCCGCAGCCATAGCACCTACAAAAGCTACAAGAGGAACGATATGATCATAACCAGGGAAAAGAATAAATATGATGACACCAGCAAGTCCAGCACCAGACGAAACACCTACGATTTGTGGGTCCGCTAACGGGTTTTTCATAACAGCCTGTAAAATAGCTCCCGATACGGCTAGACAAGCACCAACTAATGCAGCAACAATATTACGAGGCAACCGAATATTCCAAATAATTTGCGATGCAGTATCTGTTAGTTCACTAGACCACAAAGTGTGCCAAATCTCCGATAGTGACACCGGTGTGGAGCCCCAAATTAGAGAGATAATCATGCTAGCGATAACAGCGATAACTAAAAAAATGATAACTGATAATCGAAATAATTTTCGTTCACTCAGAGAGTTCATAGAAACCTCTCCTTTCAACAATACATGGTGCTATCAGCACCCGTATGTTACATATAAACCTCATAATAGATACAGTAAAACCCGAATCGCCAAACAGTGTGCAACGATTCGGGTTTACTATTATTTAGATTCTTTGCCTTCTACGAAGAGCATATCGTTGCGTTTTACATCTGTGTAAAGCAATGCATTACATACGGATGCTGCAATTGGGCTACCACCCTTGTTACCTTTTACAGTGATATAAGGAACTGGGGATACTTCCATCAAATAATCTTTAGATTCTGCAGCGCCAACAAAGCCTACAGGAATACCGATGATAAGAGCTGGTTTAATACCTTCTTCAAGAGCTAAACGCAATACTTCATACAATGCAGTTGGCGCATTGCCGATAGCAACGATTTGGCCTTCTAATTGTTTGCCAAATGTACGCATAGCGGCGATAGAACGTGTTACGCCCAATTCTTTAGCCATTTTAGCTACGTTTTCATCTTTGATTAAGCAATGTACTTCATTGCCACGAAGTTTAAGGGCCGGCTTAGAGATACCTGTGCGAACCATTTCTACATCAGTGTAAATATCTGCACCATTGTCTAATGCTTCAATACCTTTTTGAACAGCATCAGGGCTCATTTTTACGAGTTGAGCATATTCAACGTCACCAGATGCGTGAACTGTACGAGATACAACGCGTACTTCATCATCTGTTAACCCCAAATCCTTTACGTAATCGTAAATGATTTCCATACTTTTATCTTCAATGGCTTTAGGATTTTTAACGTAATCCATTAGTGTCCTCCCATAATTTGAAAAATTCATCATTCGATGATACCACAGGGCATTCTAATGTTACCCGCGGACGATCGATAACAATAATGTGGATGCCAAGATCGATGGCAGCCTGTAATTTCGTATCGGCTCCACCTACAAGGCCAGAGTTTTTCATAACCACAACGCTCGCCTTTGTATCGTGGAACATAATACGGTTCATATCGTAAGAAAATGGACCTTGTACGGCAACGATACGTTTAGGGCTCACATTGAGGTCCTCCATCATTTGCAACACCTCAGCAGTTGGCAAAATGCGTGTCCACACTTCACAGTCTTGTAAAGCTTCAGACTTAGCAAAGATGTGCATCGTTTTACTACCAGTGGTCAAATACACATGGTTGTTGTTTTCCTTTGCTAATTTACCTGCTAAATTAGCTGCTTCTGTTTCATCCACTACAATATGCAATTTATCATAGTCTGGCAATGGCACTTCTTTTCGTTCAAACCGAACAAAAGGAATGCCCACCGCCTTTGCTGCATCTTGTGCCGTAGCAGTCACAATAGCCGCATAAGGATGGCTTGCATCGATGAGTAGGCGCACATTGTGCTCCTTAATCAACTGTTGCATAGCCTCTTGATCGAGGCGGCCTGTATGAACCGTAATCCCTTCATGGGCAGCTAGTTCCGCCCCATATTGGCTCACGACCGTTACAAGCACCTCTTCACCAGTCCGTTCTTGGATATCTACCGCTAGGGTACGACCATCCAAGGTACCAGCGATGACCCAAATCATAATTTGTACCCTCGAGGTGTAATCATGCGACCATTTTCAACATAAGTTTGGCTGTTACCGATGATAACAAGTGTTTGCATATCTACTTCTTCTTTTGTGAAGTTTTCTAGATCAGAAATGACCATATGTTGACCTGGACGGCCTGCTTTTTGCACAATGCCTACAGGTGTTTTAGGGTCGCGGTATTTAAGAACGATTTCACGCACTTCATCTAGGTGAGTTACGCGTTTTTTACTGCGTGGATTATACAAGGAAATAACCATGTCCCCTTGTGCACAAAGATCTGCACGTTTTTTAATTAAATCCCAAGGTGTCATCAAATCGCTAAGGGAAATAACGGCAAAGTCATGCATCAAAGGTGCGCCCAATACAGAGGCTGCTACGTTTACAGCACTAAGACCTGGTACGATATCCACGGAAGGGCGTTTATCTGCTGGTACTTTATTAGCAAGTTCTAGTACAAGGCCGGCCATGCCGTATACGCCGGAGTCACCAGAGGATACAACCACTACTTGATGACCTTCTACAGCCAAATCAACAGCTTGTTGGCAACGATCCACTTCTTGCATCATCGCAGTACCTACCGTTTGTTTACCTGCGATAAGGTCTTTAATCAAATCAAGATATGTTAAATAACCTACTACACGGTCTGCCGCTAAAATCGCTTCCCGTGCTTGCGGTGTCATAAATTCAGCGTCCCCAGGTCCAATGCCGATTACTTTGATGTTACCTGTGCAATGGCTACCGTTGTTTTGGGATACACCGTTTTGTGCTGTATTAATGTTTGGCTCTTGGCCGCTAGTAATGCTGTTGTCTCGCATACGTTTCCTACTCCTATTGTTCCTTTTACAAATGTGGATTCTTTTAAATCCTGTTCTTCTATAACAGGTGCTATCTCTTCTTGTGTGTAGAAATGGATAGACCACCCTAATTCGTTTACGGCCTCTAATAGACCAACTTCATCTTGTTTCACGATAACCGATGCGGCTGTGACGATGCTTTTTGGTGAAAGCTTATGTGCCTGCAGAGATTGTGTAATGGCATCGAGGATGAGTTCCTTTGGTGTATCTCGACGACAACCAATCCCCATCGTATACGTACGAGGGCGTAAGATAAGTTGCTCTGTATACTCAGGAATCATCTTATCAGTAATCACAACACGACGAATGCCATCCGTCTCAGGTAATGTAAATACATCTACTAACTGAACAGTGCCATGCATACCAATATGTATTGCAACTGTATCTCGCAACCGCTCAGCATCAACTAAGGTTTCATCGATGTAGTAGTTGACGCTTTCACCTGCCACAACAGCAGAATTTACATCTACCAAGGTGTGAAAATCGTCGACCAATAGATGCTCGTGGCGCGCCAACACATCAGGCGCTGGCAATCCATTAACATCCGTCGCAGTTGTAATAACCGGGTCCGCATCGATGGCCAGCGAAATGGACTGCGTCCATTCGTTGGCGCCCCCAAGGTGACCGGATAATAAACTGATGACATGATGACCTGTCTCATCCATTACGACGATGGCAGGATCCTTGGATTTATGCTCAATATACGGTGCAATCATGCGCACTACGATACCGAGTGCCATAATGCATAACACTTGATCGTAATCCTTGAAAATCTGTCCTATATGATGTTTGAGAGAATCAAAATAGATAGCCTCACCACCAGAGGGGCGATTTTCCTTTTCATAACAGTCCGCATGAGGCGCTACCAAAGACTTGACGCGTTGCCCCAGCCTTGCACCGCGTTCAGACACAGAAAGAATAGCTATCCTATTCTTCTTTGCTCCTGTCATAGGCGCATCAGATTCTAGTTCTTTCATCACACTAGTCCTTAGCACTACGATACATGTGAGCAAAACCCTTATCGTAAAGCTTAGATAATTCGTATTCGCTATCAAGTACATGGCTTACTACAATCATAGCTTGGCGCAATACGCCTTCTTCAGCCACGATGTCCGCAATGGTTTCCAATGTGCCACGGATAATGCGTTGGTCAGGCCAAGACGCTTTAACCACGATAGCTACAGGTGTTGTTTTATCATAACCGCCTTCGATGAGTTCAGCCACTACCTTATCTAGCATTTGAACGCTTAGGAAGATACACATGGTCGCTTCATGAGCCGCCAACATACGTAATTTTTCCTTTGGAGGCATTGGTGTACGGCCTTCCATGCGCGTAATGATTACGGTTTGAGATACATTTGGCAATGTGTACTCTTGTTTTAATGCTGCTGCAGTAGCAAGGAACGAACTTACGCCAGGCACCACTTCATAGGTAATGCCCATGCCAGCCAAAGCATCCATTTGTTCTTGAATGGCACCATAAATGGCTGGATCACCAGTGTGCAAACGAACAACCTTTTTGCCATCTGCCACGGCAGCTTTCATAACAGCCAATACCTCATCAAGATTCATAGTGGCACTGTTATGAATTTCACAACCTGGTTTACAAGCCTCTAGAATAGCAGGGTTTACCAAGGAACCGGCGTAGATGACAACGTCGGCCTCTTGCACTAAACGATAACCTTTTCGCGTAATAAGCTCTGGATCCCCAGGGCCTGCGCCTACGATATGTACGTCAACCATATTACTCTCCTTCTGCGATACGCGTTGCAGATACAATAAAAATTGGACTCAATGGGTCCAACAAATGATATGGACCAGCCTTACGATAGCGACTAATGGACATTTGGTACCCTTCGTATGTAAAAGGACGACCTTTCAACTCTTTTAAAATGGTATAACCCGTTTCCATCGTCACCGCCGTTACAACAAGGCGACCGCCTACCTTTAACAACCGTTGTACTTCATCCATAATGCCCGTCATACCACCAGCGCTACCGCCGATAATAACCGCATCAAGCTCAGGTAACTCTTCCATACCTTCTGGAGCCTTGGATTTTATAACAGTCATATTATTTACATTGAACTTCTTCATATTTTCATGAATCAACTCAATGCCTTTATCAAAACGTTCGATAGCATATACATGACCTTTAGGTGCGGCTAAGGCTGCTTCGATAGAAATCGAACCTGTACCAGCCCCCACATCAAGGACGATGCTATCTTCTTCGATGCGTGCCTCATTCATAACGGCTTTGCGAATCTCGCATTTCGTCATCGGCACGTCACCGCGTATAAATTCCTCATCAGGAATTCCGAAAAAATGTCTCATCCTAGTACCACCATAACAGAATGTCCAAAGCCTTCGAGCTCCGTTAATACCTCTAGGGTAGAGTCTACGATTTTTTCATCATCGTAACTCAAACGTTCTAAGGCTGCTGCTCTCGTGTCTTTTGGCCATCCTGCATCTATTAAAATACGCGCAATATGCGCTGGATTATATTCAGGATCCGTTAAGAACCCCATCTTTTTTCCCGCTTCATATACGAGCTTTTCAGGCGCTGGTTGGCGTCCGTGAAAGCTCATTAAATCCGCATCATGCCACACTTCATTAAGGCGTGCAAAGGCAAATGTCATGGAACTAATGCCCGGCACCACCTCGATATGTGTAGTAGGGAATTTCTTTCTTAAATATGGCAACAAGCTATAATAGCCCGTATCGCCACTGACCATAACCACAACATCATGGTCGTGAAGTTCACGTTCAATTTGTTCGGATACCCAGCTTAGTTTTCCCGTTACAGGATATGTAATCTGACCGGGTTCTTGAAAATCCTCCAAGGAACGTTCGCTACCTACCAAAACGGTGGCGTGTTTAATTAAATTAAGACCTTTAGGCACCACATAATCAGGATTGCCTGGGCCAATGCCTACGATATACAAGGTATGTGCCAATGTTCTAGCTCTCCTATCTCTTTTGCATGCTTATCCATAGCCAAAATCTCACCCTTTAAGGTGGTAATAATAATACCTACCTCAGCCTCATTGGCAATATATCGTTCACTGCGCATGGATGCACGATCTACTACACGTTGGTATACACCAGTTAGGCCTTCTCGCTCTAAGATAGGGAACGTAGATTCTGTAGTTTGGCAATTAAATAACTCTTCACAAACAGCTTGTGATGCACCTTCAAGGGCTGCATAGGCCACAATACTTTCCATGCGTCCATCGCTCATGCGATTATGGGTATGGAAACTACCGCTGGCAAGCTTAATAAGCTTACCGATATGACCGATAATCAAGATTCGTTTAAAGCCAATATGGACCGCTTGTTCAAGCATAAATCCAATAAAGTTGCTGGTTTCAGCCATTTGGTTCTTATGGATGCCTAGCACTTGCTCTGCCAAGTCTTGACCAATCCGCCCCGGTACGAGAACCGCTGTTTCACAGCCATTGGCTTTCATCACCTTTAACTGAGGCACGAGGGAATTCTTAAACCCTTCTTCACTCATCGGCTTAACGATACCCGTCGTACCGATAATGGATATACCGCCTTCGATACCAAGCGTATGGTTCAACGTTTTCTTAGCCAGCACCTTACCATTAGGAACGCTGACGGTTACTGTCACACCTTGTCCATGCGTACAAAACTCTTCAAATACAAGTTTCATCATCGTTCTAGGACCCGGATTAATGGCAGGTTGTCCAGGGGGCATTGCGAGACCTGGTTTCGTAACCGTGCCGACACCAAAGCCAGCACGAAAACGTAGCTTGCCTGTGTCATCAAGGGTTACCGATGTTTCCACATCATTACCATGGGTCACATCTGGATCGTCACCGCCATCCTTCATGACAGTCGCCTTTGCCTCTGTTTCGGATATGATTTCTACAGATTTAATAGGCACCTCAATGAATTGACCTTGCGGATTCTCGATGACAACCTTGTCCACAATATCGTGATCTAAGAGGGCCAACAAACCTGCTTTCATGCCTGCCGTAGCACATGAACCGGTCGTATAACCGCCCTTCATGTCCTCTACTCTCATAGCACCTCCTACACCGATAGGGTTAGCGATTCAATGAATCAGTCTAACTCTATCTCTTATGCTTATATAATTAGGAACGGAAGTTAACGAATTGCAATTCAACAGGTACATCCAATTGTTTTAACATTTGAATAACCGCTTGCAAATCATCTTTATCCTTGCCAGATACGCGCACTTGGTCCTCTTGGATGGACGCCTGTACCTTAAGCTTCATATTTTTGATTGCCTTTACTACTTCTTTAGCATTTTCTTTTGTAATGCCTTTTTTAATAGTAATCACTTGGCGTACAGTGGCACCAGCAGCAGGCTCAACCTTACCAAAATCAAGGTTCTTAACCGCTACATTACGTTTAACCATTTTGCCTTTTAATACATCGATAATAGCATTCAATTTATATTCGTCATCACCGATGATTTTAATGGTATCACCTTCAAGGCTAATTTCCGCTTTAGAACCGCGGAAATCATAACGCGTACCAATCTCTTTCTTCGCTTGGTTTACCGCATTATCCACCTCTTGCATATCCACTTCGGATACAACGTCAAAGGAACAATCTTTAGCCATTTTATACCTCCTACACCTGAACCCGTTGGGCATGGGGTTCACGCATTATTTTCATCATCATCCACGTATTCATTGAATAGAATACATCTATATAATTATATCGTAAATTATCAATATTTACTAGGAATTCAAGCCATTGGATTATAATGATTTTTCATTAATCTAAATACAATGATTATCTTTCTATCTATTATCTTTACATAATAAACTAAAATACCCAATAGTAATATTTTAAAATCTATCACCATTGGGTATCAATACTACTTATATTTTATTTAACAGGTAAAACAATATTTTGACCAGTAGGCTTACTTGGATTCATAGCAGTAGGCAAATCTTCCACGGTTGTATTTAAATCTGTATCAGTAGATACAACTGCTACAAATTTTTGGCCTGGTTCATAATAAATATTAGTTCCTTTCATGAATAGGCCGCCAACCAAACTTACTGCTGCAGCAACAGCAACTGCACCATTATCAGAATGTCCTTTTCCTTTAACTTCTGCAGTTAATGGAACATTTACACCATTAATAGTCTTAATGCTATCAATTTTAAACTCTAAACGACCTTTGCGTCCAAGCATACCATTTTTTCTTGCTTTTGTAATTGTGCCTAATACCTCTTGATTTGCTGGAATAACAACTACATCATTAATCAGTAAATTTTCTATGGTCTTTAATCTAAAGGTATTTCCTTCTTTGCTTTTCTTAGAACTAATAGGATCGATTAATTCTAAATTGATATTTGTATCTTTAGGAATATACGCATGTCCAGCAACAACAGATGATGCCTTTACAGTTGCCGTATTTTCACCACTTTTTAACAACTGAATACGATTAACTCCAGATGGTAATTCTGTCTTAACTACAGATTCCTGAGTCACACTTGGTGTACTTGTATCTTCTGCTGAAGCAGTTAGTGGCAATGCACAAGAAACACTAAGACAACCTACGACTAAAAGTTTTAATAATGCTTTAGATGTTTTCATATATTCCTCCAAAAGCAAATACATTCACAAGTTAATTTATGACTACAGTATAGCACATTATGAAAAATTAATGAATTACTCATTTATTTTTAAGCAACATAATATATCAAGATAACAAATACACAAACTTTTATAACATTACGCTCTATAAAATTTCAATATCCTCATATTGTGGTTGTACAATCCACTCACCACGAAGATTTACAATTCCCCACTTACCTTGAGATTTTACCGGAGCAAAACCATGTTTAACGGGCATTGCAGAAGTGATTGTGTTATCACTAAATAATACTTTACCACTATCATCAATAAGCTTATAATCACTAGAAGTCTTATGTACCCAAGTATATGGTCCACTAAATTTGTTTATCCCCATATCTTTGGATGTAGTCAAAATGACATTTCCTGTTGTCATATCGATTAACTGTTTAGTATCACCACTCACGACAACCATATTAGTTAAGCTTACAAATCTAATAGAATCATAGGTAAACGGAATAACTTGTTTACCTGTATCCACGTCAAATACACCCGCTTTTTTATTATCTTTATTGATAAGCACTAACAATCCATTAAGATCACTAAATTCGCCTAAATCATAATTACCTGGTTGAATAATATAATTACCTTCACGATTTACAAATCCAATAAGTCCTTGGTTTTTCACAAGTGTACCATAGGCAGTAATTGGCCAAACTGCATCATTTTTACTGTCGATAACAATTTTACCATCACGATTAATATAACCGCGCTTTACACCATCATATACAGGGTTCCATGCATCACCATAATAGATTCCGCCATGATTACTAAGGGTTATTCCTACAGCCATACTCAACAAGCCCCCAAGATTAAACTTGCTTATATGGCGTCGGAATTCTGCCAATCCATCATCATATGCATCAATATCATTAGATGGTGCTTCAAATACAGTCTTACCTGTGCCATCAATTGCTACAGTTTTACCTTTAGCATCTTTTACAAAAGCACGATCTTCACTAAATTTTGTATATACTTCTTTAAATTGTGGTGCAATTACAGTGTTACCTGATGCATCATTAAAACCCCATTTTCCTTTTACAGAAACGGCCGTATAAGAATCACTTGCATATGTTTCCTTATGGTTTAATGAATTGGGATTCTTGTTTACAGTCTCATCATGATTATCGATAATTTGTTTAACCTGTTCATCTAAGGCATCTTTACCACTTGATAAAACGGTACCATCTACTTTAATATGTTCTAAAATTTTCTTTGACTTTACGAAGTATGTTCCGTCCTCAACATAAGATGGCTCCAACTCTTTATATTGTGGGTCAAGCAAAACTTGACCATTGGTTCCTACAAGTCCCCATTTACCATTTTGCTTAACCTTAGCTAATTGACCAAGTTTAATAAGACCACTATTACTTTCAGTAGCTTCATCAATGTTTGCTTGAAGAGACTTAAATGCTTCTGGTGCTAATTTTTGAGGAGTTCCAATAATTGGTACGGCTACATAATCACCTAATCGCCCTACACCAACAGATACAGTTGCACCACTTGATTTAGTAGATGCTGCAAATGCACTTGTAGACATAGCCGCCAACACACATGCAACTAATAAAGATTTTCTGTTGAGTTTCATAAATCTCTCCTCTTATTACTCAAAGGCCTATACATATAAAAAATATATAAACAATTATTAGTACAAATTATACTATATAGGCCTTTATATATACAATAAATTTTAAAAATTCTTCATCTATTATTTTTTTGCTATAATAGGACCTATGAAAACAGCAACGATAATCGACTTGATTGTAGATTTTAATGTACACACGCAATCAATGAATCATATTATAAAACAACAGCATATTTCACAGCGCATGCGACGGCGCCTAAAAAATAATGGCATCATAACTATTAATGGACAACCAGCTACATGGGATACCCTTGTCCATGGCGGAGATCATCTACTTATGAAGTTATCTCCAGAACAAGAATTTTCACGTACTAAGATGAATCTGGATATTGTCTACGAAGATGAATATATCCTCGCTGTTAATAAAGCCGCAAGTATTCTTATGCATCCTACCTCAACGGTACGCGATGAAACACTAGCAAATGGCGTGCTTTATTATTATGACGAAACCGAGCAAGCTCATGACTTTCACCCAGTCCATCGACTCGACAAGGACACATCGGGCATCGTCATCATCGCTAAGACATCGGTGGTACAACACGCCTTTGATAAGCAACACACGAAATTTCAAAAGGTCTATGATGCTATCGTTGAAGGCGCTATGCCAAGTCAATCGCTAACCATAAAATGGCCCATTAGACGTAAATCAGGTAGCATCATCGAACGGTGTTGCACATTAATAGGCAAACCAGCTCGTACAGATGTGACGGTACTTACACGCAACATCGTTTCCCAGCCTGTACAAATGGATACGAATGTGAACACCCGACAGATTCTCACTCATGTGCAATGTGTACTGCATACAGGACGAACGCATCAGATTCGAGTTCACCTATCTCATGTAGGATTTCCCCTAGCTGGTGACGATTTATATGGTGGCCATTTAGATTATATTAATCGACAAGCATTGCACGCCGGATATCTTGCTTTCACACACCCTATGACACAGGAATTTATAGAACTACGTGCCCCTATGCCAACGGATATGGAAAATTTACTGCATCTATGACAGATTCATCTAGAAAAGCATATAAAATTGTGGTGCTTTATATCGTTTCTTGATATACTAACAATGAATAGATATGTATCATCATAAGTTGATGACAATACTTTCTAAATACATACAATCGGCTATAAAGCCAAGGAGGACAACATGCCATTAGTAACGACTACGGAAATGTTCAAAAAAGCTTATGAAGGTGGCTACGCAGTAGGTGCTTTCAACGTTAACAATATGGAAATCGTACAAGGTATCGTCGATGCGGCAAAAGAGGAACAATCCCCTCTTATCTTGCAAGTGTCTGCAGGTGCTCGTAAATATGCAAAACACATTTACCTTGTAAAACTTGTAGAAGCAGCATTGGAAGATAGCAATTTGCCAATCGCTCTTCACCTTGACCACGGCGATTCTTTTGAAATCTGTAAAGATTGCGTAGACGGTGGCTTCACATCTGTTATGATTGACGCATCTCACCACGATTTTGACGAAAACGTAAAAATTACGAAACAAGTTGTTGAATATGCTCATGCTCATGGCGTTGTAGTAGAAGCTGAACTTGGTCGTTTGGCTGGCGTTGAAGACGACGTTAACGTATCCGATGCAGACGCTCGCTTCACAGACCCTGAACAAGCTGCTGAATTCGTAGCATTAACAGGCGTTGATTCCTTGGCTATCGCCATCGGTACAAGCCATGGTGCTTATAAATTTAAAGGCACTCCATACCTCGACTTTGACCGTTTGGAAAAAGTTGGTAAATTATTACCTAACTTCCCTATCGTATTGCATGGTGCTTCCTCCGTATTGCCTGAATTCGTAGCAAAATGTAACGAATTTGGTGGCAACATCCCTGGCGCACAAGGCGTACCTGAAGAAATGCTTCGCAAAGCAGCGCAAATGGCAGTTTGCAAAATCAACATCGATACCGATCTTCGCCTTGCTATGACTGCATCTGTACGCGAATACTTGGCCCAAAATCCATCCGAATTTGACCCTCGTAAATATTTAGGACCTGCTCGTGACGCTATTAAAGGCATGGTAGCTCACAAAATTAAAGATGTATTAGGTTCTTCTCACAAACTATAATCTATGGCTAGTGGATTTTTAAAAGGAACCTTAATATTAACCATTGCCGGTTTCGTAGTGAAAGCCATCGGTAGTATCAACTGGATTCTTCTCTCCCGTATCTTGGGCGGGGAAGGCATCGGAATCTACCAGATGGCCTTTCCTATCTATTTGTTACTATTACAAATTTCGAGCGCAGGTGTGCCGATTGCCATCTCTATTTTGACGGCAGAACGATTAGCATTACACGACTTTGGTGGCGCTAAGCGAGTATTCAATATTTCTTTCACAATGCTGACCATTACGGGCTTTATCGCCAGCTTGGCCATGTACTTTGGCGCAGATTGGCTTATCTCCAGCGGTCTCATTGCTGAAAGCCGTGCCTATTACTCAATCATCGCACTTGCTCCGGCAGTATTCTTTGTAACGTGGATTTCCTGTTTCCGCGGCTACATCCAAGGTTATGAAATGATGACCCCAACAGCGGTCAGCCAAATCATAGAACAACTATTGCGCGTTATCGTCATGCTCGGTGCAGCGGCCATCTTATTGCCATATGGCCTACCAGCCGCAGCTGGCGGTGCTAGCCTAGGTGCTGGCGTCGGTGCCTTTGGTGCCTTCCTCGTGCTCTTGTACTATTACTACAAATTGCCTAAGGCTAGTAGTACTGGTGAAAGCTATAATGGTCCGCGCGAATCGGCTAAAGAAATTTTATCGCGACTGTTATCGTTGTCCATTCCGATTTCCTTAGCCAGCATCATGTTACCGTTGACGGCAAATCTTGATTTGCTCATCGTTCCACGCCGACTATTAGATGCCGGTTTCCCGATGAACGAAGTAACAGAGCTATTCGGTTACCTTACAGGTATGGCGGTACCGCTCATCAACTTGGCAACCATCATTACGGCGGCCCTTGCTACAAGCATCGTACCTGCTATCTCTCATGCCTTTGCAAAACAAGATCACCAAGGTATTTATGACCGTACCGCAGGCTCTATGCGCTTAACATTTATGGCAACCGTACCATTTACGGTGCTACTATATGTACTCGCGGCCCCGACCGTTACATTGATTTACAATGCGCCAAAAGCAGAACTAGCAACGCAAATCACTGCGTTCTCCATCTTCTTCCTCGGCGTGCACCAAGTAACAACAGGTATCTTACAAGGCCTTAACAAGCCGCGCATTCCAGTTATCAATATGGGTATTTCCCTTGTCATCAAGGTTATCCTTAACTGGACATTAACGGCCATCCCTTGGCTCGGCATCGGTGGTGCCGCTTGGGCAACCGTAGCCGACATCGGCTTTGCAGCCTTACTCAACTTGATTTACATCAAAAAATACACAGGCTACTTCCTTGATATTTCCCTACTTTGGAAAAACGTGGTCAGCGCCGGTGTCATGGGTGTACTCATCTTCTTGAGCTACCACTACCTAGCAAGTATCTTACCAATGTGGGCTAACTTCATACTCACCGGTATCGAAGGCCTATTGCTCTACGTCATCATCATGGTTCTCTTAAAAGGACTTAATAAAAACGATGGTGCTAGCATGCCACTCATTGGTAGATTCTTTAGATAAGCATAACAAAAGAGGTTTAACGCATACGTGTTAAACCTCTTTTATTTTACATCAACTATTACATTACTCTTTACTAGTACTTAATGTTTTATCATTACCAACATTTTTATTATTCTGACGTATTTTCATAAATTGTAATCTAGATGGCGAAAAACCAACCCCTGCAAAAGCTTTATCATTCCAAGATTTACTATGTTTAGCAGCTACATATTGAATCACATCTCGCAATTTATAGTTACTTACATGAACATCATCAGGTTTGTATAAATAATATGTATAGACATATTGATTATCATACAATACCATTCCAAATAGTGTTACATTTTCTTTATTAGCTTCAAAGTATAAAGCTGGAACACCATTGTTCCAAACTGTGGCATACTGTAATCGTTTATGACCTTGTAAACCATGATTATTAACAACCATACTTAAGTAGCTATATAAAATATTTTGTTTTTCAACACTAACACCTTTGACCAATGGTTGCTTACCTAGTACGGCTTTGATACGTCCTGAAAGATACACATCATATTCAGCTTGACCTATGACCTCATGTTCCTTGAATTTACTATTTTTTAATACCCTAAAGGTATAAGGTCCCATTTTAACTGGATCAGTATATGCTAATACATCGCTAGCAGGCTTAATCGAAGGCAACACAAAATTGGCCAATGGCCCCATTGTATAAGAGATCGATTGTTGTGTATCATCTTTAATATGATTTTTTATAATATCTTTATTTAGAGATTGACCAATATGATAAGAAATAGTAGGTGTTTTTGGTAATGTAAAATTGATTGTCCCCACTACATAATGATCATCAAGGCCTATTACATCCCACGTTGCTTTTTCAATACCAGGATATGTGAATACACCGCCATCAATAAAGCGAGGTACAGTCTTTTCTTTTTCTAAACTCTTTTTTACAATATCCTGTATAATAGATTGATTTACATCTGCATACTCTATATTTGTATCTTCCCACTTAGATCCTCTTGGTTGAGGTCTCGTTTCATAACTAAAATCAGCTACTCCCGATATAGTTATGCCACCATTCTTAATAGGATATTGAGAGAAATATTTAGGATCAATAGACCACCCAATTATACTTTCTTTAGGCCCTGTAAACTTAACATCTGCTCCATTATCTGTAATAATATATACACTTCTAGAATGATGAATCGCTCTAGTCAATTCTTGTGACAAATAAATATCATCAGCTAATTTTTCATTATTATAATTTGGTAGACGTTGCACCATTTTTTTTACTTGCATTTCCTGATAGGCATCAATTCGTTTAGCAACGTCCTCGGGAAGGCGGTATTCTTGATATGCTTCCTTCGCAATATCTGGGCGAGCTCCAGGGATGTTAACCTCAATGGCCTGAGATGCTCCTATAGTCCCAATAAATCCAATACAACTCAGTATTAACAAACGTCTTAACTTCATATCTCGCTCCTTAAATACATACATTTATTTATCATTTTAACACTTATTTTATATTTCATCAATTTTACTTGTATAG